>NZ_JBFAJY010000067.1:0-20615 GCF_040655445.1 Streptomyces sp. NPDC050423
GCACGCACCCAGCCCCGCTCCTTCTTCCGCGTGACAACCCAATACAGGCCCTAGGCCGGAGCGTGCACGGGGGCGGTGACCGGATGCCGGTCACCGCCCCCGTGCACGCCCGGGTCGGCCCTCAGGGGGCCGACGGCGCGAGTTCGAGCGCGGCGTGCAGGGCGCCGGAATCGGCGCGGGCGTCCGCGCCGTCCAGCCGAAGCGTGGTCCGTCCCGAGGTGAGGACCGTGAGCGTATGGGCGCACTCGGCGGCCTGGGCCGGGCTGGGCGACACCAGCAGTACGGCGATGCCCTCGTCGGCCAGCGTGGTGACCAGCTCGTGCACCTGACGGACCAGGGCGGGCGCGAGGCCCTCGGTCGGCTCGTCGAGCAGCAGCACGCTCGGTGAGCCGAGCAGCGCGCGGGCCAGGGCCAGCATCTGCTGCTCGCCGCCGGACAGATCCGATCCCCGGTTGCCCCGCCGCTCGCCCAGCCGGGGCAGCAGCTCCAGGACCCGCGCGGGCGTCCACACGCTCGGGCGCGCGGTGTCGCCCCGGCGCGGCGGACGGTAGGACAGCCGCAGGTGCTCGGCGACGGTGAGGCCGGCGAAGACCCGGCGGCCCTGCGGAACGAGGCCGATCCCGGCGCGGGCGATCCGGTGTGCGGGCCGGCCCGTCACGTCCCGGCCGTCGAGCCGGACGGTGCCCGCCCCGGGACGCATCAGTCCGGCGACGGTGTGGACGAGGGTGGTCTTGCCCGCGCCGTTGTGGCCGACGACGGCGTGGACCGTGCCGGCGGGCACCGACAGGTCGACACCGTGCAGGACGGTGCCGCCGTGGTAGCCCGCGGTCAGGCCGGTGAGTTCCAGCATCGTGGGCCGGGTCATCCTCTCGCGTCGGTGGTGGACGGGCCGGCGGCGCGCGTGGCGGGCTCCGCGGCCACGCTGTCCGCGTCGTCGTCCCGTGCGCGGTCCGGCGTCGTGCCCGTGTTGTGGTAGGCGTCGCGGACCTCCGGGTGGGCGAGCGCCTCCCGCGTCGGCCCCGTGACCAGGACCCGCCCGGCCGCCAGCACGGTGACCGATGTGGCGAGTTGGGCGACGACCTCGACATGGTGCTCGACCAGGATGATCGCGACGCTGTCCGGCAGACCGCCCAGGATGCCGAGCAGCCGGCCGATGTCACCGTCGGTCAGGCCCGCCGCCGGCTCGTCCAGGAGCAGCAGCCGCGGGTCGCCCGCCAGCGCGGCGGCGAGGTCGAGCATGCGGCGCTGCCCGTGGGACAGGGTGGAGGCAGGCCGGTGGGCGAGGTCCGCGAGGCCGACGGTCTCCAGATGACGGCCCGCGGACTCGGTGTGCAGCCGGTAGCGGGACGGGCTGCGCCAGGCTCCGCGCCGCTTCGGGTGGTGCGGCCAGCCGGCCAGTACGACGTTGTCCAGCACCGTCAGTTCGGAGATCACCGCCGGCTGCTGGAAGCTGCGGGCGATGCCGAGACGGCTGCGTCGGGCGGTGGCCGTCCGGGTGATGTCCGTGCCGTTCAGGGCGATGGTGCCGTGGTCGGCCCGGTCCGTACCCGCGATGAGGTTGAGCAGCGTGGTCTTGCCGGCGCCGTTGGGTCCGATGACGGCGTGCCGGGCGCCCGCGGGGAGACACAGACTCACGTCGTCGACGGCGGTGAGGCTGCCGTAGCTGCGGGTGAGATGGGCGAGATCCAGCACCGGGGACGGTGGTGCGGCGGTCTTCGCGGGCGTCATGGGGAGACCTTCCCGGCGGTGGAGGGTGTGGACGGTGTGGGTGTGGACGGGGCGCCGTCCGTCCGGCGTCCGTCCGGCGCACGCCCGCTCCGGCCGGGTCCGCCGAGCAGGCCGGCCAGACCTCGGGGCAGCAGGTACACGGCGGCGATGAACAGCGTCCCCAGCAGCAGTGGCCCGTGACCGGGCCATGAACCGGCGACCCAGTCCCGGGTGAATACGATGAGTCCGGCACCCAGCAGAGCGCCGATCACGGACGTCGTGCCGCCGATGACGACCGCCAGCAGTGCGAACGCGGCGATCTCGAAGCCGACGTCGGCGGGGGAGAGGTACTGCTGGACGCTGACCATCAGCGAGCCGCCGACGCCGGCCAGTGCACCGGCGCAGACGTGGGCCACCAGCAGATAGCGCCCCACGGGGTGCCCCGAGGCGCGCATGCGCGCCTCGGCGCCCCTGGTACCGGTCAGCAGCTTTCCGGCCGGGGAGCGCAGCACCAGCAGGGTGACGGCGACGGCGACGACGGCGACGACGAGCGCGTAGTTGTAGAGGTCGCTCTCCTCGGTCATCCCCTCACCGCCCCACAGCGCCTGGGTGGACGGGAAGCCGACCAGACCGTCGGCGCCACCGGTGACGGACTTGACCTGGTTGATGACCGCGCTGGTCAGCTCACCGACGGCGAGCGTGATCATCAGCACGGTGGTGCCGCGCGCCCGGATCACGGCGGGCCCCGTCACCGCCGAGAACACGGCTGCGGCGAGTGCCGACAGCACGATCTGGACCGGTCCGACCGTCCACCCGGCGTCCGCGAGATTCGCGGTGGCGTACGCGCCCACGGCGAACGGCGCGGTCTGCCCGAGTGTGGGCAGTCCGGCGTAGCCGGTGAGGATGGTGACACTGACCGCGAGGAGCCCCAGAGCCAGGGCGGAGCCGGCCAGCGAGATGCTGTACGAGTCGAGCATCCCCGGCAGCGCGATCAGCAGGACGAGAAGGACGAGCAGCGGCGCGGCCTGCCGCCACGCGGCCCCGCGCACGAACCCGCCGAGCCTGCCGGTCCCGCCGTACCCCCTGGGACCGCCGGGACCGCCCGGGGATCTCGCGTCGCCCGTACCGCTCCCCATACCGCCGGCTGCCTCCTCCGCGGGACCGGTCGTCGCCGCGGCCCGGCGCGCCCCCAGCCGTGCGGCGAGGTGGCGGCGGAGCCGGGCCACCGGGTCCGGGTCCTGCGGGCCGTGCACCGTCGCCGGTTCCGCGAAGCGGGAGCGGAACACCAGCACCGCCGCCATCGCGGCGAAGAGCAGGTACGGCGCCAGTTCGGGCAGCACCGAGACGCCGAGCGTCTGGACCTCGCCCACGGCGATCGCCGCGAAGAACGTCGCCCACAGCGAGCGCAGCCCGCCGAGGACGACCACCACGAGGGAGAGCATGAGCACGTTCTCGGACGTGCCGGGCCCGGGGCCGATGATCGGCGCCCCGAGCACGCCCGCGGCACCGGCCAGCGCCCCCGCCGCCGCGAGGACGCCGGTGTGCACCGCCCGGGGGCTGTGGCCGGTGGCCGCGAGCATCTGCGGGTCGTCGGCGGAGGCCCGTACCGCCGCCCCCACGCGGGTCCGGGTCAGCACCCACGTACCGGACACCGCCAGCAGCACGGCCATCACGATGAAGCAGAGCCGGTAGGCGGGATAGCGGTGGCCCAGCAGCCTCACGGAGGTGTCGAGCACCTGGGGGACGCGTACCGGGAGCTCGTCCGCCCCGAAGAACTGGATGAGCAGATCACCGCCGACCAGGGCGATGCCGAAGGTCAGCAGTGCCTGAGCGAGATGCCCACGCCGGGCGAGCGGAACCGTCGCGGCGGACAGCCCCGCCCCGGCGAGGGCCGCAGCCGCGGTTCCGGCGGCCAGCCCGAGGACGAGGCCGCCCCAGGTTCCGTCACTCAGCTCGGCGCCCGTGTAGGCGCCGATCGCGTACAGCGTGCCGTGCGAGAGGTTCAGCACGCCGGCGGTGCCGAACGCGAGGCTCAGACCGGCGGCGACCACGAACAGCAGCAGCCCGTAGGCCACCCCGTCCACCGCCGGCATGAGGTGGGCATCAAGAAGCTCCATGTCAGCCGCCGAGTGTCGCCAGGTCCTGGACCATGACGTTGGCGAGCTGGTTGCCGTCCGGCCGCACCTGACGCAGGTACCAGGTCTGCACCGGCGAGTGCGCCTTCTCGCCGAACTCCCAGGCGCCGCGCGGACTGTCGATCTGACCCAGGCCGGCGATGGCCTTGTTGATGGTCTTCGACGTGACGTCACCGTCCTTCGCGGCGTCGGCGATCGCCTTGTCGAGTACGCCGGCCGCGTCGTAGGACGACATCGCGTACGTGGTCGGCTGCGTGTCGTACTCGGCCGTCCAGTCGGCGGCGAACTTGCGGTTGGCAGCGTTGTCGAGGTCGGGCGCGTAGTTCAGGACCGAGTAGATGTCCTTCGCCGCGTTGCCCTGGGCCTGCAGCACACTGCCCTCGGTGACGAAGGCCGTGTACAGCGGCAGATCGGCGACGTCGGACTGCGCGTACTGCTTGGCGAAGTCGATCGCGGCCTTGCCGGCGTAGAAGCAGTACACCGCCTTGGCGTCCGTCTTGGCGATGTCGGCGAAGTACGGCATGAAGTTGGTGGTCTGCGGGAACGGCGTCCAGGTGGTCTTGCCGTTCGGGTTGGCGAGCTTGCCCTTGATCCGCTTGAACTCATCGGTGAAGCCGCGCAGTTCGTCGTACCCGCCCTGGTAGTCCGGGCCGATCGCGTAGACCGGTCCGTTCACCTTCTCCTTGACGTACGGGGCGATGGCCTTGCCGGGCTCGTCGGACATGAAGCTCGTCGTCCACACGTATTCGAGGTCCTTGACGGGCGGCCGGGCGTTCGACCCCAGGAACGGGATCTTGGCCTGGTTGACCAGCGGCATCACCGCGGCGACCGAGCCACCGCTGACGAGGCCCGTCAGCACGTCGACCTTGTCCTTCTTGACCAGCTTGGTGGCGGCGGGGACGGCGGTCGGGGGACCGTCGCCCTCGTCCGCCACGATGAGCTCGACCTTGCGCCCGCCCAGCTTGTTGCCGTGCGTCTTCAGATACAGCTCGAAGCCGGCTCGCAGGTCCGTGCCGACCGGCTTGTAGGTGCCGGACAGGGAGGCCACCAGCCCGACCTTCACGGTGGTGTCACTGGCGCCGCTGTCGCTGCTGCACCCGCTGGCGGCTGCCAGACCGAGGGCGAGGGCGGCTGCCGTCAGCGGCCGGAATCTGCGGTGACGTGCAAGGGATATGTCGAAAAACATGAGGGCTCTTATCGGGAGGAGGGGGCAGAACGGGCTGACGCGGCCGCCGAGCGGGGCGGCGGACGGGCCGGGTGCGGCGGTGGGGGAACCGCGGGGGGTCAGCGAGTGGGCGAGTGGCTCGGGGTGCGGACGTGAGGAGACAGCGAGTCACCGACCTGGTTGATCAGTTCGGACATCATGTAGCTGACCTCGCCGATGTCCGCGTCCCTGGTGGTGGTCACCAGGAGCGAGGCGCCGCTGGAGACGGCCATCGAGAACATATAGCCGCCCTCCATCGCGGTGAGGCTGTGCTCGACGGGGTCGGTGTTCGTCAACTGCGCCGCGGCGGAGAGCAGGTTGACGACGCCGGAGGCGATGGCCGCCAGCCGGTCGGCGTCGTCACGCTCCACACCGGTGTAGGCCAGCGCGAGTCCGTCCACGGACACGGCTATCGCCTGGGTGACTTCCGGAATGCGTCCGGCGAAGTCGCTCAGGATCCAGCTCAGGTCGGTGGGTGAGGTCATTTCTTGGTCCGTTCGGTGTCGTCGTCGGTGGCGGAACGCCCGCGGGGGTTCGTGCTCCGGTTGATGCCCTGGGCGTAGGCCGCGAGGACGTCGGAGACCTGCCGGGAGTCCCGGCGGCGGGGCGACGGCCGCGGTGCGGCGGCGCCGGACCGCTGATCGGTGCCGCCCCGTTTGCCCAGGGTGGGCCACTGCTGGGGCGTGTTGCGCTGCCGCAGGGGCAGACCGGAGGAGCTCACTCCGGCGATGCGCGAGACGGGTTCGTCGTGCACGGGATGCGGGGCCGCGGTGGTGGCGCGCTCGCGCGCGTCGGTGTCGGAACCGGCGCCGTAGGGGCCGCCGCGCCCGTCGGTGCCGCCGGACGCGGCACCCCCGTTGCCCGGGTGAGGGGACTCCGCCGCGGCTGCGGGAGCACCGCCCGCCCGGACGCCGATACCCGCGCCGACGGGGCGGGCCGGCCGCCCGCCCACGTTGCCCGGCTGCCGGCGGCCTGGCTGTCCGTGTGCGGTGATCGGACGGGGTGCCTCGTAGCGGACGCCGTCGCCGCGGCTGTCGCCGCGGTCCTCGCCGGGCGTGCCCTGCGCCGGCAGGGCTTCCTGCGGGATCTCGGACAGCACGTTGGCGGGCAGGGTGACCTCGGCGATGGTGCCGGGCCCGGAGGAGTCGCGCAGTTCGACAACGATGCCGTGACGCGCCGAGAGCCGTGCCACCACGTGCAGACCCATGGACCGTACGTCCCCGATGCCCGCCTGCGGCTCGCGCAGCGCGGCATTGTGGAGGGCACGGCGTTCGGCGGTGATCCCCACTCCCTCGTCGACGATCTGCACCACGGCCCGGTCCCACAGCCGCCATACGGCGACCCCGACCTGTAGGTCGGGAGGGGAGAACCGGGTCGCGTTGTCGAGGAGTTCCGCCAGGATGTGCGCCACGTCGTGAACGGCACGGGCGGCGATGCCGATTCCCGACTCGATCACGCCGAGGGAGACGCGGTCGAACCGCTCGATCTGCTGGGCCGCCGCCACGATGACGGTGGAGCAGCCGATGTCGGCCGAACGAACCCGGGCGTTGCCGTAACCACCCAGCACCAGAAGGTTGTTGGTATTGCGTTCCATGCGGATGGCGAGGTGGTCGAGGGCGAAGAGCGTCTGCATGCGCTCGGGGTCGGCCTCGTCGCGCTGCACGGTGTCGAGCTCCGACACCATGACGCTGGTCAACTGCGCGCCCCTGCGGGCGACACGGACCAGCGTCTCTGCGAACTGTTCGTGAACCCGGGCCTGTTGGGCGGCAAGTCGGACGGCTTCGTGATGGACGGCGTTGAACGCCTCGCCGACCTCGCCGATCTCGTCCCCGCCCGTGGTGCGGACCGGGTTGCCCGACCGCTCCGCGACCTGCTCGGGTGTCGAGCCGCTCAGCGCGCCCGGCCGGGACAGCTCGCTCATCACGGCGGGGAGTCCGGTGTGGGCGACCTCGTGCGCGGCATTGCGCAGATCGCGCAGCCGCCGGATCATGACGCGTCCCAGGCGGACGGCGACGATGACGACGCCCACCAGGGTCAGCAGCACCAGGGTGACCTCGGCGCCGGCGGTCCATATGAGCTTGGTGCGCTCCTTGGAGACCGTCGCGTAGACGGACGCGTCGATCCTCTTCTCCACCGAGCGCAGCAGGGTCTGACGGTCACCGGAGGCCTTCTGCCACGCCTGCGGGGTGACATCGATGCCCTTGCTGGTGCCGGTGCGCCCGATCTGGTCCTCGAGCCGTCGGGCCTCCAGCGCCTTCGGGCCGGAGAGGGTGCGCTCCAGCCAGGTCCGCCACTCGCCGGGGCCGAGGCCGAACATGGCACCGGTCGACTCCGTGTAGCCCAGCCGGCTGGCGTCGAACGTTCGCTGCGAGGCGACCGTGAAGCCGCCGGCGGCCTGCGCCCTCATCACCGTGACCTGCTGCTGAGCCGTGTGCTCGGCGGCCTCGGACAGGGCGGCGGCGGCGCGGATCCGGTCCGCGATGTCCGCGTCGACACCGTCGGCCTGTGCGATGCCGTCGCGGTAGCCGTTGAGGTCGGCGATGACGATCCGGTAGCCGAAGGCGAGCGCGGAGATGGTGCTGCTGCCCGAGCGCACCTGGGCGCGCAGGGCGGGCAGTTCGTCCATGAAGCGTTTGATGCGGTCCAGCGCGGCCTGTGCGCTGCCGGGGACTTCGGACAGTTGGCCGATCTTGCTGTTGAAGGTGGTGATGCTCTTGTCGGTCGCGCTGGAACTCGTCTGGAACGCGTCCGAGGATCCCTGTTTGGAGACCGATGCGGTGGCGGCTGCTCGCTCACGCTGTAGCTGGTGTGTCAAGTCACCGGCGGCTGCGGCGACATCGACCATCTCCGTCAGCCGGTCGGCCTGGAGCGCCTGATTGGTCGCGGGCGCGAGTGCCAGAACCGAGAAGGTGACCGCAACGGTGAGCGGTGCGGTGACGAGCAGGACGAGACGACGATTGATTTTCACTGCGCGGCTCCATCGCCGGAACCGGTGCTGAGTATCGGTGACACGCAGATACCTGTTAACGGGGTGTGGGGGTAACGGTAGGGACGCTGGTGCATCGTGTGCACAGTTGCAGATGGGACAAGCGGGGCGGGCGGGGCTCCAGTGACGCGGCCTGATCCTATGCCGTAGCACCTAACTACCGATGCCTGCATCGTCGAAAGTTTGCGCTCATCTAGCGGCGCGGAAGCGATCCCGCTCGGTCAAAAAAGGCCGGACGGTGAACTCCACAAGGGTAAGCGGAATCGCTGGTACGCCTCGGCGGAATCCCTCTAAACGGCTGCTCACGCCCCTTCTGGCGAGCTCTCAGTCACCCATGTGGAAGACCCGTGTGCCCCGCTTTACCCTGCGTTGACGAATCGTCGGTTGCTGGGTGGCCGTTGCGGAAAGGTTAGATCCGATTAGCGATGGCGACCGTTCCGGACGGGCCCTCGTCCGCCGGGTGGTTGCACGGGGGGTCGGTGAACGTCAAGTGCCGTGCGGTGAAGGAGTGGTGATGATGCGACAGATCACCGTGCGAATCGCACACATTGCCGCGCCACGCCTGAACTGCCCCTGTTCGGCTGGTATATGCCCTGGGGGCAGCCCGGCGGCCGCAGCCTGTCGGGGCGGCCGCCGCTCCCCCTACGGTGGGGAGCGGCGGCCGGTGATGCCGGCGGGCCTTACGGTTTGCGGCCCACCGCCACGTACCCCGCGCTGATGATGTCCTCCTGGCCGGGAACCGGTTCGCCGAGCTCGGGGTGCCATGCCTCGGCGGCCACGATGCCGGGCTCGACGATCTCCAGTCCGTCGAAGAACGCGGCGAACTGGGCGCGGTTGCGCGGCGCCAGCGTGAGCGTGTTGGCCCTGTACATCTCGTCGACCTTCTGGGCCTTCTCCGGATGGAAGTCGGCGGTGAGGTGTGAGATCACCACATGACTGCCCGGCGCCAGCACGCCGGTCAGCCTGCTCATCAGCTCGTAGGCGCCGTCCTCGTCGCTCACGAAATGCAGAAGCGCAATCATGGAGAGCGCGACCGGCTCGCTGAAGTCCAGTGTCCTGCCGGCGTGTTCGAGGATGGCGTCCACATCGCGGGCGTCGGCCTGCACGTAGTCGATCGCACCTTCCGGGCTGCCGTTCAGCAGAGCCTCGGCGTGGGCCAGCACGATCGGGTCGTTGTCGCAGTAGACGACCCGCGTGGCGGGTACGGACCGCTGGGCCACCTGGTGGAGGTTGGGCTCGGTGGGTATCCCCGTCCCGATGTCGAGGAACTGCCGAACGCCCTGGCCCGACAGCCAGCGGGTGGCGCGGTGCATAAAGGCCCGGTTCACCTTCGCCATCACCGGAATGCCCGGTTCGAGTGCGAGCATCTGCCGGCCCATCGCCTCGTCCACCGGGTAGTTGTCCTTGCCGCCGAGGAACCAGTCGTACATCCGTGCGGGATGCGGCTTGCTGGTGTCGATGTGCAGGGAGGTGGCGTCGTTCGCCGGTCGGGACATGGTGAACTCCAGGGTGCGTGAGGCATCGGGCGATCAGCTCGCCCCCAGAATAGGGAACTTGCGCTCCCCGGAGTCCGCGCAACCGCCTCCGGTGTTTGCTTCCTGCTTCCTGCTACGCCTGTTCGGTTGTGACGTTCTGCTGTGCCGGAACGGCCGTGGCGTCCTGTTGTGCCGGTACGGCTGTGGCGGCTGCCTCGGGCAGCGAGGGCGCCACCGCCTCTTCGGTCGAGCTGTCCGCCTGCAGCTTCTTCATCCGGTCCAGCAACTCTCCCAGCCTCGCCATCGGCTGTGTTTCGAGGTAGGCGGAGAGATCGCCGCCACCGATGAACTGCGGTACGGGTGCCTTCGTGATCTGTTCGAGCATTTCGAGCACCACCACGTTGTTCAGCCCGAGCAGCTCGATGCGGGCCTTGAGCTCCACGGCCGCGCGCCGGCTCTCGCCCCGTACGCGTACCGCGTCGATCGCGTCCTCCCGTTCCGCGTTCTCCAGCGCCACGTCGAGGAGTTCACCGCGCATCTGCTCATGGGCCGGCCTCTTCATGGCCTCGTTGAGTGATGGGTCCTGGGCCTCGAATTCGCCCAGGGTGGTGATCCGGGCCTCCACACCCCACCCCTGAAGCGCGCTGCGTACGCGCGAGGTGAGGTTGGTGCGGGTCTCGGCGTACGTTTCGAGGAATTCCTTGACCGTGGCCGCGGCGGCGATCTCGTTGAAGTACGAGACGACGATGGCACCCAGCACCCGCTCGACGAAGCGCTGGACCGGAAGCGGGTCCCGGTCCAGTCCGCCGACGCCCGATGCCCGGCCGCCGCCGTTCCTGCTGACCAGCCCGGGAGCGGACTGCTGCGGAATCTGCAGGGTCTGGCTCATGTCCACGAACAGCCGGTGACCCTGGACGGTGACCGCGATCCGATTCAGATGCGCGTCGTAGTTCCGTGATTTCTCCGGGGACTTGTCGTTCCATTCCAGGATGAGGAGACGGGTCGGGATCAGCACGACGCGAACGAAATAGGGATTGAGGGCACTGACGGTGCCCTCTCCCAGGGTTTCCTCCTGCACGCCCCGGTGCCCGCCGTTCCGCAGGAACACCCACGGCAGCCGGAAACCCTGATGACCGTCCACGCGCGGACCGAGTTGATCGGGTGACTCCGGGGCCGCACCGTCGAGGGTGATCACCACGCCGGTATAGCCGACCGGAATGGAGATCTCCTGAAGATGCTCCGCGGAGAGCTCACCCCCGCTCGCCTTCTCGACGGTCTCGACGGTGATCACGTCGAACAACACCGGGTTGATGCTGTAATACGCCCCGCCCTGGAGGATGGCCATTTGCCTGCCCTGCTCACCGCCACCGGCGAGGAAGCGGCCGCCGTTCTGGAAGTCCTCGCATTCCACATGGGGTCCGAAGATGCGCTCCGGCGGCCGGATCCGGCCCGCCTTCGCGTTCACCAGTCCGATCGTGCCGGGCGGAACGTAGACACGCTCGACCTGCTCGACCTCGAACAGATCCGTATTGATGTAGTACGACTGGCCAGGGGCCAGCGTATCGGCCTGCCTGCCCTGTTCACCCCCGTTCAGCAGGAAGGCCCGGCCGTCCTGGAAGTTGTCGCACACGACGGACAGCCCCAGGGACCGGTCCGCCGGCCGGATCCTTCCCTCCTTGGCCGTGACCAGGCCGATCCTGCCCTCCGCCACCTGTGTGCGGGGCAGGAAACGGACCTCGTTCAGGGCGGGGAGCACCCAGTTGGAGCGGCCCGGCAAAAGGGTTTGTGCCCGTACTCCCCGGGTGCTGTACGGCGTGATGTTGCGGAACTCCGGATGGGTGCGCCCGTACCGTCGGCGCACGACACCGACCCGGTCCGACGGAATGCTCCGGTATCCGAGCCAGCCGATGAGAGCGGCCGCCGCCAGAATCGCGACCGCTCCGACGGCGGTCAACGGCCCGGCCGAAACAACGACGATGGCCAGGTATCCCGTGGCAAGGGGCATCATCACTGGATTGTCTCTCCATTTCCGTGCGCCGCGTTCTTTGCGCTCGCGCTTCCGTTTCGAAATATGTTGCACGAGTACGGCGACGCCGACGAAGTTCACCAGTGTGAAGGCTTCGTCCCGGTCGGTATAGATGTCGATCAGGATCGCGACCGAAGCAGCGATCAGATATACGATGAACTTCACCGGTTGATCCCCTTGCTCAGGGCGTGCGTGTGCGTTGCCAGCACCGTGGTCACCCATTGGTCGTACCAGTCGAGAAAACGCTCGTTCTGCGGATTGCGCAGGGTGGGATAGAACCCCCGGCGCGGACCGTGGCCCGCCGATCCGGTGAACTCGTGGTACCCCTGCGGAATGCTGCTCTCGACGGAATCCCGCCATCCGCAGGCCACCGACAGCGCGAGGAAATCCGCGTGCCGTGCACGGCGTACCCGGGACAGTGCCGCCTGTGCGCGAAAGCCCTGCCTTCCGTGCGAATGATCCGACCAGACCGCGTCGATACCGGCCAGCACCTCGACGGGGATCCGGCGAGCGTCCCGCGCACCCGTCCATCCCTCGTCGAGCCGGTCCGCAGCCTCCAGCAGCACGGCGGTGGTCTGGAGATCAGCGTGCGCGAACTCCCCTTCGGCCAAGCAGGAGTTGATCCGATCGATCGAGACCGTGGCCGGCACCCGCACGGTTCCCACCGGAGGATGTGCGAGCGGGGCCGGGAGCGCCGGGGGCGGCTCACCCGGGAGTACGGCGCCCGCCGAGCCGTCCAGCGCTCGGAGCAGGCCGAGTTCGTCCGGGCGCAGCAGCCGGCCGTTCCGCGCGTCGACGTACCAGGTGTGTGCCAGGTGGTAGTTGCGTTCCCCGTCCAGCAGGACAGGGAACAGGGGGCGCTGGTGCAGCATCGCTTCGAGGATCATGCGGGTGATGTCGTCGGAGTCCTGGGCCTGCGGCGACATCAGTACGACGACGGCGCTCGCGTACGCCAGTTGCTGCCGGATCTTCCAGAACTGGGCGTCTCCCGGGCGGAGATCGGCGACCGACCAGACTGTCATCCCGGCCGCTCTCACCTGCTCGACGAGCGCCCGGCCGTACGCCGCGTCGGCCGAGGCGTAGCAGACCACGAACGCGTGCTGGTCCGGCTCGGTGAGGGGGCGGGGTGCCGACGGCAGTGCCGCCGCGATGTTCTCCTCGCATGCCGGTCCACCGGACCCGGCCGGGGCGGGCCGCGCCGCCTCGCTCCGGATGACAGCGGCGAGTTCCCCGACCTTCTCGTCGTACTCCCGCTCACCGAGGCTCCGGAAGTCCCGCCATACCCGGTTGGCGGCAAAGGGCGGGAGGCGGACCTCGCCGATCAGTACCGGGATGAAGCGAAGGCCGCGCTCGGCTCCGGCGGTGGCCAGGGCGGCGTACTCCTCAAGTGCCCGTGGCGAGGCGGCTGAAGCCGGGCTGATGACGGCGATGGCGCACGCGGCTTCACGGACCGCCGTGTCGAGCCGGTGCACGATCACGTCCCCGGGCAGCACGTCCCACTCGTCGAAGAAGACCCTGAGGCCGTTGCGGGACAGCCTGTCCGCGAGATCGCCCGCCCATGCGCCGTCCTCCTGGGCGTGGGAGATGAAGACGTCGATCAGGAGGCATCACTCCGCGGCCGCACGGCCCGCACCAATGAGGCGAGGCGCTCGTCGAACTCGGGGGTGCCGGGGTTGCGAAGGTCCAGTGGCCGGCGGATACGGGCGAAGGGCGGCAGCTCCACGTCCTCCACCAGCACCGGGATGAACCGCTGTCCGCCGGAATGGGCACGCTGGAGCAGTGCGGCGTACTCGTCGCGGATCGCGGAGTCGTTCATGGTCGCGCCGCTGAAGAGCAGGACCCCGTTGGCAGAGGCGAGCAGGGCCCCCTCCTTCTCCAGACTCTCCACCAGCCCCGGGCCGATCCAGGCGGCCAGAAACACTCGCAGCCCTTCGGTGCGCAGCCGCGAGGCCAGCAGCTCCGCCGACTCGCTGTCCGCTTCGGTGTAGGAGACGAAGACGTCGTAGCGCCCATCCGGCTCCGGCGAGGGAGGGGCGGGGGAGGGGGCGGGGGTGCGTCTGCGGCTCAACCGCTCACGCACTTCGAGGGCGGTCGCAATGACAGCGGCGACCGCGCTGATGATTGCTATCGCCAACTCCCACCATTCAAGAACCATGGATGCAGATTAACTTCAACGCCGGCCGATCCAGGGGTGTTCGAGTGTGCATGGCCTGATTTGGACCAGCGAGAGGCGGCGTTGGGTGGCCCATGGGGCAGGCGGGGGCTGTGTGTGTTTGCGCAAGTAACTCTTCCGGGTGGACATCCTGCGCGGAGTTGACGGTGGAGGGTGAGTGCGGGTCATTGGGGTGGTGGTCGCCTCGTCGGGCTCATCCGTGAGGCGGGGCCCGGACCCGGATCGGCATCCGGTGAATGGTTACCGAGGCGTAACTTACTGATGGGTTACCTTCGGTAAGTTCCGCTGCTAGCTTGCGCTCACCTGCATTCGGAGCAGAGCGAGGAGTGAGCTGTGAGCCGCAAGAGCACCCGTTTGCGTTCCACCTTCCATGCCGCGAACCCGGCGACTTTCCCCAGTCGTACGCGACGTCCCGGCGCTGTGCGCGTGCTGGCCGTCGCCGTGACCGCGGCGGCCTGTGCGGTCACCTGCGCCGTACCCGCCACTGCCGTCGACGGGGCGGAGCCCGTGGTTTCCCGGGGCGTGACCATCCCGGACTTCTACAATCCGCCCGCCGAGCTGCCTGCCACCAATGGTGCGTTGATCCGTCAGGAGCCGCTCCCTCTGGGGCTGGGTATTCCGGGGCTGGACGGGCGTCCGATGCCCGGCACGGCCACCCGGCTGATGTACAGGTCGACCGACTCCAACGGGCAGCCGGCCGCGGTGACCGGTGCCTACATCGAGCCGTCGGCCGCCTGGAAGGGCGGCGGGCCGCGTCCGCTGGTTGCGGTGGCCGCGGGCACGATGGGCCAGGGCGACCAGTGCGCGCCCTCGATGGCGCTTCAGTACCCGCTGACCCTGAACGGTGAGACGCTGTCGGTCGGTTACGAGGCCCTGGCGATCTACCGCCTCCTCTCAACCGGTACCGCGGTCGTCGTCACCGACTACGTCGGACTCGGCGCGACCGACCGGCTCCACACCTACGTCAACCGCGTCGACGAGGGGCACGCCCTGCTGGACGCGGCCCGCGCCGCACACGCCGTGCCCGGCGCGTCCATCACCGCCGAGTCGCGCACGGGGCTGTACGGATACAGCCAGGGCGGCGGGGCCAGTGCCGCAGCCGCCGAACTACAGCCCTCCTACGCACCCGACGTCGAACTGGCCGGCACGTACTCCGGTGCGCCGCCCGCCGATCTGACCGCGGTCATGAAGGGCATAGACGGCAGCGCCCTCGCCGGCGCGCTGGCCTGGTCGATCAACGGCTTCGCCCAGGCCGACCCCGACGTCCGGAGCGTCGTCGAGGCCAACATCAACGCCGCGGGCAAGGCCGCGCTGAAGGACGCCTCGACCATGTGCGTCGGCGACGCGATCCTCGGCTACGGCTTCGCCAAGAGCAGTAAGTGGACCAACAGCGGCAAGTCCATCGGTGACGTCATCGCGGCCGAGCCCCGCGCGCAGGCCGCTCTCGACGAGCAGCGCATCGGCAACCTCAAGCCCGCGGGACCGGTGCGCCTGGCGACCGGCGTCCAGGACGACATCGTTCCCCACGCCCAGGCCCGCCGGCTGGCGGTGGACTGGTGCGGCAAGGGCGCGAACATCACCTATGACGCCATCATCCTGCCGAACCTCGGCGACAAACTCCTCACCAACCACGTGGTCCCGCTCATCACCGACCAGGGCGACGCGATCTCGTGGCTGACCGACCGCCTCGCGGGCCGGCCGGCCACGTCCAACTGCTGGACCATGCCGCTCCAGCCCTGACCCGCCTGCGGCGTTGATCGGCTCTGCGCGTTGATCGGCCTTGCGCTCCCGCCGGCCTTCCGATCCCACCGGGCAGCCACATCGGGCAGCCGCTCCCACCGGGCTGCCGGCCCGGTGGGAGCGGTGCTGTTGCGGGGCGGGTCGTCAGCGCGATTCCCGCTCGGCCGCCTCCGCGACGCTCTTGATGTTCGCCAGTCGCCGGTCCCAGTCGGCTGCCAGTCCGGCCATCCAGCGGGCCGTCGCGTTCAGTGCGGCGGGCCGCACCGAGTACCGCACCTCGCGTCCGACCCGGCCCCCGGAGACCAGTCCGGCGGCGTCCAGCACGGTGAGGTGTTTGACCACCGCCTGACGTGAGACGGGGAGCTGTCCGGCGAGCGACGTCGCGGTGGCCTCGCCCTGGGCCGCGAGCAGATCGAGCAGCCTGCGCCGCGTCGGGTCGGCCAGCGCGCCGAGGACGCTGTCGACGGCCCCGGTGGCGTCGGCGTCATCGGCGGCGTCGGGGTGTTCCTCCGTCACGCGGAAGGCTGTTCGGCGCGCTTCTTCAGTGCGCCGAGCTCCATCGGCCAGCCCTCGGTGTGGTCCTTGAGGTTCTGGCTGCGCAGCTCCTCGGACCCGGCCAGCGCCGTGAACCCGCTCTCGACGACGCGCAGCCGCGTCTTCTGGCCCTCCGGGGTCAAGGTGAACTCCACCAGGGTGCTGTTGTCCTCGCGCAGTTCCTCGCCGGGGAACGCGCTGGTCCAGCGGTATGCCAGATACGTCGGCGGCTCCACCTTCTCCACCCGTACCGGGAAATCGCCGTGCTCGGAGTTCTTGGCCACCAGTGACTCGCCCTCCCTGGCCACGGTGCCGGGCAGGCTCGCCTTGTCGGCCACCCAGAACCCGGGTTGCGCCACCAGTGACCAGACCCGGTCAAGGGACGCCTCGATGAGGGTTTCGCGTTCGATCCGGTCCTCGCTCATGGGATGACTCCTTGAGTTCGTCTGTGAATGCTGTCAGCGGCCCCTGCCGGTGGTCCCGGTCGGTGGGTGCTGCCATTTGGTGCAACTCCAGAGTTGCACGTTACTGGTTCGGGAGCAACTGGAGGGTTGCACATCGCGCGGGGGGAGTGGGAGTGGCGTGGGAGCGGAGTGGGGTGCGGCGAGGGAGCGGCTTCGCCGTCGCGCCGGTAATCCGGTGTCGCGACGGGGGTGGCGGCACGATCATGGGACTGGTCCCCCGCCCGTCCCGCCCCCGTAAGGAATCGTGCATGTCAGTGCCGGCCGATCCGACCGTGCTCCACCCGATGCCCGGCCAGCCGCGGGTGGTGCAGCTCAGACCCCTGGTGAAGTCCCCGCTGATCGAGGTGGGGGAGTACTCGTACTACGACGACCCGGACGACCCCACCGCGTTCGAGACGCGCAATGTGCTCTACCACTACGGCCCGGAGAAGCTGGTCATCGGCAGGTTCTGCGCGCTGGGCACGGGGGTGCGGTTCATCATGAACGGCGCCAACCACCGGATGGACGGTCCGTCCACCTTCCCGTTCCCGACCATGGGCGGGTCATGGGCGAACCACTTCGACCTGCTGACCGGCCTCCCGGGCCGAGGAGACACCGTCGTCGGCCACGACGTCTGGTTCGGCCACAGCGCCACGGTGCTGCCCGGGGTGCGGATCGGACACGGCGCGATCATCGGCAGCGGCTCCGTGGTCACCAAGGATGTGCCCGACTACGGGATCGTCGGCGGCAATCCGGCGCGTCTCCTGCGCACCCGCTACAGCGAGCGGGACATCGCCCGGCTTCTCGCGGTGGCCTGGTGGGACTGGCCGGCGGAGCACATCACCGAGCACGTGCGGACCCTCATGTCGGGCAGCGTCGACGCGCTCGAAGCCGCGGCCCCGCCCGTATGACACCGCCGCGGAGCGGCGTACGGCGGCGCACCGAAATCCAGGTGCGCGGGGCCCGGACGCGGGCTACGGTCTCCGGCATGAACTTCCTCCAGATCTACGGCTGACGCGGACGGGGCAGCGCCCCGCCCTCGTCCGGCACGTCCGTGTGCGCGCCCACGACCCGGCACCTCCGCCGGGGTGGCCGACGCACCGGTCCGCCGTGTCCTTTCCGCCGTAGACCTGAAATGAGTGATCCTCCATGTCCCGTCGCCGCGCACACATCACGATGGTCGGCATCCCCGCCGTCAGCCACGTCCTGCCGAGCCTTGAGGTCATCCGTGAGCTGGTGGCCCGCGGCCACCGGGTCACCTACGCCAACGATCCGATGGTGGCCGAGCGGATCGAGGCCACCGGTGCCGAGCTCGTCCCGTACGGCTCCGTGCTGCCGGTCGTCGACAACAACTGGCCCGACGACCCCATCGCCGCGATGAGCCTTTTCCTCGACGAGGGTGTCCAGGCTCTCCCGCAGTTGCGGGCCGTCTACGACGACGACCCCGCGGACCTCTACCTGTACGACATCGGCGCGTACGCCGCGCGGGTGCTGGCCGAGTCGCAGAACCGTCCTCTCATGCAGCTGTCCCCGACCATCGTGGGCTGGGAGAGCTACGGACAGGACGTGGCGGCGCAGCTCTGGACCCTGCCGGGCGCCGACGCGTACCGGGCGAGGTTCGGCCGGTGGCTCGCCGGGTGCGGTGCGTCCACCACCGACATGGACGTCTTCTGCGGCCGCCCCGCGAACACCCTCGCCCTGATCCCCCGGGCGATGCAGCCGCACGGCGAGGACGTCGACACGGACACGGTGACGTTCGTCGGCCCGTGCCTCGGCCGGCGTGACGGCGAGCCGGCCTGGACCCGTCCCGCCGACGCGGAGCGCGTCCTGCTGGTTTCCCTGGGGTCGGCGTACACCGACCGCCCCGAGTTCTACCGCCAGTGCCTGGCCGCGTACGGCGACCTGCCCGGCTGGCACGTGGTGCTCCAGATCGGCAGGCGCACCGACCGGCGGGAGCTCGGTGTCATCCCGTCCAACGTCGAAGTGCACTCCTGGGTACCCCAGTTGGCGATCCTGGAGCAGGCCGACGCCTTCGTGACCCACGCGGGCATGGGCGGCAGCTCAGAAGGGCTGTTCACCGGGGTCCCGATGATCGCCGTCCCGCAGGGCGCGGAGCAGTTCATGAACGCCGACCGGCTCGTGGAGCTCGGTGTGGCCCGCCGCATCGACACCGACGACGCCACGGCCCAGGCGCTGCGGACCGCCCTCGCCGAGCTCGTCGACGACCCGGCGGTCGCTCGTCGCTCGGCGCTGCTGCGCGCGGAGGCTCGGGCCGAGGGCGGCACGGCGAGGGCCGCCGACCTCGTCGAGGAACTGCTGGGCTGACCCCTCCGAGGGCCACCCCTGAGGGGGCGGTGACGCGGGGAGGGAGGCCCGCGTACCGCTCCGGTCAGCCGGGGGCCTTGCGGCTGAGTGCTTCCCATGCCTGGTAGAGCCCGGCCCTGGCCCGGTTCAGTTCCTGGACCTGGTCGTAGGACCGGCCGCCGACGACGAGGCGCCGGGGCGGTTCAGGCAGTGCGGCCAGTTCCATGATGACGGGGGCGGCCGTGCTCGGGGGCGGCCCGGCCTCCTCGCCCCACATCTCGGCGAGTTCGGCGCGCAGGGGACCGTAGTGCGGGAGGGCCTCGGTCGCCGTGGTGCCCTGGGTGAACAGGCCGGTGTCGTAGCCGCCCATCTCCACGACGGTGACCTTGATGCCGAACGGCTCGACCTCCATCGCCAGCGCCTCGCTGACCGAACTGAGCGCGGCCTTGCCCGCACCGTAGAAGCCGACGGACGCCATGCCGCCGCCGGCGCCCATCGAGGTGACCTGAAGGATGCGGCCGGAGCCCTGCGCGCGCAGGTGCGGCAGGACGGCCTGGGCCACCCAGACCGCGCCGAAGAGGTTGACGTCCAGATGCGCCCGGATCTGTTCCTCCGAGGCTTCCTCCACCATCCCGTAGAGCAGCCCTCCGGCGTTGTTGACCACGACGTCGAGCCGACCGAAGGCGGCGGCCGCGCGGTCCACGCCCTCGAACACGGCCCGGCGGTCGGAGACGTCCAGCGGGAGCGGGACGAGTGCGTCCGGGTACGCGTCGGCCAGGGCCACGAGGGGTTCGGTGTTGCGGGCCGCGGCCACGACGCGGTCCCCGGCGGCCAGGGCCGCCTCGGTGAACGCTCTGCCCAGGCCTCGTGAAGCGCCGGTGATGAACCAGACTCTCGCGGTCGTCATGCGATCCCACCTTCCGAAGCGAGACGGTGCGTCTCGGTTCGCTTTACTCTGCACGGCGACGATGGTCTTGTCAATACGGACCGGTCCGTCTCGTGTGGTGCTAGCCTGAGTCCATGCCCCAGGTCAGAAAGCCGGATCGCTCCCGGCGCAGCGAACGTTCCCGGCAGGCGATCCTCGAGGCGACGCGTGCGCTGGTGTCCGAGGTCGGGTACGGCAAGGTGGCGATCGAGACCATCGCCGCACGGGCCGGCGTCGGCAAGCAGACGATCTATCGCTGGTGGCCCTCCAAGGGTGCGGTGATCTTCGATGCCTTTCTGGCACTCAGCGAGGGCACCGAGGGGCAGGGCGCGGCGCTGCCGGACACCGGCGACATCGAGGCCGACCTCAGGACGGTCATGCGCGCGACCGTCGCCGAGTTCGCCGACCCGGAGTTCGAGAAGCCGGTCCGGGCGCTCAACAGCGAGATCAGCAATGATCCCGATCTTGCCGCGCAGTACCGCGAGAAGCTGGCCCGGCCCGTGGACGAGGCCAAGAAGGAACGACTGCGCAGCGCGCAACGGGCCGGCCAGCTGGCCGCCGACGCCGACCTCGATCTGCTCCTCGAAGTGCTCTACGCGCCGCTGTTCCAGCGCTGGTTGCACCGTTCGGGGCCGCTGACCGCCGAGTACGCCGATGCGCTCGTCGGCATCACGCTCAGGGCTTTCGGGCCCTGAGCCGGGCTCCTGTCCTGCGGCGCCGCCCCGGGGTGCGCCGGGAAAACGGTGCGGGGCCGCGCGGTGTGTTCACCGTGCGGCCCCGGGCCGTTGGATCGTGCGGGTCGTGCCTGTGCCGGGTGACGGGTCAGCCCTTGCGGGTGGTGATCTCGTCGGTGAGCTGGGGCACGACGTTGAAGAGGTCGCCGACGACGCCGTAGTCGACGAGGTCGAAGATCGGGGCCTCGGCGTCCTTGTTGATCGCGACGATCGTCTTCGAGGTCTGCAT
>NZ_JBFAJY010000068.1:0-19598 GCF_040655445.1 Streptomyces sp. NPDC050423
CGGCCATCAGCCCGCGCCCGGTCGCGTGGGCGAAGGCCCCGTATCCGAGGGCGCCGCAGCGGAAGCCGCCGATGACGATGTTGTTGATGTTGATGACGACTGCGGCGGCCGGCCCGTTGCGTTTGCACGAGGGCCGTCAGAACCTCCGGAGCACGCCCTACCGGTCGTCGGCAGGCGGTCGGTGGTCACCGAGCTGGTCATTGAGCTTCTTCTGGGCGGAGTCGACCTGGCCACTGTGCTTGCCGTGCGTCTTCTTGTCGACGAAGTCGCCGCCCTTCTCGACTCCCTGGTGAGCCTGGTCCGGGTGCCCCTTGATCAGGTCCTTGATCTTGTCGAGCATGCTCATGACTGTCCTCCTCATGGAACGCTGACCTTCCCAGCATCCACGCGATGCACCGGTGACGCACCCCGGGACAGAGGGGGCCGCGACGGACGGCGAGCGGCCGGGACCCAAGAAGTTACTCACAGGTATGTAGTGACTTCTTGTGCGAGCGCCAGTAGAACTCGTTCCCATTCGATCGAGAGTGAGGGACGTCACATGACGGACTCAAGCTTACCCGACAAGGGATCGAGCGGTGTCTCGCGTCGCAGATTCATCGCTAGAACAAGTTTCATCCTGGGGGCCGCGGCCCTCTCCGGTCAGGCCACCGCCGCCCGAGCGGCGAGCCGTGCCGCGGCCACGGTGATCGGCAGCGGGGAGCACGTCCCGGTCCTGGTGATCGGCACCGGGTACGGCGGTTCCGTGGCCGCCCTGCGACTGGCCCGCGCGGGCATCCACGTCCACATGGTCGAAATGGGCATGTCCTGGGACACCCCCGGGTCGGACGGCAAGATCTTCGCCAACACGACGAGCCCCGACGCCCGCTCGTACTGGCTCCGAACCAAGACCAAGCAGCCCCTCAGCAACTTCCTCGGCTTCCCCATCGACAGGTCGATCCCCCGCTACACCGGAATCCTGGACGCCGAGGACTTCAGCGGCATCACGGTCTACCAGGGACGCGGCGTCGGCGGTGGCTCACTGGTCAACGGCGGCATGGCGGTCACCCCCAGGCGGGAGAACTTCGGCGCCATCCTCCCCACGGTCAACACCGACGAGATGTACTCCACCTACTACCCGCGCGCCAACGCGGGCCTCGGCGTCGGCACAGTCGACCCGGCCTGGTTCGACAGCGTCGACTGCTACCAGTACGCCAGGGTCGGCCGTAAGCAGGCCCAGCGCTCCGGCTTCCCGTTCGTCTTCGTGCCCGACGTGTACGACTGGGACTACATGGAGAAGGAGGCCGCCGGCACCGTACCCAAGTCGGCACTGGACGGCGAGATCCTCTACGGCAACAACTACGGCAAGAAGTCGCTGCAGAAGACCTACCTCGCCCAGGCCATGGCGACCGGCAACGTCACCGTCTCGCCTCTGCACAAGGTGACTTCGGTGACCCCGGCGCCGGCCGGGGGCTACACGGTCGTCATCGACCAGCTCCGCACCGACGGGAGCACCGAGACCACCAAGGCGGTGACCGCGGACAAGGTGTTCTTCGCGGCCGGCAGCGTCGGCACGAGCAAACTGCTGACCGAACTCAAGGCCACCGGCAAGCTCCCCGGCCTCAACGAGGAGATCGGCAAGGGCTGGGGCGACAACGGCAACGTCATGTGCGGGCGCGCCAACCACCTGTGGGACCCGACCGGCGCGGTCCAGTCGAGCATCCCCTGCGGCGGCATCGACAACTGGGACGCCGGTGGCGCGTTCGCCGAAGTCGCGCCGCTGCCGACCGGGATCGAGACGTTCGCCTCGTTCTACCTGTCGATCACGAAGAACCCGAACCGCGCCCAGTTCTCCTGGAACGCCGCGACGGGCAAGGTCGACCTGAACTGGCAGGCCGCGTGGAAGCAGCCCTCCATCGACATGGCCAAAACGATCTTCGACAAGATCAACGCGAAGGAGGGGACGATCTACCGCACCGACCTCTTCGGTGTGTACAAGATCTGGGGCGACCATCTCACCTACCACCCGCTCGGTGGTGCGGTGCTGGACCAGGCCACAGACAACTACGGTCGCCTGCACGGGTATTCGGGCCTGTACGTGATAGACGGCTCGCTGATCCCCGGCAACACCAGCGTCAACCCGTTCGTCACCATCACGGCACTCGCCGAACGGAACATCGAGAAGATCATCGCCACCGATCTGTGACAACGGCCCGAGCGCGGGCCGGCCGGCAGGAGGCGGCGCACCAGCCTCCCACCGGGTACGCCCCGGGCGCGGGCAGACGCGGAGCCCGGGGCATCCGGCTGCTCAGTGGCCGGGCAGCACGCACACGGCGTCGAGACCGAGTACGTGGTTGAGCCGGCCGAACGCCAGCCAGGAGCCGATGCTCATGCTCAGCTCGACGATCTCGCGCTGGCTGTAGTACGCGGTCATCCGGGTCCAGAACTCCTCGTCCAGACCGTGGTGGTCCAGGGCGTACCGCTCGGCGTACTCCGCGGCCAGCCGGGTCCGGTCGTCGAAGGCCCCCGCGGTACGCCACTCGTTCACCGCGTCGGCGAACTCCTCCTCGACCTTTTCGCCGTCCCGTTCGGTGCGCCAGTCGAGGCAGAACAGACACCCGTTGATCTGCGCGATCCGCAACCGGGCGGCCTCGAACTCACGCAGGCCCAGCGAGGTGTGCTGGTACACCGACAGGGAGAAGTTCGCGGCGGCCATCCCGATGCCCGGGACCATGTCGCCCCATACGTAGCCGATCGGTTCCTGGCCCTCGGGGATGTCGATGATCATGGCTGCTTCCTTCCGAGTCTGCCGGCTGCGGGGCGCAGGGGGACGTCGAGTGCGTCGTAGAGTCCGGGTTCCGCGTCCACCAGCCAGTCGATGGCGTTCACCAGCCGGCCGACCGCGGTGGCGTTGCCGCCCGCCGAGCGGTTCTCGCCCTCGTCGGTGGCCTCGACCGTGACCTCGATGCGCGGACGGCCCTCGATGATCACGCGGTGGGCACCGGCGCCGTCGGGCGGCGACGGCCAGTCCGGGGCGCAGGACGGGTGGATGCGGGTGATGTGCTCGATGACGATGCGGGGCTCACCCTCGACGATGCCCTGCACCTCGAAGCGGACCGCGCCCTGGGTGCCCGCCTCGAACTCGCCCATCGTCCGGGTGGTCACCGTCCTCTCCAGCGGCCGCCGGGCCATGGTCTCGCGGATGTCGTCGAGCTCCACGCCCAGGGCCCTGGCCATCAGCCGTATCTGTCCGCCCCACACCATCGTCGGAACGGAGGCCGCGAGCATCAGCGGCTCGTACTCCATGGGGTGGCCCATGCCGATCAGGTGGCGGACCGAGTCGGGCTGGTCGTAGGTGGAGTAGTCGAAGATCTCCTGGCAGCGGATCACGTCGACCGTGGTCCCGAGTCCGCTGATCAGCAGGGGCAGTACGTCGTTGCCCCAGCCGGGGTCGACACCGGAGACGAACAGCGAGCCGCCGCCGTCGGCGACGGCGGCCAGGACCGGTTCGCGCAGCTCCGGCGGGGCGCTCCGCTGGTCGTAGAGCGTGTACAGGGCGGGCGTGACGACCACCGCGCCCGTCCGGACGGCCCTGGTGATGTCGGCCAGCGCCTCGTCGGGGCGGATGTCCCCGGAGGCCGCATACACCACCGCGCCGGGAGCGGCGGCCAGCACCGCGTCGATGTCGTCGGTCGCCGCGACGCCCAGATCGCGGCCGGTCCCGGCGAGGTCGCCCGCGTCGCGGCCCACCTTGCCGGGATCATGAACAAGTACATGCGCCAGCTTCAGGGCCGGATGGGCCTCGACGGCGCGGATGGCCGCGCGGCCGACATTGCCGGTACCCCAGACCACCGTGGAAATCATGCGGCGGAGGGTAGCGCGCGGGATGAAAGGTTCATAGTGCCATCGCCCACCCGGTTGGGGAGGGCGGCCGGGGCAGGACCGCAGGCTCCGCCCCGGCCGCCCGGCCGCCGAGAGGTCCGCCGTCGAAGGTCAACCCTCCGGGGGCCGCACCGCACGGCCTGGCGCCCCATTTGCCCCCATATAAGGCGTAAAGGGGTGGGCGGCACGCGAAAAAGGGTGGGAAGGAGCCGCTCGGCCCCTTCCCACCCCTGCGCCCGGCTTCCCCCGGAGGCGGAGCCGAGGTGTGTCAGTAGGCCCCGAAGACGTTGTCGATCGAGCCGTACGTGGCCGCGGCGTAGTTGCACGCCGCGGTGATGTTGGCGACGGGGTCGAGGATGTCCATCGAGGTACCGGCCACGTGGTACGCGTCGAAGGTGGGCTGGATCACCTGGAGGAGACCCTTGGACGGGGTGCCGGCGGCGGCGTTCGAGTCCCAATTGTTGACGATCTGCGGGTTGCCCGAGGACTCACGGATGATGTTGCGGTGGATGCCGTCGTAGCTCCCGGGGATGCCGTTCTGGGCCATCACGGCCAGCGACTCCTTGATCCAGCCGTCGAGGTCGTCGGTGTACGCCGTCGCGGCCTGCGCCGGAGCGGTGGCGGCGGTCTCCTCCGCGATGGGCGTGACCGTCCGCTGGGAGCGGTCGGCGCGGCCGGTCCCCTCGGCCCGGTCGGACGACTGCGAGGCGTCGGCCGCGGGCTCGGACTGGACTGCGGGCCCGGACTCGGTCGCGGGCTTTGCCTTCGATTCGGCGGCGGGGGCCGCCTTGGGCGCGACGGCCTCGGACTTGGCGCCGATGGTCAGCTTGAGGCCCGGGTGAATCAGATCGGGGTTGTGGCCGACCACACTCCGGTTGTCCTTGTAGAGCTGCTCCCAGCCGCCGCTGAGCGAATGCCCACGGGCGATCTTGGAAAGCGAATCACCGGAGATCACGGAATAGACGGTGGACTCCGCCTTGCTGACGGCAATTCCCTTGACAGCAAGGGAAGTCGGGGCCGCCGCCTTTTCTGCGACGACAGCGTGTGCCGGTGCGGCAGAAGCCGATCCGGCCCCGATCAGGGGGAGCGCGAGAACGGCTCCGCCCGTGCTCACGGCGATGAAGCCGCGGGTCAGGGAGGTGGACTTGGAACGACGGTGCTTACCCATGATGGGCATGACTTATTTCCTCTCCGCCGCCTGCGAGGTGAGCTGTCGGGTTCGGACTGGAGATGTCCGGCCGCACGTGATGGCGACTTCACCCCTAGCCGCTCCGGATACCGGACCGGCGGCAAACCTGGGTCCCCCGCTCCTGCCGTACGTGAGTGGGTCGGGTTACCGGACGGCGGCAGGATTCGGCGTTCCATCCGGATTGACGGTGACCGTAAGCGAGAAACACCGAGCGAAACAAGCCCTGAATTCGAGATCTCAATTGATTCGCAAGATCAATTAAAGGAAATGCTCACCATCAGACCTTCCCGAGGAAGTCAACTTTCTTGGCACAACAGGGAACCGAAGCCCGACGCCCCGCGTTCGAGACCGGGAGAGTGACGCTGACCACTGAGACCGAAAAGGGTGATTTGCTCTATATTCAGCATCTTTGAGCAACAGAAAAGGGATTCTTGATGATAATTGATCTAGAATCCGATTAATCACTCAATCAGGACATCTTGACGGCCTTCACCAAGGCTCACTCCCGTGACGGGCAGGTCGGATCGATCCATCATTAATGATGGATCTAAATAGATGGAAACTAGTGATGCGCCCGAAGACGCTCACGGCCCGGTTGCGGGACGTCCTGACACGGGCCCGCGGATACGGCCTAACGTCCGCCCTCGCGTCGGAGCCGCGCCGAAAGGTGGTGCTGGAGCGGCTGGCCGACGGCCGCGAGGTCATGGACGAATTCAAGCGTGCCGTCGTCCGTCAAGGTGTAGCGGCGGCGGGTGGCACTGACCTCCTTGGCGGTGGGCGCGAGAGCGACCTGATGAGTGGCGAGGTCGGCCGCGCCGTCGGCCGCGCGGCCGGTCAGGATCTCGGCGATACCGGTGGGCTGGGTGATCAGCGCCTCCACGCGCCCGTCCGGCTGCATCCGCCACCAGCCGCTCTCCCGGGCCGACGGCCGCTGCGGGGCGCCTTCCGCGTCGATCAGCCAGGCGCGCGCCTCGTAGTGGAGGAAGGGCCGCCCGTCGTGACTGAAGGTCACCTCCTGCGCGTACCGGAACTCCTCGGCGAGCGTCGGATACTCACCGCGGCCCCGCCCGGTCCAGGTGCCCAGGAACCCGGTCAGCGGTGCGAGCAGCGCGTGCGGGGCAGGCACTTCGTCAGGCCGAAACGCGTCGGGATACGGGTGCTTCTGGAGGGGGTCGGACATCTTGCGCGCTCCTGAGTCGAGGGTGGTGATGGCAGTGGCCGTGGCCGTGATGGTGTCGGCTGGCAGCCTAGGGCCACGGAAGGCGAGTGGGCCGCTTCCACGCCTTCGCGCCATCACGACCTGACGACCTGACGCCAAGGCACTACTTCACTCAGTCGCGCCTTCGCGCGCAGTGCGGCGCCGTCACGGACCAGGTCCGCCAGGACGCGACGGGCCGACGCCGCGAACCGGGCCCCGAGGTCCGGATCGGACGCCGGGTCCATCGCGTCCTGGATGACTGGTGTGGGTCAGTTCCAGCGGTCCTGGTTGATGAAGTGGCTGAAGCCGCGCCAGGAGTTGGGGCCCATCTCGCCGTCGATGGGGCCGGTGTAGCCGTTCTGCGCGGCGAGTCGCTGGAGAGCGGCCCAGGTGTTCGTGCCGGGAACCCCGTCGATGGGTCCGGTGTAGCCCCAGTTCCGCAGGTTCCGCTGGAGCGCGGCATAGGTGTTGACTCCGGGGGCCCCGTCGATCGGGCCGGTGTAACCCGACTCGATCCGCAGCCAGTTCTGCGTCCGCTGCCACATCACCGGACCGGGAACACCATCCTGCTCCGTCGACGTCTTCGGCAGCCCACCACCGGACGGCGGCGGGTCGGTCGGCTCGGTGAGGTCGAACGCCCAGGAGCGGGCGCGGCTGAGGTCGACGGGGGACGCGCCGCCGGTGGAGCCCACGGACGTGTACTGATGGGCGGCCCAGTCGGGGTAGTGGCCGCCGAGGTCGGGTGCGCCGGGCCAGGTGCCGTCGTTGGCTCCCCAGGAGGCCGCCCACAAGTGGGCACCGGCGGCGACGGTGGCGGTCCAGGTGCCCGCGCGCAGTGCGCCTGTGCTGATGTAGAACCAGGGCACGTAGCTTCCGACGCGTTCGCGTACCCGGTTGAACCAGGCGGACACATCGGCGTCGTTCCACAGGCGGGTGGAGTCGTCGAGCACCTCGACGTCCAGCGCGAGCACGTCACCGACGCGGTAGTCGTGCAGGTGGTCCACGAAGTAGTCGGCCGCGGCGGTGGGGCTGAGGAAGTCTCCCGACACCCAGTAGTGGCCCACCCGCAGTCCCGCGGCGCGGGCGCCGTCGATGTGGCCGGGATACGAGGACGAGGTGTAGGGGCCCTCGGTGAGCTGGCATCCGCCGGCCTTGACGATGACGAACTGCCGTCCCTCCGCGGCGGCGCGGGCGTAGTCGATGCCGATCTGGTTGTTCGAGACGTCCAGGCCCTCCAGGTCGGCCGCCTGGCCGCGGACCGGACCGGCGGCGGTCGCGGCACCGGTGGCCGTGAGTATCCCGGCCGGGGTCAGGGCCGTCGCCACGGCGGCGCGAATCAGGTTTCTCCTGCGCATGTTTCCTCCGGTGAGGGGGTGGGGCTCCCGGCAGTGGATGTGCCGTGTGCCCGTCGGGGGTGTGTCATGTGCTTATCAAAATCTATGCGCGTAGGTTACCGTGGCTCCGCCTCGCTCTGGCAAGTCAAGTCGCAGTAATGACAAGGGAGTTGACGTGCACAAGAACCATGGGACCGACGACGGCCGGGGGGTTCGGCTGCGGATCGAGATGAGCCGGCGCACATTGCTGCGGGGCTCGGTCACCACGCTGGGCCTGGCGGCCGGCGGTGTGCTGTTCTCGGGGAATGCCGCACAGGCGCTGGACATCTACAACCCGTTCAGCGGTTACCGGATCACGGGTACCTGGCAGGACCACCTCAACGACGGCTCGCTGGGCGGACTCGACTACGGGATGGGCGTCGGCACCGCGTTGCCGGCGGCGGGCGCCGGTGTCATCACGAATATCCCGGACAACGGTACCGGTGGGCACACGGTGACCATCACCCACAGCGACGGGTACCGGACGCAGTACATGCACCTGTCCCAGTTCTTGCTGGCCAACGGCACCTCGGTCGGCAAGGGAGGGATCGTCGGGTACTCCGGGGGTGCCGTCGGAGCCCCCGGCTCGGGTAGCTCCACCGGACCGCACGTGCACTGGCATCTGATCACGCCGGGCGGCACTCGGGTCAACCCGCTGGACTACCTGGGAGGAGGCGGCGGTGGTGGGCTGCCGAAGACGTCGACGGAGCAGGATGGTGTTCCCGGTCCGGTGATGTGGCAGCGGACGCAGAACTGGCTGCGGATCGAGTCGGGTTACACCGGCCCGATCGACGGTGTCCCCGGAGTCAACACCTATGCCGCGCTCCAGCGGAACCTGCGGAACTGGGGCTACACCGGACCCATCGACGGGGTTCCCGGCACGAACACCTGGGCCGCTCTCCAGCGACTCGCCGCGCAGAACGGCTACACCGGCCCCATCGACGGCGAGATGGGCCCCAACTCCTGGCGCGGCTTCAGCCACTTCATCAACCAGGACCGCTGGAACTGACCCACACCACCCTCCGCGGAGCCCTCCGGAGCAGGGGGAGCCGCTGTCCGGCGGCACAAGAAATCCCCGGTCCGCAATTGCGGACCGGGGATTCTCCCGAGTATATTGAGTGTTTCTGTGCGCCCACAGAAAAGGCCCCTCATCGGGGGCCACTAAGCAAAACCATATCCGGCAGGAGCCATTTTGTCAACTCGGGAAAGCTCCGAATTGCAGAAGGAGCAGGAATTCATCGACCGGCTCTACGACCGTGTCGATGCGCTGCGCGGAGTAGCCGCCCAGCACGTCCAGGACGCGCTGACGCCGGTCGGAACCGGTCTGCAGGCCCGGCTCGAACGCGATGTGCTCGTCGCTGAACGCTCAGGTCTGCTGGCTGCCCTGAATGCCGTGGACGGCTCGCTGTGTTTCGGCCGGATCGACCTCTCCAGCGGCACGGCGCACCATATCGGCCGGGTCGGAATCCGCGAGGACGACACCGCGCACACACCTCTGCTGATCGACTGGCGCGCACCGGTGGCCCGCCCCTTCTATCTCGCCACCGGTCACACGACCATGGGCCTGCGCCGGCGCCGGCACATCACCACCGAGGGCCGCGTCGTCACCGAGCTGCACGACGAGATCCTCGACCTCGGGGACCGGGAGCGCACCGGCTTCGAGGACCCGAGCGGCGACGCCGTGCTGCTCGCCGCCGTGAACTCCGCCCGCACCGGCCGCATGGGCGACATCGTGCGGACCATCCAGGCGGAGCAGGACCGCATCATCCGCGCCCCGCACCGCGGTGTTCTCGTCGTCGAGGGCGGACCCGGCACCGGCAAGACAGCGGTGGCGCTGCACCGGGCGGCCTTCCTGCTGTACGAGCACCGCGAGCTGCTCGCCAAGCGCGCCGTCCTGATCGTGGGCCCCAACCCGGCCTTCCTGCGCTACATCGGCGAGGTGCTGCCCGCGCTCGGTGAGACCGGTGTCCTGCTCGCCACCCAGGCAGAGCTCTTCCCCGGGGTCCACGCCGACGGCACCGACACGGGCCGCGCCGCCGCCGTCAAGGGCGGTGAGGAGATGGCAGAGGCGCTCGCCCTCGCCGTCCGCGACCGGCAGCGGCTGCCCGAGCCCGGCGCCCCGCTGGTCATTGCGCACGACGACGGCGATCTCGTGCTCGACTGGGAGATCGCGTACGAGGCCCGGCAGGCGGCCCGCGACACCCGGCTCCCCCACAACCTCGCCCGCCCGCACTTCGCGTTCCGGATCATCGACGCCCTCACCTCGCAGCTCACCGAGCGCATCGGCGCCGACCCGTACGGCGGTCCCAACTTCCTCGGGCCTGACGATGTCGCCCAGCTCGGCAGGAACGTCGCCCTCAGCAAGGGGGTGCACGCCGCCGTCGACGAGCTGTGGCCGCCCCTCACCCCGGAGCGGTTCCTCACCGACTTTCTGGCCGGCCCCGTGTACGTACCGGCCGAGGACGCCGAAGCCATCCGACGTGCCCCCGGCGAAGGGAACTGGACGCCGGCCGACGTCCCGCTGCTCGACGAGGTGGCCGAACTCCTCGGGGTCGACGACAGCGCCGAGCGGGCCGCCGCCGAGGCCGAGCGCCAGGAGCGGATCGCGTACGCGCAGGGCGTTCTGGAGCTGTCGAGGGGTTCGGAGTCCTACGAGTTCGAGGACGAGGAGTCCGAGATGCTCGCCGCGCACGACATCATCGACGCCGAACGGATGGCGGAGCGGCAGGAGGAGGCCGATCACCGCAGCGCGGCGGAGCGCGCCGCCGCCGACCGGACCTGGGCGTTCGGGCACATCATCGTCGACGAGGCGCAGGAGTTGTCGCCGATGGCGTGGCGGGTGCTGATGCGCCGTTCGCCGACTCGCGCGATGACCCTGGTCGGGGACCCCGCGCAGACCTCCGAGGAGGCCGGTGTCGGCTCGTGGGAGAAGATCCTCGCGCCATACGTCGGTGACCGCTTCGAACACACCACGCTCAAGGTCAACTACCGCACGCCGGCCGAGATCATGGAGCTGGCCGCCGGGGTCGTACGGGCCGAGGACCCCTCCTTCGAGCCGCCGGGCTCGGTGCGGTCCACCGGCGAGGTGCCGTGGACAAGGGAGTCCGGGGAGGATCTGGCCGGTGCGGTGGCGCTGGCCGTCTCGGAGCTGACACCCGGCGAGGGGCGCCTCGCGGTGATCGCTCCGGTGGCGCTCCACGAGGAGATCGCGGCTCCGCTGGACGGAGTCACGGCCGGCGCCGAGCCCGATCTGGCCTGCCCGGTGGTTCTGCTCGACCCGCGACAGGCCAAGGGGCTCGAATTCGACCATGTACTGGTCGTGGAGCCCGCCCGCTTCGGGACCAGCGATCTGTACGTGGCGCTGACCCGTGCCACGCAGCGCCTGGGCATCGTCCACCGGGAGAAGCTGCCCGAGTCGCTGCGCTGACGGCGTGCCGGGGAGGAGCGGACCGGGGCTCCGGTGGCCCCGGCGGGGTGCTGGCCGGCTTCACGGTTCCACCGAGGCTGGTGAACCGGGCACCCCGACGGCTACAGCGGCGTCGCCGCTTCGAGTGCGACGAAGAGCGCGAAGGCCGCGTTCAGCGAGGACAGCGTGGACAAGGCTGATCCCGCCGCCGCGACGAACGCCGCGATCCCCGTCGGGGTGTGAACCGGCGGCCAGCCCTGCTCCGGCGGCACAGGGCCCAGCAGCGCGGCGACCCGCCGGGGGACGGGGCCGGCCGTCGCGAAGGCCGGGACGGTCTCGGTGACGGCCCGGTGCGAGATGATCGCCGCCTTGCCGACCGTACGGGCCGTGAGCCGCCGGTCCCCGGTGGTGACGGCCGCCTCCTCGTCGGCCCAGCGCTCCGTGCTGTAAGTGATGGCCGCGCGCAGCGGACGCAGCAGCGGGTTCGCGCACCCGGCCAGCTGAACGGCGAGCAGCAGCCGGTGGTGCCGGCCGGCGAGATGGGCCCGCTCGTGCGCGAGGAGTGCCTGCTGCTCGGCCGCCGTCAGACAGTCGAGCATCGCGGAGGAGACCATGATCCTGCCGGGCGAGCCCGGCAGGGCGTACGCGTACGGCACACCGTCGGGCAGTACGGCGACCTCGGCCGTCGTCGACAGCCCGGCCAGCGTCCGGTGCGCACGGGAGCGGAAACGGCAGTGGCGCCATACGGTGGCCGCGCAGGCCACGGCCACGGCCGTGAGCGCGGCGATCGCCGTCTTGCCGACGAACCTGTCGTGCGGAACGGCCTTCCTGACCTCGTCGTCCGACCAGCCGTCAGGGAGCGGGTTGCCGGGCAGCTGGGCCGTGCCGACCACCACCAGCAGACCGAGGCAGAGCGTGCTGCACGACGCCAGGATCACGGCGATGGTCGCGAGCAGACGGGCGGCGCTTCGCGGGTGCAGGTGCTGCTCCGCCAGGCGTGCGATGGGCAGCGCCGTGAGTGGCAGGACCAGGGGCAGACAGACGAAGACACCCATCGGTCAGCTCTCCGATTCGTCCGTGGGCCGGCCGGCCTGGCCGGGGCCGCTCTCGCTGAGCAGCGACCGCAGCAGATCCTCGTCGTCCGGCGACAGCGCCGAGACGAAGCTGGAGAGCACGGCGTCCCGGTCGTCCCGCTGGTCGAGGAGCCGGCGCATCCGAAAGGCGGTGAGACCTGCCCCGTTCGCCGTCGACTGCCACAGCACCGGGCGACCCGAACCCGTACGGGTGACCGCCTGTTTGTCGAGCAGCCGGGTCAGGATGGTGATGACCGTGCTGTACGACAGACCACCGTCGAGACGCTCCTGCACCCATGCCGCGGTGACGGGCTCGCTCGCGCCGCCCAGCACGGTCAGCACCTGGGTCTCCAGTTCGCCCTGCCCGCGTCGGCGGGCCCGCGGCTCCCCCGGCCGGCCGTCCTTCTCTGCGCCCACGACGCGGCCCCTTTCGCACGGCTGCCCTGCCACTCGTTCACATGCCGGGCGCCGGGGCATATTACCGGCCGCTCGGACGCCTCGTGAGCCCGTCGAAGCCCGGGGCCGCTTCCCCGCACGCAAACTCTACAGTGCTGTAGATTTCAGGTGTTGTCATTCGGTGCCCGCCCGGTCACGCGTGGGCGCAACGATGCGTAGAGGGAGAAGACATGGGTGTGAGCCTCGCCAAGGGCGGAAACGTCTCACTGACCAAGGAGGCCCCGGGACTCACGGCGGTCCTCGTCGGACTGGGCTGGGACGTCCGCACGACCACCGGCACGGACTACGACCTGGACGCCAGTGCCCTGCTGTGCGACGAGGCCGGGAAGGTCCCCTCGAACGACCAGTTCGTCTTCTACAACAACCTGAAGAGCCCCGACGGTTCGGTCGAGCACACCGGTGACAACCTGACGGGCGAGGGCGAGGGGGACGACGAGATCGTCAAGGTCGACCTCGCCGCCGTGCCGGCCGAGGTCGCCAAGATCGTGTTCCCCGTCTCGATCCACGACGCGGAGAGCCGGGGCCAGAGCTTCGGGCAGGTCCGCAACGCCTACATCCGCGTGGTCAACCAGGCGGGCGGGGCCGAGATCGCCCGCTACGACCTCAGCGAGGACGCCTCCACCGAGACCGCCATGGTCTTCGGCGAGCTGTACCGCAACGGCGCCGAGTGGAAGTTCCGCGCCGTCGGGCAGGGCTACGCCGCCGGGCTCAGCGGCATCGTCGCCGACTTCGGAGTCAGCCTCTGACCCGGTCCGGGTCACCGTCGTACCGCACCCTGCCGAGAGTGGAGCCATGACCGTCAATCTGACCAAGGGCCAGCAGATCAGCCTCACCAAGACCGGCGGCGGGGAACTCACCGTCGTACGCATGGGGCTGGGCTGGAAGTCCGCGCCCCGCAGGGGGTTCCTGGCCCGGCTGACCGCCCGTGAGATCGACCTCGACGCCTCCGCCGTCCTCTTCGCCGGCCAGGCCCCGCAGGACGTCGTCTTCTTCCAGCACCTGACCAGCGACGACGGATCGGTGCGGCACACCGGCGACAACCGGGTCGGCGGCGCGGGCGAGGGCGGCGACGACGAGTCGATCGTCGTCGACCTGCAGCGCGTCCCGGCGCACGTCGATCAGATCGTCTTCACCGTGAACTCGTTCACCGGCCAGACCTTCGAGGAGGTCGACAACGCCTTCTGCCGCCTGGTCGACGAGACGACCGGGCAGGAACTGGCGCGGTACACGCTGACCGGCGGCGGCCGCCACACCGCGCAGATCATGGCCAAGGTCCAGCGGTCCGGTGCGGGATGGCAGATGACGGCCATCGGCAGCCCGGCCGAGGGGCGCACCTTCCAGGACCTGATGCCGGCCGTCGCCGCGCACCTGTAGGCCTTCCCGCCAGACCCTCTCCTCCGCACATCCGCCGGCACTCACCACTACGACCGACCCTGGAGTAATTCGCATGGCACTGTGGGACCGCATCAAGGAATCGGCCTCGACGATGCAGACGCAGCTCAACGCCAAGAAGAACGACCTCAAGAGCGGTGGCTTCCGCGACGCGAGCATGGCCATGTGCGCCCTCGTGGCCGCTGCCGACGGCTCCATCGACCCCTCCGAGCGGCAGCGGGTGGCCTCCCTGATCACGGGGAACGAAGTACTTCAGAACTTCCCCGCCGAGGATCTGCAGCGCCGGTTCAACGACTACTGCCAGCAGCTGACCTCCGACTTCGAGATCGGGAAGGTCAGCCTCCTCCAGACCATCGGCAAGGTCGGCAAGAAGCCCACCGAGGCCCGTGCGGTCATCCAGATCGGCATCGTCATCGGCGGCGCCGACGGCAACTTCGACAACAGCGAGCGCGCCGTGGTCCGCGAGGCCTGCTTCGCGGCCGGCATCACACCGAACGAATTCGACCTGTAGGCCGTCGAGGTCCAGGCTCCCGGGCGTGCCGCCGTCCCTGCGCGGCACGCCCACTCCGCTCCCCTCGACGATCCCGCGCAACGCCGCCGAGCCCTACGGCCCGCTCCCTACGCCCCGCTCCCCCGGGACGACCCGGCGCGCGACACCTCGGCGTCCGGCCGTGGCGCCTTGAAGGCCCACGCCATCTCCGGCTCCATCGCGAACCGGAAGACCCGCCGCACCGGTGGCGTACAGAGCACGCTGATCACCGCGGCGCCGATCAGGGTCACCGCGATCTCGCCGAGCGGCGTGCTGAGCCACTGCGCGTCGTACCAGCCCCAGAAGCGGGAGCCCTTGGCGAGGAACCCGTGCAGGAGGTAGCCGTACAGGGTGCCGGCGCCGAGGGCCGTGAACCACGTCCTGCGGCGCGGCACCCAGGCGAGGAAGCAGGCGACCAGGACCACCGAGCAGCCGAACATGGCGAGCGTCATGACGGCGCCCGTCCAGCCCGGCGCCGCCAGCTCCTGGGCGCTGTCGCGGCGGTAGAACCAGGCGGTGTTCATACGGGGAGCCGCCCAGTAGGCGAAGGCCGGCGCGGCGGCGAGGACCGGCACCGCCAGGATCCGGGCCTCCCGGCGTCGTACGAGCTGGAAGTGCTCGGGCCTGAGCACCAGGCCGAGTACGAAGAACGGCAGGAACTGCAGCACGCGTTGCAGGTCGAGGTCGTCCCCGATGTCGGGCGACACCGCCGCCAGGACCGCGATCGCGAGGGACAGCGACAGCGGCCACCGGACGTTCTTCCACAGCGGCGTGGTCAGCCGCCAGATGAACAGCGCGACCAGGAACCACGTCAGGTACCACGGATCCAGCAGACTGATCGGATAGCCCGGGTCGTCGTCGGCGAACCATTTGAAGACGGTGTACGCGACCTCGAAGATCACATAGGGCACGGCCACACCCGTGATCAGCCGCTTGACCCGCTTCGGGCTCGCGTCGAAGCCGCGCGAGAAATAGCCGGAGATCACGATGAACGCCGGCATGTGGAACGTGTAGACCGTGATGTACAGGGCGGCCGCGGCGCGGCTGTCACCCCGCAGCGGCTCCCACGCGTGTGCCATCGCGACCAGCACGATCGCCAGGTACTTGGCGTTGTCGAAGAACGCGTCACGCGCCCCGCCGCCGCCGGTCCCGGCCGGTGCCGTCGGCCCCCGGGTGGCGGATCGCGGCGACCGCTCGTCCGGTTCCGCCGTCCGCGGTCCGGGCAGTAGCGCCGCCGCCCGATGCCCGGACGGCCGCAGTGACTCACTCACGTATTTCTCCCCCCTCAACGGTGGAACCTGCGCGCACCATTGCTCGTCTTAGAGGGTTTACGGGAATGAGGTGACTGCGGAACATTCCCCGCACGGTAGTCACTGATCCCCCGTCCCGTAAACCGGCGCCGTCCGCGAGACCGCCCAGCTCGCGGCGGCCGCGCGTGGGGTATGCGCCGTTCGTCCCAGTACCCCCTCCCCCACGGCCCGACCGGTCCGGACGGCAGGATTCCGGGAATCCTTGACACCCCGGAGCGGCAGGAGGAGCATCCTCACGTCGTTGACAACGTTGTCGGGGCGACGCCGTTCCGGAGTGGTCACGGCGGGCCCGCTCCCACCGCGTTGACCGTTCGTCATACACGAAGGGCAGGAACGGTGTCAGACACGCACAACCACCGGACGCACACCGGGCTCAGAGTCATCAGCTCCGTCGCGGTCGCCGCCATGGCCGCGCTGGGGACGGCCACCACGGCCGCCCCCGCCTCGGCGGCATCTCCGCACGGCACCGTCAAGAACCCCGTGTCGTACGTCAATCCGCTGATCGGCACGTCCAACGCGGGCAACACCTATCCGGGAGCGGTGCAGCCGTTCGGCATGCTGGCCTGGAGTCCGCAGAACTCGAGGGGGAAGCAGGTCTCGACGCCCGCTCCCGGCGGCTACCAGTACGACGCGACGAAGATCCGCGGCTTCAGCCTCACCCACCTCAACGGCGTCGGATGCTCCGGTGCCAACGGTGACATCCCGATCATGCCGTACGTGGGTGACGTCGACTCCTCGCCCAGCGCGGACACCACCGACGCGAAGTACGCCGACACCTTCTCGCACAGCGACGAGACCGCGTCGCCCGGCTACTACAAGGTCGGCCTGGCAAACGGCGCGTCCGCGGCGCTCACCACCACCGCCCGCACCGGCTCGGGGAAGTTCGGCTTCCCTGCGGGCAAGCCCGCGAGCATGCTCTTCCGCACCTCGAACTCGGAGAGCGGCAGCACCGACGCCACCGTGCGCATCGACAAGGCGGCCCGGACCGTGACGGGTTCCGTCACGGCGGGCAACTTCTGCGGTCCGCAGAGCGCGAACAACCGCAAGGACCTCTACACGCTCTACTTCACCGCACACTTCGACAAGGCGTTCGCGAAGACCGGCACCTGGACGGACGGCACGGTCAAGGCCGGCTCCACCACGGCCTCCGGCGGTACGGGGTACAGCTCGTCGGGCAACGCCGTGGAGGGCAAGGGCTCGGGCGCGTACATCACGTTCGCCGACGGAACCACCGAGGCCGGGGCCAAGGTCGCCGTCTCCTACGTCAGCCCGCAGAACGCCGAGGCCAACCTCCGGGCCGAGAACGGGCCCCGCGAGAGCTTCGACTCCGTCAGGGACCGGGCCGCCGGCGTCTGGAACAGGACGCTGAGGTCGGTCGAGATCGGCGGCGGCACCGACGCCCAGCGCGCCACCTTCTACACCGCGCTCTACCACTCCATGCTGGAGCCCACCCTGACCAGCGACGTGGACGGCCGCTATCTCGGCGCCGACCGCAAGCCGCACCGGCTCGCCAAGGGCCAGCGGGCCCAGTACGGCACCTTCTCCGGATGGGACCAGTACCGCGCGCAGGTGCAGCTCATGACGCTGCTCAATCCGCGGGCGGGCAGCGACTACGCGCAGTCGCTGTACAACTATGCCGGGCAGCGCGGCGGCGAGTGGGACCGCTGGCTGCTGGAGAACGGCAAGACGAGCGTGATGTCGGGTGATCCGTCGGATGCGGCTCTCGCCGGGATCTACGCCTTCGGCGGCCATGACTTCGACGTCAAGGGCGCCCTGAAGTCACTCGTCAGGGCGGCCACCGTGCCCACGGCGAACGACTCGGACAGCTCCGGCTGCAACGTCGAGTGCGTGGGCCAGCGGCCCGCGCTCGACAAGTATCTGGAGCTCGGGTACGTACCGGCGGACAACTGCCACTGCTGGGGAGGCGCGGCCGAGACCCTGGAGGACGCGGCGGCCGACTACGGACTGTCCGAGCTGTCCCGGCAGACCGGGAGGACCGCCGACGCGAAGAGGTTCCTGGACCGCTCGGGCAACTGGACGAACGTCTTCGACGCCAACGCCACCCCGCAGGGCGGCTACATACGCGACCGCAAGGCCGACGGCACCTGGGCGGGCACCTTCACGCCGGGTACGGGCAGCGGTTTCGTCGAGGGGTCCAGCGCCAGGTACACCTGGATGGTGTACTCGGACGTGGCGGGCCTGGCCGGTGCGATGGGCGGTGACGACCAGGCGGTGAAGCGGCTGGACGCCTTCTTCCACACGCCGGACGGGAAGTTCGACTTCTCGGCGAAGGACGACACGCGCTACGACGCGACCAACGAGCCGGACATCAACGCCCCGTACCTGTACGACTACCTGGGGGCTCCGTACAAGACGCAGGAGACGGTCCGCGCGGAGCTGGACCAGCTGTGGACCGACACCCCGGGCGGCATCCCCGGCAACGACGACGCGGGGACCATGTCGTCCTGGTACGTCTTCTCGGCGCTGGGCATGTACCCGCAGAACCCGAGCCGGGCCGATCTCACCCTTTCCGCTCCCCTGTTCCCGCACGCCGTGGTGCACACCGGGCACGGGAAGACGATCACGGTCGACGCACCCGCCGCTTCGGCGGACAACACCTACATCCACGGACTGAAGGTCAACGGCCGGACGTCCACGAAGCCGTGGGTCCCCGCCTCGCTCGTCACCCGTGGCGGCACGCTGGACTACACCCTCGGCTCGACGGCGGACACCTCCTGGGGCACCGCGAAGGCCGACGCGCCGCCGTCCTTCCCCGGCGGCGGTCTGAAGTACTTCACCGGGGCGACCCCGGATCAGCTGAAGGTCGAGCCGGGGTCGGGCGGCGCCGGGACGACCGTCAAGGTGCAGAGCCTCCAGACGGAGGCCACCACCGTTCACTGGACGGCGAAGGCGCCGGCCGGTGTCACCGTGACCCCCGCGGAGGGCGACTTCACGGTCCCGGCACGCGGCTCGGTGAGCGCGAAGCTCACCGTGTCGGCCGCCGCGGACACGGCCGAGGGCCACTACACGGTCCCGGTGACACTGAAGTCGTCCACGGGAGAGGAGCTGCCGAAGACGTCGGCGGCGGTGACCGTCGCCGAGCGGAACAGCATGCTGTGGAACCGCAACAGCACCGGCATCTCCACCGACGACGGCAATCCGCAGGCCAACTTCGACGGTGAGGGCTGGAGCTACTCGGCCAAGGCCCTCGCCGCGGCCGGCGCGGCACCGGGCGGAACGGTCTCGTCCGGCGGTTTCGACTTCGGCTGGCCCGAGGTGGGAGCGGGCGACCCGGACAACATCGAGGTGGCCGGGACCGAACCGCAGGTGCTGAAGGTTGCGTCCGCCTCCGGCGACACCGAGCTGAGCCTGCTGGGCAGCGCGGCCGAGGGCGAGGCCTCCGGTCAGGCCACGCTGACGTACACCGACGGCACCACGCAGCAGGCGGAGATCGGCTTCAGCGACTGGACGCTGGGCGGCGGCGCGCAGAAGCCGTCGTTCGGCAACACGGTCGCCGTCCACACCACGTACCGCGACGTCCAGGGCGGCGGTACGGACCCGGTGGGCACCGAGGTCTTCGCCACCGCCCCGATCGCGCTCCAGGCGGGGAAGCAGCTCGCGAGCGTGACCCTGCCGGCCACCACGGACGGCGGTGTGATCCACGTCTTCGCGGTGGCCACGGCCTGAGCCGCCCCCGAGCGGAACGGGCCGTCGCGGCATACACGCTGTTCACCCCCGAGGCGGACGAACTGATCCGCCAGGCCGGCTGGACCGACCTAGTCTTCTGCGGGATCGCCACCGAGAGCTGCGTCCT
>NZ_JBFAJY010000069.1:0-19217 GCF_040655445.1 Streptomyces sp. NPDC050423
AACCCTCATCATCTGTGCAGCATCATCCAGTTGCTACCGACCTACACCAGCAGCCCTTTCCGTTCAGGACACACGAAGGCGGTCGCTTTTCCCAGGACCTCGATCGTGGCCTCCTGCTCGCGGACCTTCCGCCGCAGCTGGACCAGCTCCTCACGTTCCGCACTGGTCAGAGCCCCGGCCGGACCCCCACCACGGTCGGTCTTCGCCCGCTTCACCCACCCGCGCAGCCCCTCCGGACTCACGCCCAGGTCCCGGGCGACCTCGGTGACCGTCTTGTCCGAGGACAGCGCCAGAGCGACCGCGTCCCGCTTGAACTCGGCCGTGTACCTCTTACTCATATTGCTCTCATGCTTTCGACGTTGCACCCGTGCCGCCGGTGTCAGGCTTGGAGGTCAACGACGACCTTCACGTCGTCGCTGCGCTTGTGCAGCGCGTCGGCGAAACCACTCATCGGTACCCGGCGGGTGATGAGACGGTCCAACCAGCGAGGGTCGGCCTTGGCGAGGGCGGCGGCGGCCTGTTCGTAGTGTCGGCGGCCGGCGTTGACGGAGCCGAAGACGACACCGTTCTCCAGCACCATTTCCCGGGCGGTCGCGTCCAGGTCCACGGCAACCTTCCGGCTGCCGGAGGAGATCCCCGTCAGGCAGATGACGGCCCCGGCCCCGACTACTTCCGTCAGTGCGTAGACGAGTGAACCAGCACCGGTGCACTCGATGACGACGTCGGGTTGCAGGCCGGTGTCCCGGACGTCGCCGGTGTGGAATGTTCCACCGAGGTCGGCGACGAGCTGTGGTTTGGGTCCGCTGTGGTTGAGGTCGAGTACGTGTACTTCCAGGCCGCGTTGTACGCCGAGCATGGCGGCGAACAGGCCGATCGGCCCGGCGCCGGTGACGAGGGCAACCATGGGCTTCCAGGAGGACCGGGCAAGGATGCGTTCGGTCTGTTCCCATGCCTTGGCGAGTACCGAGACGGGCTCCAGCAGGACTCCCCGGTCGCCGAGGGCGGGGTCGAGCTTGACCGCGTACTGCGGTTCGCTGCGCCACCGCTGGGACCCGAAGCCGTTCAGCTCTTTGATGCCGCGTTCGGTGTAGAGGCCGTTGCGGCAGAAGTCCCACTCGCCCACTGAACAGGGCCCGCAGGGTACGGGGTCGGGGCGTCGCACGATGCCGGCGACCAGGTCTCCTGGTGCGAATCCACTGTCCTTCGGTGCTTCAAGCACCTTTCCCAGGGATTCGTGCCCGATGAGCAGACGCTTCTGTCCGGGCGGCGGCGCACCGTAGCCCTTGTCGACGATGTCGATGTCGGTACCGCAGATGCCGAGGAGCTGGCCCTCGACGAGCAACGAGCCGTGCTCCGGGCCTGGTTCGTCGACGTTGCTGATCTTCACCTCGGGCTCGCCGGGTACGACAGTGATGGCCTTCATATCCACGTCCTCCTTGCATGCGCGGTGCGCGGCACCCCGTGGGTCGGTGTGGCGGACTCAGTCGTAGGGGTCGATGCCCCAACGTGAACGGTGCGTTTGCCCTACCTGCAAAGTGATCAGTCCGGCACCTGAGTGGAACGCGTCCGGCGCGCAGGTCATCGGCTCCACGCCCAGCCCCGTGCGCCTGCGGCCTGCTTCCGGCAACGAGTCACCCGTGAAGATCTCCAGATACGGATACGTCTCGTCCGCCCACAGCGCAACGGCAGAGCCGTCGGGGTTCGCCAGCCTCACCCGAGCACGGCCGAATTCGTCGCGGTGCAGGTCCGTGTAGGCCACGTCTATCTGCCGGTCGCCGAGCGGTTGTTGTACGCGCATGTCATAGGCTGTGCCCTCCACGAGCTGTCGGCCGGTGGGAATTCCGGCTTCGTCGACGGGCAGGAAGACCGAGCCGGGAACCTGGACGTGTGCCGTGTCGATGACGGGTGTGCCCGCGGCGAGGTAGGGGTGCGCTCCCGTTCCGTAGGGGCATGCTGTCGGACCGAGGTTGGTCGTCGTGGTAGTCACGGTGAGGCCGTGGTCGTCCAGGGCGTAACCGATGCGGCACTCCAGTGTCCATGGCCATCCGGGGCAGGGATGGACGGTGTGCCCGAACGAGGTCGTGTCCGCGTGGCTGTCCAGACACCGCCAGGAAGCCCACCGGGTCAGTCCGTGGATGGCGCCCAGGGCCTCTGGTTCGGTGAGGTCCAGTTGATGGGGGATCCCCGCCCAGTTGTAGGAGCCGCTACGGATCCGGTTCGGCCAGGGGATCATGGAGTGGCCGCGGGCCCCCGTGCACATCTCGTAGCGGGAGTATCCGTCGATGACCCGCCGGGTATCGGCCGTGTACGAACGCAGGCCGGCACCGACCTCGGTGAGCTGAACGGCCTGTTCGCCGCAGTGAATCCGGTACTGGCTGCCCGAGGGCAGGGCTATCATTTCGGCCTCCCGGGTAATCCCTCACCGGACGCATGGCACTTTGGTCGTTCCGGCATTTCCTGCCTGACACTCTGCGTAGGCGGCTGACTCGTAAGCGGCATTTCCGACCGACCGCAGTCTCACGCTAGTGCCATTCCGCCCTGCTGTCGCGATCAGTCAACCCTTCCACCGGCAGGGCATTGCCGCCACCGCTCGCCGAAGCGCCGCGGTACCTCCATCCTGAAGGCGAAGTCCTGCCGCGCGTGGCAACGGAATGGAGGGACGTGAATATGGGCCCTATCGCGGTGCTGTTCGACATCGATGAAACGTTGGTCCACACCGGCGGTTCGGGGGCACGCAGCTGGGCGTGGGCATTCAAGCAACTGCACGGGGTGGCAGCCGACATCGGTCAGCACACCTCGGCCGGTGAGACCGATCCGCAGGTCGGCCGGAAGACATTTCGCGGGGTGCTCGGCCGGGACGCCGGCCCTGACGAGATGAACCGGTTGTTCGCCGCCTACCTCTCGCACCTGGCGGACGACGTCTGGCGGTCCGATGGCTACCGGATCCTGGAAGGCGCCGAGGACATCCTGCGCCGGATCGCGGACGCCGGCGTCATTCTGGGCCTGACGTCGGGGGCTATGGAGGGCGCGGCCAGGACGAAGCTGGAACCGGGCAGGCTCGGCCGCTACTTCCTGTTCGGCGCCTACGGCTCGGACTCCCCGGACCGGGGCGAGGTGACCAGGATGGCTGTCGAAAAAGCTGCCCGGCTGCATGGACAGGCTCTCGGCCGGGACGAGGTGTACGTAGTGGGCGACACGCCGCGAGACATCGAGGCGGCGCATGCGGCGAACGCGACGGCGATAGGGGTCGCAAGCGGCCACTACGGCGTGAAGGAGCTGCGTGCCGCGAAGGCCGACCACGTGCTCCATTCCCTGACGGACCCGTTCCCGGGCCTGTGACAGGGGGTTGCGGCCGTTGTCATGGAGCGCCCTCCCGCTCCGCGCTCCCTCCGTGGGAACCGGTGGTCCCCGACCGCAGCAAGCTCTCGATCGTCGTGAGCCGCTCCTCCAGCCTGGCAATGTCACCACGGCTCGCCTGCGTCTTGGACGGTTTGAGCACGATGACCAGTTGGCCATCCGGCTCCAGACGCCCCAGGGCGACATCATCGACCGCCTCGCCCTGCTGCAGCCGCACCGCGTGTTCGAGCTCCGACGTGCGCAGCGCCAGGCGCTTGGACGCGCTCTTCGAGATCGAGCCGTCCTTGATGACGGTCGTGGAGGTGCCCTCCACGATGCGGGCCGCGCGCGAGTCAACAGCCAGCCAGCGGTTCAGCAAGGCATTCAGGGCGACCAGCGTGACGGCGCCGATCACCCCGCCCAGCAGGCTGTCATCCTTTCCGATGATGGCGTTCTGTACGACATTGGAAAGGAGGAAGATCACGACAAAGTCGAACGTGTTCAGATTGGCCAGGCCGCGTTTACCGCTAAAGCGGAACAGCGCCACGATGATCACGTAGACGAGGACAGTACGCAGCACCTTCTCCGCGATCGGGACCTTAATGTCCAACATGTCATGCCACACGGATGCTCCTCGGCGAGTCGACGACGTGGACACTGCGACCGCAATGGGCGACCCATCGTGCCCTGCCCGGGCGGCGATCCGCCGCCTCCACGGCAGCCTGTCGATGTGGCGGATACGTATGGGCGTAGTCGTCGAGACGACTCAGGCGGGGCAGCTTTCACAACGAACGATCATGAGGACCGGTACGGATGCTCGGGCCGCATGGAGGCGTCCCAGCACATACATCGTCGGCGAGCGACCAGGCACCCGCCGAGCAACGGGGCCGGTGGACTGACAGAGATGCGGGACGGTCCGCAGAGAAACGCCGATCGACTTCGAGTGCGCGCCGCGTCAGGACCAGCCGGCGGCCGATGTCATCGCGGTGGGTTGCCGTCCCTGTAGCCCATCGGAATGACCCGAGGGCCGGACGGGGCGCGGCCACACCCTCCGGGGGAGCCGGTCCGGCCTAGCGTGAGGAACCCACTCCCGCGCGACCCCGATGGAGCACCCTATGACCACGCCTGCCCTCGCCGACCTGACCGGTACGTACGTGCTGGATCCCGCGCACACCCGGATCGGCTTCGTTGCCAGGCACGCGATGATCACCAAGGTGCGCGGCTCGTTCCACGAGTTCGAGGGCACTCTGCACCTGGACGGGTCCGACCCGGCCAAGTCGAGAGCGTCGGTCTCCATCCAGGCCGACAGCATCGACACTGGTAGCGCCGATCGGGATGACCACCTGCGTACGAACGACTTCCTGGACGCCCCCAACCACCCCAAGATCACCTTCACCTCCACCAAAGCCGAGCAGGTGGACGACACCCACTTCCGGCTGACCGGAGATCTGACGATCAAGGGCACCAGCAAGCCGATCAGTATCGACTTCGAGTTCACCGGCGCCGCCCAGGACCCCTTCGGCAACCAGCGGGTGGGCTTCGAGGGCGCCATTACCGTCAGCCGCAAGGAGTACGGCCTGACGTGGAACGCCGCTCTTGAAGGCGGCGGTGTTCTGGTAGGAGACAAAGTGGTCATGGAGTTCGATATCTCCGCGATCAAGCAGGCGTGACGACAAGGGCTACGGGCGAGGCTTCGAGGGTGTCCCCGTTTGTCGGGGCGGTCCTGCGGTAGCCCACAGTGCAGCCGGCACGGACGCCTCCGGCTCGCCCGACGGTCGTCGCCCTGGGTCCCGGGCCCGGACTGTACTGGCACTCGCCGCCCCGCTCGTCGAGCGGCGCAGCGACACCGGGCTTCGCTCCCTCGTTGCCCGGAGATGAACGACCCTGCCCCGATCGGCTCGCCAGGCAGGTGGTGTGCTCCGGGCTGTGATTTCTTTCGTCCCAGGGATTTCTCGTATGTCCGGGCGCTGAAGAAGGTAGGAATCCGACATGGTGCAGGGATTTTCCAGGGAACCGGGGACCGAGGGCCCTCTGTCGGGGATTGCCCCGGAGGGTGTGCGCAAGGTTCGCCTCTGGGCACTTTTTATCGCGCTCGGCGGATTCCTTTTCGGATTTGACACGGGTGTCGTATCCGGGGCATTGCTGTACATCAAGGATGACTTCCACCTCAATTCTTTCGAGCAGAGCAGCATCGTCAGTGTGCTGCTTATCGGCGCCATGCTCGGAGCCATGGGGGCAGGGCGGATGGCGGACCGGCTGGGCCGCAGGAAAACCCTGGCGATTGAGGGGCTGGTATTCCTCGTCGGGACCGCGATTCTCGTGTTCGCCCCTGGCTACGTGACGCTTCTGATCGGCCGCGTCGTCCTCGGACTGGCGGTCGGTGCGGCCTCGGCGACCGTTCCCATCTATCTCTCGGAGGTCTCCCCGACGGAGTTGCGCGGGCGGTTCCTCACGCTTAACCAGCTCATGATCACGATCGGCATCCTGATCTCGTACCTCGTCAACCTCGTTTTTGCCGGCAGTGGTGAGTGGCGCGCGATGTTCGCCGTGGGTGCGATTCCGGCTCTGCTGATGGTCGCGGGGACGGTATGGCTGCTGCCCGAATCGCCACAATGGCTGATCCTCAAGGGCCGGGCGGACAAGGCCCGCAAGGTCATCGAATCGGTCAGCAACGAGGAACGGGCAACGCAGCTGATCGAGCGCGCCCAGCAGCGGCGCCCGGACGAGAAGCAGGGCGCGGCACAGAATAAGAACTGGCGGGCTCTGCTGGCGCCCCGTGTCCGGCCGGCGCTGATCGTGGGTCTCACGCTGGCGGCTGCGCAGCAGTTCGGCGGAATCAACACGATCATTTACTACGCACCGACACTCATCGAGAAAACTGGTCTTTCGGCGTCGAATTCGATCTTCTATTCGGTGGCGATCGGAGTCATCAACCTGGTCATGACGATTGTGGCCATCAAGCTGATCGATCGCATGGGACGCCGCCCACTCCTGCTCATTTCGCTGGCGGGCATGCTGGTGATGCTCGTTCTTCTGGGATTCTCGTACGTGGTGAACATGGGCTCCGTGCTGTCACTGCTGTTCATGGTGATCTACATCGCCGCCTTCGCCGTGGGACTCGGCCCGGTGTTCTGGGTGCTCATCGGTGAACTCTTTCCGTCCTCAGCTCGGGCTGCCGGTTCGAGCGCGTCCACCGCCGTGAACTGGGCATCGAACTTCGTGGTCAGCCTCGTGTTCCTGCCGCTCGCCAATGTGATCGGCCAAGGCGAGACGTTCTGGATCTTCGCCGTGGTCGTCGCGTTCACCCTGTGGTTCGTCGGCCGCTATGTGCCCGAGACCCGGGACCGTGAATTCGACGAGGTGGACACCGCTCTGCAGGCCCGCTTCGGCAGGAATCCGCAGGCCGGACCGGCATCGGGCTGACGCCGGCCCGTGGATGCGCGCGATGAGGTGCGACGGCGGCTCCGCGCCGCGGTGCGTGAGGTTCCCGCTGCCCGGGAGCGGGTCAGGGATGAGCTGTGGCCGATCCTCCAGCAGACGTGCGCGGCAACCGTGGCGTGGCTGATCGCGAGACACTTCGTGCACCACCACGAGCCGCTCTTCGCACCGATGGCGGCCGTCGTCGCGCTCAACGCCTCACGGGGCGAGCGCGGTACGAACGCCGTGCGGCTGCTGCTCGGCGTCGTCATCGGCATCCTGACGGCCGAACTCTGGCTCACGGTCCTCGGCAATCATGGATACGGGGCACTGGCGATCGCCACCTTCATGGCCATGCTGATCGCGCTCCTGCTGGGTGGCGAGCGGATCGTGATTGCGCAGGCGGCAGTCAGCGCCATCCTCGCCGTCGCCACCTCGAAAGCGGAAGCCGGCCCCGAACGGCTTACCGACGCGCTGATCGGCGCCGGTGTGGCGCTGCTGGCGAGCCAGATCGTGTTCCCCGCGGAGCCGATCGCGCTCCTGCGCCGAGCCGAGGTGACCACTTTGAGAGCCCTCGCCGACGCGCTGGATCTCGCGGCCCTCGCCCTGCGGCACCGCGATCACGTGCTCGGCGACCTGGAGGTGCTTGACCGCCTGCGTACCGCACGCGAGGAGCTCGTTGAGCTCGACCGAACCCGTAGCCGAAGCACCCGGACCGCAGGTCGCTCGCTGATCTGGCGCAAGCGGGGGGCGCCGACTCTACGTGAGAGTGTGAGCGCGGGTCAGCTCGTCCTGCTCGGGGGCAGTTGCCTGACGCTCACGCGCGCTGCCATGGACACCCGCCCAGGTGCCACCTGTCCCGGGTCCGCGACGTCGAACGCGGTGCGTGAACTCTCCCGGGCCGTCGGCGAACTCGGCATGGTGCTCGGGGACCTGGATACCCGCCGGGGCGCGGCGGGCATCGCGCTCGGCGTACTGCACGGGCTGGCGGAGCCCAGTAGCGGTCATGACACGTACTCCAGCGCCGTCCGCGTCGCAGTGCGGATGGTAGCCATCGACATCATGGTGTTCGCCGGAGTCGACAAGGGCAAGGTGGCCGAAGCGGAACGGGCCGGCGGGCAACGGGCACAGGGGCTGGACGAGCACGTGCCGGCCCCCGTGAAAACCGTACTGTCCTGGATGCCGCGGTTCAGGAGACGGCACCCTCGTCCGGGCAGGTGACGGTCCGAACCCGGCATCGGGCTCGGACGTTCCTGAACCTTCCGACAGGGCCGCCAACCGGACATCCTCAGCGGGGGAGCCGCGTACGGACGGGCTGCCCTCGACTGAGACGGCCGCTCTGGCCTCGTCCTGGTCCAGCGGCCAAGGGCGTCGAATTGCGAGCGCAGCAACTCTGGAGGCATGTGGTGCCCCTTTCATGCTGCGATGCGTTCGCCGATCAGCCCGGAGGGGCCCTCGAGATAGATGAAGAACGGGTCGGATGTGTCGGCGCGCAGCCGGTCGCGCTAGCGGCGCTTGAGGGCCGAGCAGCTGACGACTCCACCGGACTCCCGATAGTGCTTGAGCCAGCAGCGACGGCGTTCAGCCATTCGGCTCGGTCCGTGTTGTCCAGGGGGTACCCCGCCGACAACTTGGCCATGTTGGCCGACGCGTGGAAGGCGTCTCCTTCCGCGAACGGGACACCGAGATGTTCCGCCGCGCCGGAGCGGCGAGTGCCGCTTGAGCCCCCTTGAAAACCGAGTTGAAAAAGCGTCAGAAACCCTATCGAAGCCTCACCGCCGTCGAGATCGCCACCGCCGAGTACGTCGACTGGTACCACCAGACCCGGCTCCACGGTGAGCTCGATCACGTACCGCCCGCCGAGTACGAAGCCACCTACTACCTCCAGAACCAGCAAAACCGCAGGTCACAGCCACAACCTAGAGTCTCTACCGAACCCGGAACGATTCACACATCGCGAGCGTCGTGGCCGTGTGCGCCAGGTGCGGGGCCCGGGGTCTGCCCGAGCACGGGTCGACAGCTGTGCACCACCCGCGCCCGCGTGCCGCGCTCGCCGCTGGGCGCTCGCGGCACGACACTGGAACCACCGCCAGAAACGCGGGCCTCGCCGCAGAGATCAGGAGTGGCTATGACGGACCAACCGCCAAGCCGGCACACCGGACCGAGGGTCGCCGTAGTCACCGGCGCGGCCAGGGGCATCGGCAGGCAGGCAGCGCTCGCCCTCGCGCGTCAGGGTATCTGGATCGCGGGAATCGACATCGCCGGGCCGGTCAGCCCGATCCTGGACTATCCTCCCGCGACCGCCCAGGATCTCGCGCACACCGGCGACTTGGTGCACCAGGCCGGCGGCAGGTGGCTCGCTGTCGAAGCCGACCAGCGTGACATCGACGCGATCCACGCCGCCGCCGGCCAGATCGAGCACGAGTTCGGCGGCGTGGACATCGTCTTCGCCAACGCCGGGATCCAGGCGTTCAAACCGCTGCTGGAGATGAACGACACAGACTGGCAGGACCAGATCGACGTAAACCTCAACGGCACCGCGAACATTCTGCGGGTCTTTGCGCCCCTGCTTGTACACCGTGGCGCGGGACGGATCATCGTCACCTCCTCGACCCAGGGCCAGCACGGCACGCTGAACGGATCCGCCTACTCGGCCTCCAAGTGGGCGCTGATCGGACTGGTGAAGTCCGCCGCCCTCGAGCTCGGCCCGCATGGAATCACCGTCAACGCCCTCATCCCCGGATTGATCGACACGCCTCTGACCAGGCACGAAGACCGCTACGTCCAAGCGATCAGCAACGCCGGGGGCCAACCGAACAAAGACCCCCACCAGGACGAGGCGACCGCCAAGCAGCTGCTCACGACCAAGAGCCCACTTGGGGTGCCCTGGATCGATCCAGCTGACGTCGCACCGGTCGTCGTGTTCCTCGCCTCGGAACACGCCCGGATGGTCAGCGGCGCCTCATTCGCCGTCACCGCAGGCGACAGCGCAACCATCACGACCTGACCCCCGAACTCACGCCGCGATGGGCGCGTCGGATCACGGTGTACAGCCTGGTCTTCGCCGTCTGCGGCATGAGCAGGGCCTTCCATCCGGAGCGGGTCTGCACGCCGACCGGGCGGGACATGGAGCCAACACACCCCCGCAGAGGACGCACGACTACCAGGGGTTGCCGTTTCGCAGGCTGTCAGTCCCGTCCAGGCCGCTGTGTCGGCCGTGTGAACTTCGCGGTGACGGGATGCGGGGAGCTTGCCTGTCGGGAGGGCCCCGGAGGAGCGTGCTGGGTGCCCTGCCCGCGATACGGAAGGTGCGACGGTGACAGCGACAACGGAAACACACGGGTCGCCACTCATGCCTGCGGCGTTCATCGGCCACGGCAGCCCAATGAACGCCTTGGAGGACAACCGCTGCACCGCGGCGTGGCGGGCTTTCGGCCGGGCGGCGCCCCGGCCGAGGGCAATCCTGGCGGTCTCGGCCCATTGGTACCTCAACGCCACGGCGGTGACGGTGATGCCACGACCGCGAACCATTCACGACTTCTACGGCTTTCGGCGTGAGTTGTTCGGGGGTGCGGTACCCGGCCCCCGGCCTGCCGGAACTCGTGGACGAGGTCAGCAAGGCGGTCAAGCCGACCTGGGTAGGGGCGGACGCCGACAGCTGGGGCATCGACCACGGCACATGGTCGGTCCTGCGCCACGCTTTTCCTCGAGCCGACATCCCAGTAGTCCAGTTGAGCATCAACGCGGACAAGGACCTGGACTACCACTTCGGCCTGGGCACGAAACTCGCCGCCCTCCGGGCCGGCGGCGTGCTGGTGCTGGGCAGCGGCAACGTCGTGCACAATCTGGGCGGTGTCGACCCCCGCCGCCCGGATTCGGGTTTCGACTGGGCTCAGCGGTTCGACGAGAGCGCCAAGGACGTCATGCTGCACGGCCCCGCGGCCATTTCCCGCCTGCAGGGCCACCGGGACTACCGCACGGCGGCGCCCACCCCGGACCATTTCATCCCGCTGCTGTACCTCGCGGGGCTCGCGGCGGCATCCGGCCGCGGGGCGGAGGTCCTGGTCGATGGCTACGCCCTACGGCTCGCTGTCGATGACCGCATACACCCTGGATACCAAGTGCCTGGCGCGGACGAGGGCACTGGTCCCGCGGCCAGGCTGCCCGACGGCGTTCCCGCAGACGGCACCAACACCTGACCCCACCCTGCACGGCGTGAGCCGGAACCGGTTTGTTGTACCCACCCCACACCGGTCGCGCTGCGATGGCAGCGGTGTCCTGTGCCGGAGCCACGGTGACCTGCTCGTACCTCGTGGCCCGAGGCTGTCATCCCGGCTGCCCCAACCGGCGCCCCTGAGCAACGTGGTTTCGACTGTGTGCGCCGCATCGATCCGGTGGCCGGCGCGAGGAAATAGATAGATCACAGCCCCACCCACGCAAGGAGTCTCAATGACTGATCCTGCCCGGGCCGTGCTGGCCGGCCTCAACGCGATCCGTTCCGACCTGGAGAATCTCTACCAGGACCTGCACCGGCATCCCGAGCTCGGCCTGCGGGAGTACCGCACGGCGAAGAAGGCGGCGGACGCCCTGCGGGAATTCGGCTACGACGTCACCGAAGGTATCGGCGGCACCGGCGTGATCGGGGTCCTCGCGAACGGGGACGGCCCCGTCGTCATGGCCCGGGCGGACATGGACGCCCTCCCGGTACGCGAACAGACCGGTCTCCCGTACGCCTCCACCATGACGGTGACCGACGAGGACGGCAGCGAACAGCCGGTCATGCACGCCTGCGGCCACGACGTGCACGTGACTTCCCTGATCGGCTGCGTGCAGCTGATGGCCCAGCACCTGGATGCCTGGCGAGGCACCTTCGTGGCGCTCTTCCAGCCCTCGGAAGAGAACGGTGACGGTGCCGACGCCATGGTCGACGACGCTCTCACCGCGAAGTCGCCCCGGCCCGACGTCGTGCTCGCCCAGCACGTCCTGCCCTATCCCGCCGGCTACGTGGGCACCCGGCCGGGGTCCTTCCTGTCCGCCGCGGACAGCCTGCGCATCACCGTTCACGGCCGCGGGGCGCACGGCGCCATGCCCCAGGCCGCGGTCGACCCCGTGGTGATGGCCGCCATGATTGTCGTACGGCTGCAGACCATCGTCTCCCGGGAACTGGCTGCAACCACCCCTGCCGTCGTCACCGTGGGCAGCATCCACGCCGGCACCGGCCCCAACGTCATCCCCGACAGCGCCGTCATCCAGCTCAACGTCCGCACCTACGACGACGCCACCCGCACTCAGGTCCTGGACGCGATCGAACGCATCGTCCGCGCCGAGTGCGAGGCGTCCCGCGTGCCCAAGGACCCCGAGATCGAGCGGATCTCGTCCTTTCCACCCACCGTCAACGACGAGGAGCCGACCCGGCGCGTCGCGGAGGCGTTCGCCGCGTACTTCGGCGACGACGCCCATACCGCCGAGCTCCAGACCGCCAGCGAGGACATGAGCGAGATCCCCCGGGCATTCGGGGCGCCGTTCACCTACTGGGCGATCGGCGGCATCGATCCGGAGCGCTACGCCGAGGCAGTAAGGAACGGGACCGTCACCCAGGACATCCCGGTCAACCACAGCCCCTCCTTCGCCCCCGTCATCCAGCCCACCCTGGACACCGGTGTCAGCGCCCTGACTGTGGCCGTGCTCGCCTGGCTCGGCAGCTGATTGGACACGGCATGACCAAGCGGACGGCGTAGCGGGCCGAGCACACTTCTGCCGGCCGGGGAGTCATGCTCACGGGCGCCGATTCCAGCAGTCACCGACGATGCCGGCCTCTCCTGTCGCACTCGGCGCACCACCGCTCGACGACGTCAGGCGCGTTCCCCGAAGACAGGGAGACGATCTTCGCGGTGTCGGGTGCATCAAAGAGCCGTGCCTACCGCTGCTGTGCCTCCCACCTTCCCGACGAGGGTGCGCGCCCTTCCCGGTGCTGTCCACGCTGTTCAACCTGGAACGATGGCTATGTCACACCACACATACTTTCCGGTGCCGCAGGCGGTGACTCCCCAGTCGGTGGCGAGTTCCTCGATGAGCACGAGGCCGCGTCCGAATATGGACTGTTCTGAGACGGATCGCCGTTGGGGAGAGACGGATGACGTGTCGGCCACGCTCAGACGAAGGGTGCGCCTGCGGTCTCCCACGGGCATGGCGGTGAAGGTCACCGTGCCGTTGGTGTGAAGCAGGGCGTTGGTAGCCAGTTCGCAGGCGAGGAGTTCCGCGGTGTCGCAGAGGGGTTCCAGTGCCCATTCGTGCAGGGCGGTGTGCAGAGAGCGGCGGGCTGCGTGCAGGGCGTCCGGATCGGTGCGGCTGATCGGTGCGGTGATCCGGGGTTGTGCTGTCTGCTTGCTGGAGGTTCGTCGCAGGAGCAGGAGGGCGACGTCGTCCTCCTCTCCCGTGTAGAGGCCCATGGTGTGGATCAGGTGGTCGGCGAGGAGGTCGGGGTCGGTGGGACCTGTGCGCAGTGTGTCGAGGAGTTTTGCGCCTGCCTGGTCGATGTCTGTGGTGCGTGTCTCAATGAGGCCGTCCGTGCACAGCAGCAGGGTGGCACCAGGTTCCAGGATGGCGTTCGGGAACTTCTGCAAGCCCAGTTACGCCCAGCGGCTCGCCACCGCGGACGAGGTGACCGGCCGGAACTGGATCTCCTACCAGGGCAAGACAAGGCTGAACACCGACGGCTCGGTCCCCTCGGACAACCCCGTCCTCGACGGCGTGCGCAGCCACGTCTACACCTACGGGCACCGCAACGCACAGGGCCTGGCCTTCAGCCCCGACGGCACGCTCTACCAGAACGAGCAGGGCCCGAAGACCGACGACGAGGTCAACATCCTCCGCGGGGGCGGCAACTACGGCTGGCCGAAGGTCTCGGGCTACTACGACGACAAGGCCTACGTCAACGCCAACTGGTCCGCTTCGTGGCCGACACCGTGCGACGAGCTGACCTTCAGCAACTTCGAAATCCCCAAGACGGTCCCAGTGCAGGAGGAGAGCGACTTCACCGGGCAAAATGGAGTCGCCGATCCACACCTTCGGCACGTGAACTCGGGCTTCAGCTTCCAGGACCCCAAGTGCGCCCGGGGCGAGATGTGGTCGGTCTGCTGGCCCACCATCGCGCCCTCCAGCTTCGAGTACTACAAGCCGTCCGGGAAGTCAGCCGGATCCTCCGGCCTGGGCATCCCCGGCTGGGGCAACTCCCTGGTGATGACCACCCTCAAGGACGGCACCGTCTACCGCGTCGACCTCTCGCAGGACGGCCAGGACGTCAGCACGGTCACCAAGCTCTTCAGTGAGCAGAACCGCTTCCGCGACACGGCGTTCAGCGCCGACGGCGAGTCCATGTTCGTCGCGACCGACTCCGCCGGCGTCGTCCGTGACGCCGAGGGCGCAAACGCAGGTGGCCTCGCCGGCCAGGTCGTCGTCGAAGCCGACGATCATCTCCAGCTCGGCGATCGTCTCGTCCTCGCCGTCGATGGCCCTCAGCGTGTGAGGCATCGCCCGGGAGGCGTCGGCGATGATGAACGCGTCCCTCGCATCCGTCTTGGCCTCGCCCGGGTAGAGGTCGGCGATCCGGCGCATCGTCAGTCCGGGCAGGTAGGCGACGGGGCAGCCCATGTCCCTTGCAACGGCCCGCGGCAGGGCCCCGATTGAGGCCGGTTGGTCCACCACGACGAGGCCGTGCTTGGCCTGGAGTTTCGCGAAGAGCTCGCGGAGTTTGGGTCCGGTGTTGGGCAGGCGTTTCCCGGCCGGAGTGACGGCGGTGGCGTGGTGTTCGCCCTTGCCGACGTCCAGGCCGAGGAAGACGTCGATGTCGCCGGTGTCGATCACGTGCAGGCCCCTCCGGTCACGCTTTTCGTCCGGCCTTGCCTCGGCATCGAGCTCCCACACCCACGTTACGGAGAGCTCTTCCGGCTCGGGTGAAGCGGGTGCTCAAGCCCCTCATCAACGGTCCGTCGATGCCTTCGGGCCCGGTGACACCACCCCCCGGATCATCAACCGCAACAGGGGGGAAGTCATGCCGGACCCGAAGGCCGGTAGCCCCATTTGCGGAGCCACGAAAACGGTAACGGGGGAAGAGAGCGTCGCCATCCATCCCCTACCGGATCTACAACGAGGATCCTGAGGCCGACTGGAACTCCTTGCTGACCGGTTTCTCCGAGCCCATGGCCATCGCGCCCCCAGTGCACCGGCTCCGAGGACTGTAGCGGTGTACGACATGGGCTCCCTTGCCTTCTCCTGGACCCGGGTTTCTGCCCTTCTGGAAGAAGGTAATCACTGCGCGGACTTGGAGCCGCCGTCAATGGGGATGGTCTGGCCGGTGATGGACCGGGCGCTGTCGGAGGCCAGGAACAGAGCGAGCGCGGCGATGTCTGCCGGGTCGACGAAGCGCTTCAGCGCCTGGATGCTCAGGGCGTCGGCGGTAGCATCGCCCAGGCTGCGTCCGGTGGTCTCCGCCCGCCCTCGCAGTACCCGCTGGATGCGGTCGCCGTCGACCGCGCCGGGGGCGATCGCGTTGACCCGGACACCGGCCTCTCCGAGTTCCAGGGCGAGTGTCTCGGTCAGCCCGAGGAGTCCGCGTTTGGTGGTGGCGTAGGGGCTTCGGTTCGGATATCCGAAGCACCCGCCCACCGACGACATGTTGATGATGACGCCGGCGTCGGACTGTCTCAGGAACGGGATGGACAGCCGCGTGACGTTGAACGTTCCGGTGAGGTTGACCGCGAGGACCGCGTCCCACTGATCGGGGTCCATCTCCTCGACGGAGGCCGTGGGGCCGGAGACGCCCGCGTTGTTGACCAGTACGTCGATACCGCCGAGCCGGTCCGCAGCCGTCCGCACGAACGCCTCGATCGAGGACCTGTCGGAGACGTCGCACACCGAGGCCGTGATCGATTCGTTCTCATCGTTGATCTTCGCCAGCGCCTGCTCCAGGCGTGTGCCACGGGCACGTCCCGACCGGATGCGTCCGTGGTGGTCACCACGCTGGCACACGGCAGACCGGTTTCCTCGTGGACCGGCAGGGCGTCCATGTCGGCCCGCAGCAGGATGACCGGACCGTCGCCATTGGCCCGTACGCCGACCGCGCCGGTGCCGCCGACGCCTTCGTGCACCTGGTAGCCCCAGTCCGTTAGGCGCTGTGCCACCCTGGCCGCGGTCCGGTGCTCCTGATGGCCCAGCTCGGGATGGGCGTGCAGATCCTTGTAGAAGTCCTCCAGCTCGGAACGGATACCCGCCAGTCCGGCCAGGACCTGGTCCGCGTGGGCGTTCCTGCCCGTGGATTCGTTGCTCGTCATCGCTATCCGCCAACTCCCTACGAGTGGGCCGTGGTTCCGTTACGTCATGCTCCCCGGTGCCGGGAGGCCCTCGGCTGCCAGTCGCGGCCGCCCGGCAGCTTCCAGCCCCAGGTGAGTGCGGCCATCCGCAGCACGGTGCCGACGGTGATACCGACCAGAATCCCGAGGGTGGGTACGCCGAGCCAGCTGCAGAACACCATCACCACGCTGACCAGCGCCGCTACGGTCGCGTACAGGGGAGAGCCACCGAAGACGCCGGGCGTGCGGCCCAGCAGCAGGTCCCGGACGACACCGCCGCCGACCGCCGTGATGATGCCCAGGAGCACCGCGGGCAGCCAGCCAAGGCCGGTGGCGAGGGTCTTCTGCGCCCCGGCGACCGCCCAGACGCTGATCGCCACGCCGTCGAGCAGGTCGAACGCCGGACCGGAGGTCTGGCGGCTCAGGTCGAGGACGAACGCCAGCACTGTCCCGGCGGCGGCGGTCGCCAGGTACGTGTAATCGGTCAGAGCCACCGGGGTGCCGTGCTGCAGCAGAGTGTCGCGGATGACGCCGCCGCCCAGGCCCGAGACGATGCCGATCGTGAGGAAGCCGAACAGGTCCAGATGACGGCCCCGGGCCAGCACCCCGCCGAGCACGCCGTTGACGAAGACCCCGGTCAGGTCCAGCGCCCGCGCCACCTCAGCCACCTTCTCCGGTGACAACCAGCCGCTCACGCACCCACACCTCCTGCCTTCCGTCAGCGAACCACAGTGCGCGGCCGCCCGCCCGTCACACATGGCAGCAGCGGGTGGGAATGGTCACTGAGGCCGCACCGACCGCCAGGCCAAGGACGATGCGGCGATCAGAAGCGCCACGTAGCCGGGGGCGAACACGAGGACCGCGGTCCCGGGCAGGTCTCCCCGACGGAGTTGCGCGGCTGATCGGACGAGTCCGTCGTAGAAGCCTTCGAGGTACCGGCGGACGACCGCTACCAGGTTGTGGGCAGCCACCCGGTCAACGAGATCATCGCACTGGATACGGGCCTCGGGATTGCCCGCACCTCGCGGGTGGTGATCATGCACATGGTCAATCGGAGGCGCGACCGCGCAAAGAAAGAGCGATTCTTCGCGCTGCTGTCGCACAACCTCACCCGCAACTGCCATCTGGACCCTGCCGATCTGGTGGTCTCCGTCAGTGAAAACGGCGACGAGGACTGGTCCTTCGGATACGACCGCGCCCAGTTCCTGACCGGCGAACTGAGCTGAGCGTTCGAACCCGAAGCAGCGAATCTGTTCGTTCTCGGCTGTTCTCCTCCCGCTACGAGCGGTGCCGGTGCAGCCGTGTGTATCCCGTCGGGGTCGACGTTGCCCAGGCCCGCTGTCACGCCGTCGGCGCTCGTCCGCTGAGCGTTCCGCGGCGCCGGCGTAGGCCGGCGCCGTCGCCGTCGCCGCTGGAGTGCCATCCGGCCCTGAAACGGTTCGTCGACCCGGCAGACATCGCCTCCGGGCCCGCGTGTCGGGCATGCTCACCGAAGCACAACAACAGCTGCACAAGTCCGCTCCCCACTACCGCGTGACCCGGCACGCGTCCGGAGCCCACGTCCCCGACGGCGCTGCCACACCAGCTCGCCAGCTGCACCGGTGCGGACGATTCCTGGAGGGCCAGCGCGGACTTGGATCCGCCGTCAATGGGAATGGTCTGGCCGGTGATCGACCGGGCGCTGTCGGAGGCCAGGAACAGGGCTAGCGCGACCACCGGACGCAGCCTGGACGACGTCACCGCCGATGCCCTGGGCCGCCGACATCACCCCCGGCGATCCAGAGGATCACGCCCGGCGCACGCTGCTCATGCACGCCCAGCGCCTCGCACAGACCGCGACCGACGCCACCCTGCCCAACCGGGCCGTCGCCACCCTGGCCCAGGCCGACACCCTCGCACAGTTCATGGATACGCTCGCCGGACAGTTCGCCCCGCACCCCGGCTCCCTGCCGCGCACCGTCCTGCCGAAACAGCCCACGGCGCGCAGCAGCGAGGAAGCCCTCGACGAGGAACGACTCCTCCTCGCCACCGCCACGGCGCACCCAGCAGCTCTGAAGGCTGCGCGGTCAGCGCCGGCCGCCGCCGATGCGGCGGTCGTCGGCCAGTGCGGTAAGCGGGCCGAACTCGCGGGCGAGCTGGTTCCACGTCAGAACCTCGCCACAGCGGTCCGGGAACTCCAAGGATTCGGTCCTCGCGAAGTTGCTGGGCGGCGACCGGGAGGCCGCGCAGCAGAGGCTGCATCCAGCCGGTTGTGACCACGACCAGGTCCTCGCAGAGGCAGCGAAGACACGACGGCCGACCCGCCAGGCTCTGCACGCCCGGGACGAGTCCGGCCCGCACACTCGGGCCGGTGAGCAAGAAGGGGTGGGGCATGACGCCGCACGCCGTCAACGAGGCGGTCAAGCGCCTGGCGCGGCGCGTGAAGCTGGACGTGGCCGGCGACGTGACGTCGCACGGGCTGCACCCTGGCGTCCCCACCGACCTCGGCCGGCTCGGGTACTCGGCCGGGGAGATCAAGGAGATCACCAACGACTGGTCCTCCACCGAGCCGGTCGAGAAGTACCGGAAGATCGGTCGGCGACGCGCGGGCAGGAAGGCGGACGACCGGCGGTCCAAGGCCATCACGGAGCTGCAGCAGCTGCGGCCGGAGGCGGCGGCGGATCCGGCCGAGTAGCCGGGGCTCGGCCTTCGTTTCGCAGACGCGGCCCCACGCACGGTCCTGCGATCGCAAGGAGAGAAGGAGGCGGCACATTCACGTGGCGCCCCCTCCACCTGTCCGAGAGCGGGAGGAGGTCCTCGCGCAGCCGCGCGAACCGCAGGGTCCGGTGCCGCGTGGCGCCCACCGCCACCTCGGCGATCACCACGGTGGCGACGCGGCGGCGGCCGCCCGGCAGGGGCGCTCCCAGCACGCCAGCGACGGGCCCGCCTTACCGCAGGCCGCTGGGCAGCGGGGAGTTGGTTGGTCTCGGCCTCCGTCCCGTCCGCCAGGCCGACCGTGACGTGCGTGGGCCGGGCGGCCGGGCCCGCCTAAGGGCTGTCCCGCAATTCCTGGCGGGCGCACGACGACAGCTACGGCACCTCGCTGCGTTGTCGGAACGCCCGAATACATCCAGTATT
>NZ_JBFAJY010000070.1:0-18650 GCF_040655445.1 Streptomyces sp. NPDC050423
CAGGGGGGACCCTGTGGGAGAGTAGGACGCCGCCGAACTCCTTTTATAGTTAAGCCCCGTGCCCTTGTGGCACGGGGCTTTTCTGCGTTCCCGACGGTTTAAGGTCGTGGCATGCGCTACGAACTGGTCATCTTCGACAACGACGGTGTGCTCGTGGACAGCGAGCCGATCTCCAACACCATCCTGGCCGACTACCTCACGGAGCTCGGGCACCCCACCTCGTACGAGGAATCCCTCCGTGACTACATGGGGGCCGCCATGCACCGGGTGCACGACCTCGTCGAGGAACGGGGCGGGGAGAAGCTGCCCGCGGACTTCGACGACACGTTCCACCAGCGGGTGTTCGCCGCGTTCCGGCAGGAGCTGCAACCCGTGCCCGGCGTCGAGGAGGTGCTGGGGGATCTCGTCGCCGAAGGGGTCCCGTACTGCGTCGCGTCCTCCGGCAGCCACGAGCGGATCCGCGTCGGGCACCTGAAGACCGGTCTCGACCAGTGGTTCGAGGAGGAGTGGATCTTCAGTGCGGAGGACGTGGGGCGCGGGAAGCCGGCCCCCGACCTGTTTCTGCACGCCGCCGACCGGATGGGGGTGCCGCCGGAGAGGTGCGTCGTCATCGAGGACAGCCCGCTCGGGGTGGAGGCCGCCAGGGCCGCGGGCATGGATGTGTACGGGTTCACGTCGATGATGCCGGCGGACCGGCTGGCCGGGGTGACCGGGCATTTCTCCGACATGGGACAGCTGCGGGAATTGCTTGCCTGACTCATCTACCCATGGGTAGGAACTGGCTCTACGCTCGCGCCCATGACAGATGCACGTTTGCGGCACGGCAGAGCCTCCCTCGCGTTGAGCTTCTTCGTGCAAGGCGTCACCTTCGCCCTTCTCGTGACGCGGATCCCCGCCATTCAGGACCGGTACGGGATATCCGACGGCCTGCTGCCCGTGTTCCTCGCCGCCGTGCCGATTCTGGCCGGTGTGGGCAGTGTGGTCACCGAGAAGGTGGTCGCGCGGGTGCGGCCGCGCGTGGTCCTGCGGTGGGCCCAGCCCGTCGTGCTCCTCGCGCTGCTCGGTGTCGGTGCCGGGAGCGAGGTGTGGGAAGCCGCCGTGGCGCTGGGCGCGTTCGGGCTGGCCGTAGGCGCGCTGGACGCGTCCATGAACATGATGGGTGTCAGCCTCCAGCGGGCGTACGGACGCTCCATCATGCTCGGCTTCCATGCCGCGTACAGCCTGGGCGGGATCGCCGGGGCCTCGATGGCGTGGGCCGGGGCGCACTGGGATCTGTCGCTGCTGGTCTCGTACCTTCCGGTCGTGGTGGTGCTGTTGCCCGTCGCGCTCGCCGGGAGCCGTTGGTACGTCGAGGGGAAGCAGGAGGGCGAGGGGCAGGCCGCCGAGCGGGGGAAGGCCGGACCGGTCTCGTTCAGGCTGCTGATGCCGCTCTGTCTGGTGATGTGCTTCGCGTACATCGGGGACTCGACGGTCTCCAACTGGAGCGCCAAATATCTGCAGGACGTGCTGGGGAGCTCGGAGCAGCTGTCGACCGTTCCGTACAACGTCTACATGGTGACGACGTTGCTGGGGCGGGCCGTCGGGGACTTCGGGGTGCGGCGGTTCGGCGCGGTGGCCGTGGTGCGGTTCGGGAGCGTGCTGGCCGCGGCCGGGTTCGGTGTGGTGGCCGTCGCCGGCGGGGCCTGGATCGGAATGCTCGGGTTCACCATGCTGGGGTTCGGTCTGTGTGTGATCGTGCCGCAGACGTTCGCGGCCGCGGGGCGGCTGTTCCCCGGTGCGAGCGACACCGCGATCGCCCGGCTGAACATCTTCAACTACGTGGGCTTCCTCGTCGGCTCGCCCCTGGTGGGGGCGCTCGGGGACGCCTGGAGCTACCGGGGCGCGATGCTCGTACCGATGGTGCTGGTGCTCGCGATGCTCGTGTACGCCAAATCGTTCGGCGCGGAGCCCGCCCGATACGGTGGCGGGCATGAGCGGTCGCGCACAGCTGATGTGGGATGACGCAGTAACGGGATACGACTTCGGGGACAGTCATCCCATGGACCCGGTCAGACTCGCCCTGACGATGGGGCTGGTGCGGGCGTTCGGTCTCGACCGTGCGGTGGACGTGGTGGCGGCCAAGCCCGCCGGGGACTCCACTCTGCGGCTCGTGCACCGCTCGGACTATGTGGCGGCCGTGCGGGCGGCCTCGGCGGATCCGGACCGCGCCGACCAGAACTACGGGCTCGGGACGACGGACGACCCGGCGTTCGCCGGGATGCACGAGGCGTCGGCGCTGATCGCCGGGCAGTCGGTGGCCGCGGCGGAGGCGGTCTGGCGCGGGCATACCGGGCACGCGGTCAACTTCACCGGCGGACTCCACCACGCCATGCCCGGCAGCGCGTCGGGCTTCTGCATCTACAACGACCCGGCGCTCGCCATCGCGCGGCTGCTGGAGCTGGGCGCGGAGCGGGTCGCGTACATCGATGTGGACGTGCACCACGGGGACGGTGTGCAGGCGGCCTTCTGGGAGGACCCCCGGGTGCTGACCGTCTCGCTGCACGAGCACCCGCGGACGCTCTTCCCGCAGACCGGCTGGCCCGAGGAGACCGGTGCGGGGGCGGGCGAGGGCGGTGCGGTGAACGTGGCGCTGCCGGCCGGGACGGGGGACGCGGGGTGGCTGCGGGCGTTCCACGCGGTGGTGCCGGAGCTGCTGGCGGACTTCCGGCCGCAGGTCCTGGTGACGCAGCACGGGGCCGATACGCACTTCGAGGATCCGCTGGCCCATCTCGCGGTGTCGCTGGACGCCCAGCGGGCCGTGATGGCGGCCTGTCACGACCTCGCCCATGAGTACGCGGACGGCGGGCGCTGGGTGGCGCTCGGCGGGGGCGGCTACGCGGTGGTGGACGTGGTGCCGCGGTCCTGGACGCATCTGGTGGGGATCGCCGCGCACGCGCCCGTCGACCCGGAGTCGGTGATCCCGTCGTCCTGGCGGGACGAGGTCTACGCCCGGACCCGGCAGCTCGGGCCGGCCCGGATGACGGACGGCCGTACCCCGTCGTGGAAGTCGTGGGAAGAGGGGTACGACCCGGCGGACCGGCTGGACCAGGCGGTGCTGGCGAGCCGTCGTGCGGCGTTCCCGCTGCGGGGGCTGCTTACCTGACACCCGGCCGTCGCCTACACCGGTTACGCCAACTGTGGGGCGTAACCCCGCTTTTGGCCCCCGGGCGGTGCGGGTACGGGAGCATCGGCAGGGTGTTGAGCACCGGAGCGCTGCGCGCTCATCTGCTGGCGGCCCGGCTGGCCGGGCCCGTGGCCACCCCGCGGGAAGTGAGTCTGCGGAGTTACCGGCTCTTCGCGGCCAGGGACCCCCGGGTGACGCTCGGTCTCGATCCCGAATGGGGCTGGGGGGAGCGGGAGTTGCTCCGTCTCATGGCCGAGAAGTGCGGGGTCTCGGACGATCCCGCGCATGTCTCGGGTCCTGATGTGATCGATCCGGAGCGGACGCTGGCGGGGCTGGACGCGTTCGCCGCGCGGCTGTCGGACGCGGCTCTGCGGCGGGCGCCGGTGCTGTTCGGTACGGGACATCCGCACCGGTTGCTCGGCTTCTACGCAGCGTTGGCAGACGCTTTGTCGTCGGTGGGGTGCGCTGTCCTCACCCCCGCGCAGGGGAGATGTATCGACATAACGACCCGGTTCGGCGTACGCACGTACCACCTCGACTACGTACGGGGAGTCGCGCTGGTGCGCGAACCCGGCGTGCGGGTGCCCGGTGGTGGTACCGGCGCACACTCCCATTCCCCGCTGCCGGTCAGGGTCGCTCTGGAGGCCGCGGCGGAGGCCCGGGGGCCGCTGCCGGAACTCGTCGTCGGGGACCACGGCTGGGTCTGCGGGGCAGGTCAGCTGGGCATCGAGGCGATCGGGCTGGCCGATACGGACGATCCGGCGCTGTTCGTCGGTGAGGCCGAGGGGAGGGTGTCGGTCGCCGTTCCGCTCGACGACGCGGTGCGCTCCGCCTACTACGTGCCGCTCACGCGCTATGTGCTCAATCGGGCGTGTCTGTCACAGTAGGCGGCCGATCGTCTCTCCTCTTCCCCACTCGCATCACCCGCCCCTAACCTGGGGAGTGAGCGCACATCGACGAAGAGTCACCGGAGGGGAAGCCGGTGCGCGTCGCGTGCGGAAGGTACAGGTGGATCATGGCTGCTGACAGCGAGAGGCCTCTCAACGAGGTCAAGTTTCTGACCGTGGCGGAAGTCGCCTCGGTCATGCGAGTGTCGAAGATGACCGTGTACCGCCTGGTGCACAGTGGTCATCTGCCGGCGATCCGGGTGGGCAGGTCCTTCCGGGTGCCGGAGCAAGCGGTTCACGAGTATCTCCGGGAGTCCTTCGTGGGGGTGGGATCGGCCTGACATTCCCCTCGGATTACGTCCCTCACCCGGTGGCGGGTAGGCTAGGCCGACGTAGGTCGTGTGGGCCCAGACGCCCCGCACCAGTGAAGAAGAAGTGAGCGAGGGTAGTCGTGGGCTCTGTCATTAAGAAGCGGCGCAAGCGGATGGCCAAGAAGAAGCACCGCAAGCTGCTCAAGCGCACTCGCGTTCAGCGTCGCAACAAGAAGTAGGCGAACGCAGTTCGTGAAATCCGCAGCCCTCCCGCCATTCCGGCGGGAGGGCTGCGGTGCTGTGCGGACCCTCTCCGCCGGCCCGGCCGTGCGCACGGCGGTTGCACGCATTCGGGCCATGACGCGGCGCGAGCCTGCCGCGCGGGCGTCACACGGCAACATCCACCCGCTACGGTGACGATCGGGGAGAACCTCTTCGAGGACCCCTCCGACCCACTTCACGGGAGACCGACGGAAGGCGCTGATCTTGGGGAAGGTCGTGCTCGTCACGGGAGCGGCCCGGCAGCTGGGCGGCCGCTTCGTGCGGCGCATCCAGCGTGATCCGGGCGTGGACCGGGTGATCGCGGTCGACGCGGTCGCGCCCGGCCACCAGTTGGGGGACGCCGTCTTCGTGCGTGCGGACATCCGCCAGCCCGCCATCGCCAGAGTCCTCGCCGAGCACTCGGTCGACACGGTCGTCCATCTGGACGTCAGCGGAAAGGGACTCGGGACCCAGAGCCGTACCGCGGTCAAGGAGACCAACGTCATCGGCACCATGCAGCTGCTCGGCGCGTGCCAGAAGGCCCCGGCCGTTCAGCGGCTGGTGATCAAGTCCAGTACGGGGGTGTACGGCTCCGCGCCCCGCGACCCGGCGGTCTTCCACGAGACCACCCCGCCCAAGTCCCTGCCCAGCGGGGGCTTCGCGAAGGACGCGGTGGAGGTCGAGGGGTACGTACGGGGCTTCGCGCGCCGCAGGCCGGACGTGGCCGTGTGCGTGCTCCGGTTCGCGAACATCCTGGGGCCGGACGCGGATTCGCCGCTCGCGGACTATCTGGCGCTGCCGGTGCTGCCGACGGTGTTCGGGTACGACCCGAGGCTCCAGTTCGTGCACGAGGACGATGTCATCGACGTACTCGGCATCGCCGCGAGCGAGCCGCTGCGCGGCACGCTGAACAGTGGCACCTTCAACATCGCCGGGGACGGCGTACTGCTGCTCTCGCAGTGCTCGCGGCGGCTGGGGCGGCCGACGATGCCGCTGCTGCTGCCCGCGGTCACCTGGGTCGGGCAGGCGCTCCGTACGATCGGGATGACGGACTTCTCGCCGGAACAGATCCGGCTGCTCACCCATGGCAGGGTGGTCTCCACGGTCCAGATGCGCGAGACCCTGGGCTTCCGGCCGCGGTTCACCACGGTGGAGACGTTCGCGGAGTTCGCGCGCAGCCGGGGGCCGGGTCTGCTGCCGCCCGAGGCGGTGGGCCGGGCCGTGGGCAGACTGGCGGCGATGCCGTTCGCCGGGGGGACCGGCGGGGCTCCGGGGATCACCGGGGCCGGCGGCGACACACACCCGACCCCGAGCGGCAGGTAGAGGAGCGCACCGACGATGGCGGATGCCAAGGTCATTCCGTTCGACGACGACCGTTCGCGGTCGGGGGGCTCGCCGCGTGCCGCGCGGCGGCGGTCCCCAGGACGCGGCAACGGGTCCGTGAGCGCCCTGCCGGGGCAGTTGGACGCAGGGCTGCCGCCGGAGGAGCCGAAGGAGCCGGAGGAGGCCGTGGTGGCACCCGAGGACGCGGAACGGGGTGGCTGGGACCGGCGGATCGCGGGCGGGCTCGCGTTCCTGCGGCGCCGGGTCACGGGTGAGTACGACGTCGACGAGTTCGGCTACGACGAGGAACTCACCGACCAGGTGCTGATGTCGGTGCTGCGGCCCATGTACGAGAAGTACTTCCGGGTCGAGGTGAAGGGCATCGAGAACATCCCGTCGGACGGCGGGGCGCTCATCGTGTCCAACCACTCCGGGACACTGCCGCTGGACGGGCTGATGCTCCAGGTCGCGGTGCACGACAACCACCCGGCGGGGCGCCATCTGCGGCTGCTCGCGGCGGACCTGGTCTTCATGCTGCCGGTCGTCAACGAGCTGGCCCGCAAGGCGGGGCACACGCTGGCGTGCGCGGAGGACGCGGAGCGGCTGCTGAGGCAGGGCGAGGTCGTCGGGGTGATGCCGGAGGGTTTCAAGGGCATCGGCAAGCCGTTCGGCGAGCGGTACAAGCTCCAGCGCTTCGGGCGGGGCGGCTTCGTGTCGACGGCGCTGCGGGCCGGGGTGCCGATCGTGCCGTGCTCGATCGTGGGAGCCGAGGAGATCTACCCGATGATCGGCAACTCCAAGACGCTGGCGCGGCTGCTGGGTACGCCGTACTTCCCGATCACGCCGACGTTTCCGTGGCTGGGGCCGCTGGGGGCGGTGCCGTTGCCGACGAAGTGGACGATCCAGTTCGGCGAGCCGATTCCCACGGACGGGTATCCGGTGGAGGCGGCGGAGGATCCGATGCTGATGTTCAATCTGACGGATCAGGTGCGGGAGCAGATCCAGCACACGCTGTACAAGCTGCTGGTGCAGCGGCGGTCGGTGTTCTTCTGAGGTGCCCGGGTGCGCCCGGGGTGCCGCTCTGTCCTCGATCGCCGGACGGGCTGGATTCTGTCGGCCTCGTGCGCGCTTGGGCGGGCCTCTGTCCTCGATCGCCGGACGGGCTGGAGGCTGCCCGTCCGGCGATGGGGTCAGGATTCGTTCCTGCTGTCGATCCCGAGGCCTCCGATCAGGCCGGGGATCAGCGGGGGCAGGGTGATGTCCGGCGTGGGTGCGTTGCTCGGGGTGTCCCTCGACGGTTCGGTGGTGTCCGGCGACGGCGGGTCGAACAGGTCGTCCGTGCCGCCCCCGATCAGGCCGTTCGCCGGGGTGCTGTTCGAGCCCGACGGGTGGGGCGAGGAGCTGCTGCCCTTCTTGCCGTCGTGCGCGTCGGCGGGTGACGAGGGCGACGGGGACGGCCCGTGCGAGGACGGGGCCGAGCCGGTGCCCGTGTCGGTGGAGCCGGACTGCTGCGATCCGCCGCTCTTCTCCCTGGCACGGGGGAACAGCGACTGCAGCGGCGCGACTTCTTCGTCTATGGCCGCGAAGACGGAGCTGACCTGGTCGCCGAGCTCGGTCAGCTGGACGGGCAGCCGGTCGCGGAGGCTGGTCCAGCTGGCGCGGTGCGAGCGGGAGAAGGAGTCCAGGGTCTGGATCGGGCCGATGGCGCCGTCCCGCTGGTAGGCGGCGTGGAGCAGCCGGTGGCCCTCGGTGGCGTCGTGGGTCATGCCGTTGAGCGTGCGCCTGACCTCGCCGAGCTGTTCGTGGTCCAGGTCGGCCGCGCGGCCGCGCTCCATCAGCCTGCGGGCTTCGCTGAGCCGGGTCGATGCCTGGTCCAGGTAGACCTCGCCGCGGTCGGTGTCGCTGCCGGCCAGGTTGAGGTGGAGGTCCTCCATGCCGCGCTTCAGCCCGTAGAGGGAATCGCCCGGGAGGGCGTCGGAGCTGGCGGCGGCCACTCCGCCGAAGGCTCCCGCGGCCACACCGACGGTGAGTCCGCCGGCCGCGAGGCCTTTCGTCCAGCGCGACTTGGGGCGCAGTTTGCGGAGCGGGGAGGCCCGGTGGGCCCCCTTGCCCCGTTGTTCGGGCACTGTAGGGGCCGCGGGCGCGCCGCCCGCGGCGAACATGGCCTCCATGGCGGCGACGAGCTGGGCTCGCTGCACCACTTTGACCTCGGGATCCAATACCGGCTTCGGTAGCTCACCGAGGCCGTTCGCCAGGGCCAACAGCGGTCCGCGGTCGGCCGGTTCGGCCGGTTCCTCGGGCTGTACGGCCGCCGCACCGCGGAGCGACTGCTCCTCCACGGCCTGGGCGAAGGCGTTCGCCCGCCGGTGTGCCGAAACGTTTGCGATCACTGGCGGCACCTCCTCTCGTCATGACGGTCGACTCCCCTGAGGGTCCGGAAGGTTGCACACCTTGAGCGCATCCACACGATTGAGTGAGTGTCTGCGGACATGGGGTGACGACAGGGGGCCTGCAACCGGCACAACGAGTGGCGCGGCACTTGGGTTACGCACGAAAGATGATCGGACCAGTGCGTGATGAACGTATTGCCGAGAGTGATTCGGCCCTGGGTGGGGTCAGCGGGCATCGTCCGGAAGGAGTCGGGCAAGTGTGCGGACGGCGCGGTACTGCAGGGTCTTGATCGCGCCCTCGTTCTTGCCCATCACCCGGGCGGTCTCGGCGACCGAGAGCCCTTGCAGGAAGCGCAGGGTCACGCACTCCTGCTGCTGGGGGTTGAGTCGGCGCACGGCTTGCAGCAGTGCGGCATTGGAGAGGGACTCCAGGACGGAGTCCTCGGGACTGCGCTCGACCTCGTTGGCGTCGAGCATTTCGCCGGTGGTCACTTCCAGCCGGAATCGACTGGATTTGAAGTGGTCGGCGACCAGGTTGCGAGCGATTGTGACCAGCCAGGCACCGAAGTCGCGGCCCTGCCAGGTGAACGTGGAGATACGCCGCAGGGCGCGCAGGAAGGTCTCACTGGTGAGGTCCTCCGCTGTCGCCTTGCCACCCACGCGGTAGTAGATGTAGCGGTACACGGTGTCGCTGTACTGGTCATAGAGACGGCCGAAGGCGTCAGCCTCACCGGCCTGTGCGCGCTCGACGAGATCCATCATGCGCGCGCTGTCGCTGTCAGCTGTCGGCCGACGAACGGTGGACGTGGTCGTTGCGCCGCGGTTGCTGCGTCTTCCGACCGCCGCACCGCGTTCGGCCAGGGCGTAGCAAGGGCCGGCAGGTGCAGGGGTGGCAAAGGCGGGTACGGCGTACGCGGTGGGGACGAAGCCGCGCAAGCGGTCGGCGACCGTTGCGCGCAGCGTAGCCAGGCCCGAGGCGTCAACCCCGACGTGTGGGTACACGGGACTCCCAGAGGCAGAGCTTCCATCACGTGCAGTGCGAAACCGTCACTCGTCGTAGTGAGTGGTGGGTTCCGGAATGCGTCTGAGGAGAATAACGCTTCGTACAGGCAGTGCTACACCCAGTTGCTCAAATCACCGGTTACGTCGTTTCCGTAGCGACTATTCGACACATTGGGTAGCACATTGTGACCGATTGTTGATCGAATTACTTCGAGATCTGCCAGTAGCCGCGACAGGTTGTGGTCGAGTGAGGGTGACCCGGTCAACGGGGCGGCCGGGGTCAGCGGCGGCGGCGGTGCAGGGCGACGGCGGCGGCGGTGCCGCCCGCGAGGGCGCCCACTCCGGCCGCGGCCGGGATGCCGACCTTGGCCGCCTTGCGGCCCGTCCGGTAGTCGCGCAGCCGCCAGTCACGGGCGCGGGCGTACTTGCGGAGCTTGGCGTCCGGGTTGACCGCGTACGGGTGTCCGACCAGGGACAGCATCGGGATGTCGTTGTGCGAGTCGCTGTACGCGGCGCAGCGCGCCAGGTCCAGGCCCTCCGCCGAGGCCAGGGCGCGTACCGCCTCGGCCTTCGCGGGGCCGTGCAGCGGTTCGCCGACGAGGCGCCCGGTGTAGACCCCGTCGACGGATTCGGCGACGGTGCCGAGCGCGCCGGTCAGGCCGAGGCGGCGGGCGATGATCGTGGCGGTCTCCACCGGGGCGGCGGTGACCAGCCAGACCTTCTGGCCGGCGTCGAGGTGGGCCTGGGCGAGGGCGCGGGTGCCGGGCCAGATGCGGTCGGCCATGTACTCGTCGTAGATCTCCTCACCGATGGACATCAGTTCGGAGACGCGGTGCCCCTTCACGATGGACAGGGCGCTGTCGCGCGCGTCCTGCATGTGTTCGGGGTCCTCGACGCCGGCCAGCCTGAACCAGGCCTGCTGCCAGGCGAACCGGGTCAGTTCGCGGCGCTCGAAGAACTTCCGCTTGTACAGGCCGCGGCCGAAGTGGAAGATCGCGGCGCCCTGCATCACGGTGTTGTCGAGGTCGAAGAAGGCGGCGGCCCGTTCGTCACCGACGACGGGGAACTCGGGTTCCCGTTCCTCCGCGTCGGGCGTGGCGCCGGCCTCGGCGTCGGCTTCGGCGGACCGCTCGGCGTCGAGCGACGACTTCCGCGCTGCTTCTGCTGCTGCCTCGCCTGCCAGCACGCTCCGTGCTGTCGCGGAACGCCTGCGGGGTGTGAGCCATCCAAGAGCGGCCATGTCGTGAGCATAGCCAGTCGGTTCGGCCCTTCCCGACCTGCCGGGATGCGAGGGCGTGAACTCTCGGGGACCGAACTGTTAAACGGGTGATTCCGGGCGTGGGGGGTGTCGCGGGGGACGAGGGGCCCGGCGGGTCTCCGCGCGGCGGAGAATGAAGGGTATGAGTGCCCTGTTGCGTCGTACGAAGAAGAAGCCCGCGGACCGGGTGGTGACCCTCGTCGGGAAACCCGGGTGTCACCTCTGTGACGATGCCAGGCTGGTGGTCCGCGCGGTCTGTGAGGAGACGGGCGCGTCCTGGGAGGAGAAGGACATCACCCGGGACGATGAGCTGTACCGGGAGTACTGGGAGCAGATCCCCGTGGTCCTCATTGATAACGAACAGCACACGTTCTGGCGGGTGGACCCGGTAAGACTGCGCAGTGCGCTGCTTTCCTGAGTGAAACCCGGTTAACATCATGGGCGTTTTGAGTGGTCTCGGGGGCGTAGTCGTGAGGAGCGTGTACCACCTTGCCCCCTTCGGGCCTGCAACGGGCTGATGCGATCGGCGGTTCCTGGATCGCGCGGCGAATGCGCGTGACCCCGGTCACTTTGACCGGACAAATCGGACACTATCTTTGTGCACGCGTTCACAAAGACATAGCCTGCATTCGACGGGGCGGCCCTGGGACATACGGCCGCCTGCAGCCCCGCTCATCCCGCAGGAGCACCGTGGCAACTGGCCGAAACCACCGACCGGCGACCCGTAGCCGAGGAATTCCCGAGGCCACCGTCGCCCGACTTCCGTTGTATCTCCGTGCGCTGACAGCGCTCTCCGAGCGCTCGGTCCCCACGGTCTCCTCCGAGGAGCTCGCCGCGGCGGCGGGGGTCAACTCCGCCAAGCTGCGCAAGGACTTCAGCTATCTCGGTTCGTACGGGACGCGCGGCGTCGGCTACGACGTCGAGTACCTCGTCTACCAGATCTCCCGTGAACTCGGCCTCACGCAGGACTGGCCGGTCGCCATCGTCGGCATCGGCAACCTCGGCGCCGCCCTCGCCAACTACGGCGGTTTCGCCTCCCGCGGGTTCCGGGTCGCCGCGCTGATCGACGCCGACCCCGCGATGGCCGGAACGCCCGTCGCCGGTATCCCCGTCCAGCACGCGGACGACCTGGACCGGATCATCAGCGAGAACGGCGTGTCGATCGGCGTGATCACCACCCCGCCCGGCGCGGCGCAGCAGGTCTGCGACCGTCTGGTGGCCGCCGGTGTCACCTCCATCCTGAACTTCGCCCCGACCGTGCTCTCGGTGCCCGACGGCGTCGACGTGCGCAAGGTCGACCTCTCCATCGAGCTCCAGATCCTCGCCTTCCACGAGCAGCGCAAGGCGGGCGAGGACGCCACCGCGGACGACGGCCCCGACCCGGCCGCACCGCCCGTGCGCGCCGCGACCACCAGCCGGAAGGGACCCGACGGGGACATGCCCGCCGTGATGCCGGCATGAGTCTCCTTGTCGTAGGGCTGAGCCACCGCAGCGCCCCCGTCTCCGTGCTGGAGCGGGCCTCGCTGCCCGTCGGCACCCAGGCCGAGCTGCTCCGGGACACCCTCGCCGCGGAGCCCGCGGTCGAGGCCGCCGTCCTCGCCACCTGCAACCGCATCGAGCTGTACGCCGACGTGGACAAGTTCCACGCGGGCGTCGCCGAGCTGTCCACCCTGCTCGCCCGGCACAGCGGCGTCGGTCTGGACGAGCTCACTCCGTATCTCTATGTGCACTACGAGGACCGGGCCGTCCACCACCTCTTCTCGGTGGCCTGCGGACTGGACTCGATGGTCGTGGGCGAGGGCCAGATCCTCGGTCAGATCAAGGACGCGCTGGCGCTGGGGCAGGAGCTCCACACCGCCGGCCGGCTGCTGAACGACCTCTTCCAGCAGGCCCTGCGGGTCGGCAAGCGCGCCCACAGCGAGACCGGGATCGACCGGGCCGGGCAGTCGCTCGTCACGTTCGGTCTGGAACAGCTCGCCGAGGGCCGCGACCCCGGGGTCTGGGCGAAGGGCAAGCGCGCCCTGGTGATCGGCGCGGGCTCGATGTCCTCGCTGGCCGCCGCGACCCTGGCCCGTACCGGTGTCGCCGAGATCGTCGTCGCCAACCGCACCCGCGCCCGCGCCGACCGCCTGGTCGAGATCCTCAACCAGGCCGGCGGCACCGGAGTGGCCGCCCACGCCGTGGAGATGGCCGCGGTCTCCGACGAACTGACACGTGCCGATGTCGTCGTCTCCTGCACCGGTGCGACCGGTCTGGTGCTGAGCGCCGAGGCCGTCGCCGGTGCGCTCGGGCTGGACTTCGCCCCGCGCGAGGCGCCCGCCGTGCCCGCCGCCGCGCCGCCCGCCGACCTGGACCAGCACGCGGCGTGGGTGGAGAACGGTTCCGCCACCGCGACCGCGCAGGCGCAGGCCGTCCGCCGGGTCACCGTGCCCGCCCAGTCCACCGGACCGGTCCGCCTCGCCCTGCTGGACCTCGCGATGCCCCGCGACATCGACGGGGACGCCGCCCGCCTCGACGGTGTGTGCCTCGTCGACATCGAGTCGCTCGCCGAGGCGTCCGCCGACGCCCCGATGGCCGCCGATGTGGACCAGGTGCGCACCATCGTCGCCGACGAGGTCGCCGCCTTCGGTGCCGCCCAGCGCGCCGCCCACATCACTCCCACCGTCGTCGCCCTGCGCACGATGGCCGCCGGAGTGGTCGCGGGCGAGATCGCACGGCTGGACGGACGCCTTCCCGACCTGGACGAAAAGCAGCGCGCCGAGATCTCGCAGACCGTGCGCCGCGTCGTCGACAAGCTCCTGCACGCGCCCACCGTGCGGGTCAAGCAGCTCGCCAGCGAGCCCGGCGGCGCCGGGTACGCCGATGCGCTGCGGGAACTCTTCGACCTCGACCCGCAGACGGTCGCCGCCGTCTCCCGGGCAGACCTGAACGACCCGAAGCGAGGGCGGTCATGACCGACAACTCACCCCTGGGCGCGGGGGCCACCAAGCCGCTGCGGCTGGGGACCCGGCGCAGCAAGCTCGCCATGGCGCAGTCCGGCCTGGTCGCCGAGGCCGTCACCGAGGTGACCGGGCGGGCCGTGGAGCTCGTCGAGATCACCACGTACGGGGACATCTCCAGGGAGCAGCTCGCGCAGATCGGCGGGACCGGCGTGTTCGTCGCCGCGCTGCGCGAAGCGCTGCTCCGCGGCGACGTGGACTTCGCCGTCCACTCGCTGAAGGACCTGCCGACCGCGCAGCACGAGGGCCTCGTGCTGGCCGCCGTGCCGGTGCGCGAGGACCCGCGCGACGCCCTGGTGGCGCGCGACGGGCTGACCCTTGAGCAGCTGCCGTCCGGTTCCCGGATCGGCACCGGCTCGCCGCGTCGCATGGCGCAGCTCAACGCGTACGCCCGCGCTCACGGCCTCGGCATCGAGACCGTGCCGATCCGTGGCAACGTCGATACGCGTATTGGTTTTGTACGAAGCGGTGAACTGGACGCGGTGGTACTCGCCGCGGCCGGACTCAGCCGTCTCGGCCGGACCGGTGAGGTGACCGATTTCCTGTCGGTCGACACCGTTCTGCCCGCTCCCGGCCAGGGAGCACTGGCGATCGAATGCGCTGCCAGCAGCGCTGACCTCGCCGCCGCGCTCGCCGAGCTCGACGACCCGTACACTCGGGCCGCCGTGACCGCCGAGCGTGCCCTGCTCGCCGCGCTGGAGGCCGGCTGCTCCGCACCCGTGGGTGCGCTGGCCGACCTCCTGGCCGACGGTCAGGCTGTCAACGAACTGCGCCTGCGCGGAGTCGTCGGGTCCACCGACGGTTCCTCGCTGGTACAGCTGTCCACCACCGGTCCCGTCCCCACGTCGCACGACGACGCGGCGGCCCTCGGTCGCGAACTCGCGGCCGAGATGCTCGCCAAGGGTGCGGCCGGTCTTATGGGGGAGCGAGCACTTTGAGCCCCACCGGCCCCGCCGCATCCGAATTCCCTGTCCTGTCCGCAGGGCACGTCACCTTCCTCGGCGCCGGTCCCGGCGACCCGGGACTGCTGACTCTGCGCGCCGTCGAGGCGCTTGCGAGCGCGGACGTTCTTGTCGCCGAGCCGGACGTTCTCGGCGTCGTTCGCTGCCATGCGCGGGCAGGCGTAAGCACGCCTGAGCTGACGGTTGTTGACGCACAGTCAACAGCCGTCGGTGTACCCGTTCTCAGGGACGCGGCCAATCTTGTCATGGAGGCCGCGAAGGGCGGCAGGCGGGTCGTCCGTGCCGTCGCCGGTGACCCCGGCCTGGACGGCAACGCGGGCGGCGAGATGCTGGCCTGCGCGGCGGCCGGCATTCCCTTCGAGGTCGTGCCCGGTGTCGCCAACGTCGTGGGGGTGCCCGCGTACGCCGGGGTGCCGCTGCGTGACGCGCAGGGCGCGGACGTCCGGTTCGTCGACGCCCGTACCGCCTCGGACCGCTGCTGGAGCGAGGTCGGCGCGAGCGATGCCACGTGTGTCATCTCGACGACGCTCGACGCGGTGGCCGCGGCCGCCGGTGAGCTGGTCTCGGCGGGCCGCAAGCCCGACACCCCGCTGACCGTGACGGTCGGCGGCACGACGACCCGCCAGCGCACCTGGACGGCGACGCTGGGCACCATCGCCCAGCTCTTCAAGCAGGCCAAGGTCCTTCCCTCGCCGGAGGGGCACCGGCCCGTCATAGCCGTGGTCGGGGAACGCAGCTCAGCCGCCCAGCGCGACCAGCTCTCGTGGTTCGAGTCCAAGCCGATGTTCGGCTGGAAGGTGCTCGTGCCGCGTACGAGGGAGCAGGCGGCGTCGCTCTCCGACCAGTTGCGTTCGTACGGTGCGGTGCCGCACGAGGTCCCGACGATCGCCGTCGAGCCCCCGCGTACGCCCCAGCAGATGGAGCGCGCGGTCAAGGGCCTGGTCACGGGCCGCTACGAGTGGATCGCGTTCACCAGTGTCAACGCGGTGAAGGCCGTCCGGGAGAAGTTCGAGGAGTACGGGCTCGACGCCCGTGCCTTCGCCGGCATCAAGGTCGCGGCCGTCGGTGAGCAGACCGCCGCCGCGCTCGTCGACTTCGGTGTGAAGCCGGACCTGGTGCCTTCGGGTGAGCAGTCCGCGGCCGGTCTGCTGGAGGACTGGCCGCCGTACGACCCGGTCTTCGACCCGATCGACCGTGTCTTCCTGCCACGTGCCGACATCGCCACCGAGACGCTGGTGGCCGGTCTCATCGAGCTCGGCTGGGAGGTCGACGACGTCACCGCGTACCGCACGGTCCGCGCCTCGCCGCCGCCCGCCGACACGCGTGAGGCCATCAAGGGCGGCGGTTTCGACGCGGTGCTCTTCACCTCGTCCTCGACGGTGCGCAACCTGGTCGGCATCGCCGGCAAGCCGCACAACGTGACCGTCATCGCGTGCATCGGCCCGGCCACGGCGAAGACCGCCGAGGAGCACGGTCTGCGCGTCGATGTCCTGTCCCCGGAGCCGTCCGTGCACAAGCTCGCCGAGGCGCTCGCCGCCTTCGGCGCGCAGCGCCGGGACGCGGCGAAGGAGGCCGGTGACCCGGTGACGCGGCCGAGCGAGCGCCGTCCCGGCGCGCGGCGGCGTCGTACGACGACCTGATCCGGCGCAACGGATGCGGGGCCCGGCTGCTTCTCCGTGAAGCGGCCGGGCCCCGCTCTGCTGAACGGGCCCTCTTTTCCCGGCGCAGGTGTCGGTAAGACGCTGATGTGCGCGGGTCTAGTCTCGAAGGATGACTGTGTACGGAAACTTCCCCGGCTCTCGCCCCCGACGGCTGCGGACGACCCCCGCGATGCGGCGGATGGTCGCCGAGACACGGCTCGACCCGGCGAATCTGATCCTGCCCGCGTTCGTGCGCGAGGGCATCGCGGCCCCCGTCCCCATCTCGGCCATGCCCGGCGTGCAGCAGCACACCCTGGACACCCTGCGGAAGGCCGCGGTCGACGCGGTCTCGGCGGGTGTCGCCGGGATCATGCTGTTCGGTGTGCCGCTGGAGGAGAAGAAGGACGCCCGGGGCACGGCCGGCACCGACCCGGAGGGCATCCTCCAGCTCGGTCTGCGCGCGGTGCGCGAGGAGGTCGGTGACGATCTCGTCGTGATGTCCGACCTCTGTCTGGACGAGACCACCGACCACGGCCACTGCGGTGTGCTGACCGAGGACGGCCGGGTCGACAACGACGCGACGCTGGAGCGGTACGCCGAGATGGCCCAGGTCCAGGCCGACGCCGGCGCCCATGTGGTCGGCCCCAGCGGCATGATGGACGGCCAGGTCGGCGTGATCCGCGACGCGCTGGACCAGACCGGGTACGAGGACGTCTCGATCCTCGCGTACACGGTGAAGTACTCCTCCGCCTTCTACGGCCCGTTCCGCGAGGCCGTCGGCTCCTCGCTCAAGGGCGACCGCAAGACGTACCAGCAGGACCCGGCCAACACCCGTGAGTCGCTGCGCGAGCTGGCGCTCGACCTCGACGAGGGCGCGGACATGGTCATGGTCAAGCCGGCCGGACCGTACCTGGACGTCCTGGCGAAGGTCGCCGAGTCGGTGGACGTGCCGGTCGCCGCGTACCAGATCAGCGGCGAGTACTCGATGATCGAGGCCGCGGCGGAGAAGGGCTGGATCGACCGGGACGCGGCGATCATGGAGAGCCTGACCGGTATCCGGCGGGCGGGTGCGCAGATGATCCTGACGTACTGGGCGACGGAGGTCGCGCAGAAGCTGGGGCGTTCCTGACGGAGCGGGTGGTCCCGCCCGCTTCAGGAGCACGCACGGGCCGGGCGGGACGGCGGGCCTACTTCCCGGTGGCATAGGAGGTCCAGATCCGGAGCGGGAGGACATTGCCGCGCTCTGAATCGTCTCCGCCCACGCCCTGCATTCCCAGCAGTTGGGGGCCCGGCTTGTTGCGGAACATCGTCGCGGCCGTGCTCAGTCCCTTGGTGTGGCCGATGTACCAGACCGACCTCATATCCGGTCGTCCTCACCGGTCGCGCCCGCCGAGAGGTCGGCGGGGGCGCCGGAACCGGTGAACTCGTCGAACTTCCTGCCCCGCGCCAGTGACGTCCAGAGCAAGGCCCCCGCGCCGAAGCCTGACCCTGACAGACCGGGCGTGTTTCTGCCCAACGGGGCCATGACCAAAGCCGGGTTGAACCGTTCGATCACGTGTCCCGCATGCGGGCACACCGCGAAGGAGAACCGGCCCACACAGGAAAAGTTCCACTGCGGCTACACCGCGCATGCCGACGAGGTCGGGGCGCTCAACGTACGCGGACTTGTGAGAGGAGATCTTCCGGATCGCGATCGGGTTGTCTCGGCGCCCTGTTCGGCAGGGCCGGTGCCGTTCGGCAGGGCCGTCGCGTCCGTCAGGGCCGGTGCTCAGAGCGCCGGTTCGCCGCCCCAGGCGGTGAGGATGCGGGCCGCCTCCCGGCCCAGCGTCCGGTCGTCGGCCAGCCGGTGCAGCACCTCGGCCCGGCCCTCGCTCGGGCCCGCGTGGCTGAGCGCGGCCAGGGCGTTGTCCCGGACGAGCTGGTCCTCGTCGGAGAGGACGGCGGCCGCCATCGCGTCGTGGATCTCCGGGTCGTCCGCGTAGGGGCCGAGCGCCATGGCCGCGTACTGCCGCACCAGGTCCTCGTCGGGCCCGCGCATCACGGCCAGCAGCGCGCGGGCGGCCCGCTGCCGGTGGGTGTCCTGCGTGGGCGGCCACAGCCGCAGGGCTGTCGTGGCCTCGATCCTGGCGAGCTCGTACTCCTCGGTGTCCTCGGTCACCGAGGCGAGGAAGGTCAGGGCCGCCGGGTGATCGGGCCGGTCCGCGAGTATGCCGCCCATCCCCGCGACGAGTTCGCGTCTCCTGTCGCTCTCGGGGGGCTGTGCGCGGAACTGATCGATGAGGCTCTCTGCCCGGTCCATCGTGTGTGGCTTCCCCGTGGGAGACGGCGTACTCCCCGTCCGCCCCCTTCACCCCGCCGGTCGAACCGGCCCCGGCCGCGGGCAGCCGCGCGGCCCGCTCCGCCAGCACCCGTACCACCAGCTCCGCCGCCTCACGGGAGGCGGGCAGGTGCGCC
>NZ_JBFAJY010000071.1:0-18417 GCF_040655445.1 Streptomyces sp. NPDC050423
GGCCTGTATTGGGTTGTCACGCGGAAGAAGGAGCGGGGCTGGGTGCGTGCGATCGCAAGGCGCCGGAGCGCCCTTGTAGCGGAGCTACCAGGGCGCTCCGGCAACGCTGCGAGCGGGCGTGCCCAGCCCCGTGACGCCGCGGGACAACCCAATACAGGCCCTAGCGGCGGCCTGTCCCGTACGAGCCGGGGTGGGTCATCCCCGTGGCCGCCGCCCACCCTGATCGGCCACCTCTTCCCGCTGCTCGCGCTCGCCCTGCGCGAGCAACAGGCGGACCCTGGTCTCCGTCTGGCTGGTGACGGGCGCGGCGAGCCTCGCCTGCGTCTGATCCCGCCCGAGCGCGGCAACGTCAGCGCGCTGCTGCTGGTCGTCCTCGGCGCCGCCAAGGGCTGACCGGCAGGCGGAGGCCCGCTGCTCGCGCTCGCCCCGGGCCTGCCGGAGGCCGTTGCCGCTGTCCGTCTACGGTGATTCCCATTGCTGCCAGAGCATTTCCAGGCCCAGCACAATCGCGCACAGCACCGCGACGGATCCGGGCACGGCCACGAACGCCACATGGATCGTGCTGCTCTCGTCCGGAAGGAAGAGGTCCACCCAGCCCAGCGTCAGGGCCAGAGCGGTGGCGATTCCACCGACTCGTGAGGCCCATTCGAAAAGGCGCGCGTGCCACGGCTTCGACGCCCCGGAATCCCTTGATCGCACGTCAATACTGAAGAAAATCAGCAGAACAGCCAGGAATGAGATCAGGCTGACCATCTCGGCCGACGGCATCGTACGCATGGCGCGACCCTAACCCGGCCACTCACTATCGGGACGAACGGGACATTCGAGGCGGGATTGCCACGGACTGACCGCCGACGGGGACCCGCTACTCGCGCGCGGCCGACGTCGAGCTCATGTCCGGGTAGCGGTCCCCCGCGACCCGGCCGGCGATCGGCTCCAGCAGGGCCAGCTCCTCGGGCGTCAGCGTGATCCGGGTGGCGCCGACGTTCTCCAGCAGGCGGCTGCTCCTGCGGGTGCCCGGGATCGGCACCACGGTCAGGCCGTGCACCTGGGCGCGCTGCTGGACCCAGGCCAGCGCCACCTGGGCGGCGGTCGCCCCGTGGGCGGCTGCGATCTTGTGGACCGGCTCCAGCAGCGCGGCGTTCGTCTTCGCGTTGTCGCCGGTGAAGCGCGGCTGGAACTGCCGGAAGTCGTTCTTCGCCAGGTCCTTGCCGGCGTCCGCGAACGCCCCGGTCAGGAAGCCCCGGCCGAGCGGCGAGTACGGCACGACGGTCACTCCGAGCTCCACGGCGGCGGATACCGCGCTGAGCTCGACGTCGCGGCTGAAGAGCGACCACTCGGACTGGAGGGCGGCGATCGGGTGCACGGCGTGCGCCTCGCGCAGTTCCGCACCGGTCACCTCGCTCAGCCCGAGCTGCTTGACCTTGCCCTGCCGCACCAGTTCGGCCATCGCGCCGACGGACTCGGCCAGCGGCACGGCCGGGTCGCGGCGGTGCATGTAGTAGAGGTCGATGACATCGGTGTTCAGTCGGCGCAGGCTGTGCTCGACGGCCTGCCGGATGTACGCGGGGTCGTTCCGGATGCCCCGGTAGTGCGGGTCGTCGTCCCGGCGCTCGATGGCGAATTTCGTGGCGAGGGTGATCTCGTCCCGGTGCGCGCCGACGAACGGCGCGATGAACGTCTCGTTGGCGCCGCTGCCGTAGATGTCGGCGGTGTCGAAGAGCGTGACGCCCACGGAGAGGGCCGTCTCCAGCGTCTCGCGTGCCGAGGCCTGGTCGGTGTCCCCGTAGAACTCGCTCATGCCCATGCAGCCGAGGCCCTGGACACCGGTCTGCGGGCCGCCCCTGCCGAGCTCCACGGTGGCGATCTTGTTGTCAGTCATCAGGCACTGGGCCTCTCCGGCGCCCGTCGGGCGCCCGCATAGAAGTCGATCTTGTGGTCGAGGACGGCCAGGGTGTCGTGGAGCTCCGCGATCCGCGTCCTCACGTCGCGGCGGGTCGCCTCCAGCAGTTCCCGCCGCTCCTCGAAGGTGTGGTCGCCCTCGCGCAGCAGCTCCGCGTAACGGACCATGTGGGCGACCGGCATCCCGGTCAGCCGCAGCTTGCCGACGAAGGAAAGCCAGTCCAGGTCACGGTTGGTGAAGCGGCGCTGACCGGTGTGCGAACGGTCGACGTGCGGCATCAGCCCGATCCGCTCGTACCAGCGCAGCGTGTGTGCGGTGAGCCCGGTGAAGGCGACCACCTCGCTGATCGTGTACTGGTCCTGCCCCTCGGGGCGCGGATGCGCCCGGGGGGCCGATGCGCAGGCGTCCACCCCGGGCGAAGTGATCTCAGTCTCCGTCACCGTCATGCGCTCCACGCTAGAACCCTGGAGTGCACTCCAAGCAAGCGCCGCCGGATGCGAGTTTCGGTCATTGACCCCCAAGGCTAACGTTGATAGCTTTTAGCTAACAACATTAGCCCTGGAGGGTGTCATGACCGAATACCTTGCTGTCGACGGTGGCACGGTCGCTTACGAGGTGACGGGCTCCGGTCCGCTGGTCGTTCTCGCGCACGGCATGGGTGACAGCCGCGCCGCGTACCGCACCCTGGCCCCTTCGCTCGCGGCGGCCGGCTATCGGGTCGCCGCGGTCGACCTGCGCGGCTGCGGCGAGTCCAGCACCGCCTGGCCGGACTGGAGCCGCACCGCCATCGCCGGCGATCTGCTCGCGGTGATCCGCCACCTCGGCGGCCCGGCCGTGCTCGTCGGGCACTCGATCTCCGGCGGCGCCGCCACCATCGCCGCGGCGCGGGAACCCTCACTGGTCACCGCGGTCGTCGAGTTGGCGCCGTTCACCCGCAAGCAGTCGATCCGCCTCGGCGACCTGCGGGTGAAGCGCTTCCGGCAGGGCATGCTGCGCCTGCTCGGCGCGGGCGTGCTCGGCAGCGTGCCGCTCTGGCGCTCGTACCTCGACGTGGCCTACCCCGGAGTGAGGCCGGCCGACTGGGACGAGCGGCTCGGCCGCATCGACTCCCTGCTGCGCGAGCCCGGCCGGATGAAGGCCCTGCAGGGCATGGGCCGCAGTGCCCCGACCGACGCCGGTGCGCAACTCGGCAACGTCCGCTGCCCGGTTCTGGTCGTGATGGGCACGCTCGACCCCGACTGGGCCGACCCGCACGCCGAGGGTTCGGCGGTCATCGACGACCTGCCGTCCGGTCTCGGCCGCCTGGAGATGATCGAGGGCGCCGGGCACTACCCGCACGACCAGTTCCCCGACCAGGTCGTTTCCCTCATGCTCTCCTTCCTCGGTTCGGACGCCGCCCGTGCCTAGGGCCGGCCTGGACCCGGCGGCCGTGGTCGCGGCCGGTGCGGCCCTCGCCGACGAGGTGGGCCTGGGCAACCTGACGATGGGGGCGCTGGCCCAGCGAGTGGGCGTACGCACCCCCTCCCTGTACAAGCACGTGAGCGGCCAGGAAGACCTCAACCGCCGCATCGCGGTCCTGGCGTTGAGCCAGGCGGCCGACGCCGTCGGCGGCGCGATCCAGGGGTGCGCGGGCCGCGACGCCCTGGCGGCCGCCGCACACGCCTTCCGCGCGTACGTGGTGGAGCACCCCGGCCGGTACGCCGCGACGATCGGCGTGGAAGCGTCCGGCCCGGACGATCCGCTGGCCTGCGCCGGGCAGCGGCTGCTCGACGCGTTCTCGGCGGTCCTGCGCGGCTACGGGATCACGGAACCGGACATGAACCATGCCCTGCGCATGCTGCGCAGCCTCTTCCACGGGTTCGCCACACTGGAGTCGGGCGGAGGCTTCCGGTGGAGCACCGGCATCGACGAGAGTCTTGAGTGGCTGATCGCCTTCACCGACCGGGGCCTGCGCACTCTGTGAGCAGCCGGAAGGGCACTAATCTCTCACGTATGCAGAACCTGGCGATGATCGAGAACTGGCCCGTCCCCACCGCGGCGGCAGCCGTCGTACGAGCGGACGGCACCGTCCTCGGCCGGCACGGTCCCACCGCGCACCGCTTCCCGCTCGCCTCCGTCACCAAGCCGCTCGCCGCCTACGCGGCGCTGGTGGCGTACGAGGAGGGCGCGGTCGAGCTGGACGAGCCGGCCGGGCCCGAGGGATCCACGGTCCGGCACCTGCTCGCCCACACCAGCGGCCTCGCGTTCGACGAGCACCGGGTGACGGCCCCGCCCGGCACCCGGCGGCTGTACTCCAACGCGGGCTTCGAGGTGCTCGGCGACCACATCGCCAAGACCACCGGCATCCCGTTCCCGGAGTACCTCCGCCAGGCGGTGCTGGAGCCGCTGGGGATGACCGCGACCACGATGGACGGCTCCCCCGCCCGCGACGGCGTCTCCACCGTCGACGACCTGCTGCGGTTCGCGGCCGAGGTCCAGGCCCCGCGCCTCCTCGACCCGCGCACGGTGCTGGAGGCGCAGAGCGTCGTCCACCCCGGGCTGAAGGGGGTCCTGCCGGGCTACGGCCACCAGAACCCCAACGACTGGGGCCTCGGCTTCGAGATCCGCGACCACAAGTCGCCGCACTGGACGGGCTCTTCGTCCTCCCCCGCGACGTTCGGGCACTTCGGCCAGTCGGGCACGTTCCTCTGGATCGACCCGGTGGCGGGCGCAGCCTGCGTGGCGCTCACCGACCGGCCCTTCGGCCCGTGGGCGGCCGAGGTGTGGCCGCCGTTCACGGACGCGGTGCTGGCGGAGCTGACGGCGTAACCGGGCCGGCGGCGGCCAGGCACTCGAACCACACCGCCTTGCCGCCGCCGTCGCGCCGTACCTCCACGCCCCACTTGTCCGTGACGGCCCCCACCAGAAGCAGCCCCCGCCCACCCTCGTCGAGCACGTCGCCCTCGACGACGCGGGGCAACCTCGGGCAGCCGTCCGCCACTTCGACGCGTACGCCGTCGCCACCCGGGAGCCGGAAGATGAAGGTCTGGCAACGGCGGCCGGGGACATGCCGGACGACGTTGGCGATCAGCTCGGTCAGCGCGAGCTCCGCGGAGTCGGCCACGCCCGCCAGCCCCCACCCGTTGAGGTAGAGCCGCAGGATGCGCCGCAGATGCCGAGCCGAGTGCTCACCCATGGCGAAGTCGGCGCGGTAGACGGGCTCTTCGGGCAACCCCGTCCGGGGGACGCTTTCGTGATTCATGTCACCATCGTGCGAGCAGGTGACTACGCTCGGCTACATACGGAACCGAACGCCGCGAGGCGTTGCACATCGGAGGTCCCGCCGTGGCCAACGTCCAGACTCTCGATCCCAGCGCCTCACCCCTGGACTACTACGGATGGGAACTACGCCGCCTGCGCGAAGCGGCCGGCCTGAACCAGGCCCAGTTGGGCGAGATCATCTTCTGTACGGGCTCGCTGATCGGCCAGATCGAGACGACGAAGAAGGTACCCACCCGCGACTTCTCGGAACGGGTCGACGCGGCGCTCGGTACGGACGGCACGTTCTCCCGCCTGATGGGCCTGGTCCTGCGCAGCCAACTGCCGACCTGGTTCCAGCCCTTCGCCGACATGGAAGCGAAGGCTTCGTACATCTCGACGTACCAGGCGCAGTTGGTCTATGGGCTGTTGCAGACCGAGAATTATGCGCGGGCGCTGCTCGGCGTCGACTACCCGAACAAGATCGACGAGATGGCCGCCGCGAGGCTTGACCGGCAACGGATCCTGAAGCGGGAGAATCCGCCCGCGTTATGCGTCGTCCTGAGTGAGGCGGCGTTGCTCCAGGAAGTCGGGGGGCGCAAGGTCATGCGAGGCCAACTGGCGCACTTGTTGGACTTCCTTCATGCCCCCTGGGTTCAGATCCAGGTGCTGCCCTTCACTGTCGGTCAGCACGCGGGGATGATGGGTTCGTTCACTCTACTGAGGTTCGATGACGACCCGGATCTCTTCTACGTGGACAGCTACGACCGAGGCCATATGACCGCCAATCCCGCCGTGATCAAAGAGCGTTCGGTCGGCTACGCTCGACTGCAAGCCACAGCCCTCTCCCCCGAGGACTCGGCGATGCTGATCACTCACGTGATGGAGGAACGCTATGGGGACCGGCCGTGAGCTGGCAGGAGCGCGCTGGCGGAAGTCGACTTACAGCGGAACGAACGGCGGCGAGTGCGTCGAGTGCACCGTCACCGGCGGCGCCGCCTGGCGCACGTCCTCGTACAGCGGAAGCACCGGCGGCGAGTGCGTCGAGGTGGCCACCGGCTGCGCCGCCTCCGTCCCCGTCCGCGACAGCAAGAACCCCTCCGGGCCCGTCCTCGTTGTCGGGGCCGACGCGTGGCAGGGCTTCGTGGACGGTCTCTGCAAGAAGTGATCTGACGGGGCCCGCAGGCCCCCGTCAGTACGAAGTTGGCTCAGCGGGAACCTTGGGCCGGTTGCCGGACACGTACAGGGCATGGAACTGAACGACGCTGATCCCGCCGTCCCGGTCGGAGGGATATCCGACCGGGAGCTGTGGGCGAGGGCCGTCGATGGCGACCGGGAGGCGTTCGGCCGGATCTTCGACCGTCATGGGAAGACCGTCTACAACCATCTGTTCCGACGGACGGCCGACTGGTCCGAGGCAGAAGACCTCACGTCGACCGTTTTCCTGCATGCCTGGCGTCGACGATCCGAGACGGTACTGGACCGCGAGTCGGCCTTGCCGTGGTTGCTGGGCATCGCCGACCACCTGCTGTCGAACACCAGGCGGCGGCTGAGGCGGGCCGAGGCGTTGCTGCGTCGGCTCGTCTCGCATGACGAGTCCGTCGTCGACCACGCCGACCACGTCGTCGTCATGGTCGACGACGAGCGTCGCATGTCGGAGATCCACCGGGCGCTGGCGCGGCTGCCGCGCCACGAACGCGAGGTCGTCGAGCTCTGCGTGTGGTCGGGCCTGGATCAGCAGGCGGCCGCGGCCGCGCTGGGGGTGGCGGTCGGGACCGTGAAGTCCAGACTGCACCGGGCACGGCGGAGGCTGGGGGCCGACCTCGTCGACGGAGCCACGGTTACGGCGTCATTCAGTTCCAGTAACCCTGTCCACGCGAAGGAGGTCGCACGATGAATGACACGCAGGGCATTCCTGCGGCTCCTTCCGATCGTGATCTGCCGAATCACCGGCGGACTCGTGAGGAGCTACTGATGAACATCGATCCCGAGGACAACCGCGCTTCGCTGCAACGCAGGTGGGGCGTACCGCTGGGTGTCGCCGCAGGGGTCGCGGCGGTGAGCGTCGCGGCCGTGGCCGCCTTCGGCGGAGCGGGGGACGCCGAGCCGGTTCTCGCCGGTCCCGCCGGAAACCCGACGGGCGCCGCCGCGTCACCGAGTGCGGGGACCACACACGGCTCCACGTCGGGCGGAGCCGGCGAGGCCCCCGTGACCACCACTCCGGACGCCTTCACCATCACCAGCGGGAAGACGACCCCGATCGACGCGGGGACCGTCACCAGGATCCTGTCGTCCTGCCTGGGCTCCGACGCATCGCGGTACCACTCGGTGGTCGCGGTCCGCACTCCCATCGCCACGAAGGACACGGACGGCGTGGTCGTCGCCGTCGACTCCGCCGGCCAGTACGTGCAGTGCGAGTCGAAGGGCGACAAGGGCAACAGCCCGGACTCCCCGCCCACCTTCATCAACAACCGCCTGTGGGGCACCGGTCACACGATCGCGTATTTCGACTCCATCGGCTCGCCCGCCGGCAAGGGGAAGTACCTCATGCTGGGCGCCGGGCACCACGCGTCCAACGTGGCCAGGATCGCGATCAGTTACGGCGACGACCCGAAGCAGTACCCGGCGGTCATGGCAGGCGGCGCGTTCGTCTACGCGGCAGCCCTGTCCGGCGACACCTCCGACCCGCACTATGCGGGCCCGAACCCCTACGTCCATGCCTACGACGCATCCGGCAAGGAGATCTACAACCAGGCGAAGGACCCGCAGTTCTCCAGCGGCCAGTAGGTCGGCCCTTCACCTGCTCCACGGCCCTGTTCTCATATGGCTACCGCCAGGTGGCGTGTAGCCCTGAGTAACTACTTGGGGCTGCGGTCACGCTGCTGGAGAGCGGCGAAGTCGGCGTGCGCGGTCTCGACGGCCTCCCGGTACGCCCGGGCCTTCTCATGCTCGGCGAGCGCCCGGTAAATGCTGGAGAGGCTGGGGCTCTGTCCCTTGCGGTGGCCAGTGGGGATGAGTAAGTCGGGCTGGATGTCCTCGACGGTCTCGCGTTCACGCGGCGGCGGAGCACGGTGTGCAGCATGTCGTCGGTGATGACCGGGGGCCGGCCGCCGTGGTTGCCCTTGCGGGCAGCGGCGTCGAGTCCTTCGAGGGTGGCCTCGCGGATGCTCTCTCGCTCGGTCTCGGCCATCGCGGCGAAGAACCCGGAAAGGAGGCGCCCGGGACCGCTGGGGTCATACATCCCCTGGAAAGGTCCGGCAAGCATCTCCAGGACCAGGCCGTGGGCGGTGAGGTGGTCGGCCAGGGCTGTCAGCTCTGCAGCATCGCGCCCCAGGCGCTTCATCTCGTACACGGTGAAGACCACCCGGCAGTGCGGGGCATGAGCCTTGATCTCCCGGGCAGCGGCGAGCGCGGCCTCGAACTGAGGGCGGACTCGCACCCGGGTGCTGATCTTCTCCGAGAAGATCTTGTCCCGGGGGATGCGCTTGGCCGCGAGCGCGTCGAGCTGCGTCTGGAGTTCCTGGGTGAGGGTCGAGCAGCGGGCGTATCCGATGCGCGGATGTCTGCGGTCGGGGTGTCCGGCACGGCCGGCGCAGGCGCCGGGGTGCCGGGCCGCCACGGCTGGCCGGGCCGCGGTCGGCGGGGGTGGGCACGCGCAGGAGTTTCGCGAGCCGGGGCACCTTGGTGAAGCGGCCGGTGTGGTAGGTGCCGGCGACCGCGCCGAAGCGTGAGCGGCAGGGTGAGCCTGGCTGAGCGTTACAGCGTGGGCAGGGGTGGCGCTCGACGTCGTCCGCTTCGGATGTGGGTGCGGTCCGAGGTTCCGTCATGACCCTGGAGCTGTCACAAACATTTCCCAGAACCTGCCTGGTTCCATTTTTGAGTGAGAACGAGTTGTGACAGTGAATCCGCGACCCGGACCGCTTTCGCCGACTGTTCTTGATCTTGCTCCGAGAAAGGGTCGTTTATGAGAACAGGCCCCTTTGCTCCCGACCCTGATCTCCGGTGGTCTGGTGCCGGGCGTTGCAGGTAGTCAGGCGGCTGCGCGTTCGCCGACGGGGCGGCGGCGCAGGTTCGCGTTCTGGATAGCGAGCGGCAGGTAGTCCTGGTCGAGGGCGCCGACGTCGGTGCCGGGCGGGACGATTGCGTCGATCCGGTCCAGGAGGTCGTCGCTGAGGTGGACGTCGAGGCCGGCGAGGAGGTCATCGAGGTGCGCCATGGTCCGTGCTCCGGCGAGGGCGCTGGTGACTGCGGGGTGGGCAATGGTGAAGGCCATGGCCAGATGGGTCATCGGCATGCCCGCTTCCTCGGCGAGGGGGATGAGCTGCTCGACGACGTCGATGCGGCGCTCGTCGTTGAGGTGCTTGAAGAAACCCGCGCGGCTCAGGTCGTTCTCCTGGTTCTTGCGCACGCGGCCGGTGAGCATGCCCTGGCCGAGCGGCCCCCAGGCCATGACGCCCATGTTGTAGCGCTGGACGACAGGCAGGACCTCGCGCTCGATGCCGCGGTTGAGCAGGGAGTAGGGCGGCTGCTCGGTGTGGAAGCGCTCCAGGTTCCGGCGCTCTGCGACCCACTGGGCCTCGACGATGTCGGAGGCGGGGGTGGTGGAGGAGCCGATCGCGCGGACCTTTCCGCTGCGGATCAGGTCCGTGAGCGCGGAGAGGGTCTCCTCGATGTCGGTCGTGGGGTCGAGGCGTTGGATCTGGTAGACGTCGATGTGGTCCGTCTGCAGTCGCCGCAGGGAGTTCTCGACGGCGGTCGTGATCCAGCGCCGGGAGGTCCCCCGGTGGTTGGGGCCCTCGCCCGTCGGGAGGCCGAACTTGGTCGCCAGCACGACGTCGTCGCGGCGCCCCTTGAGGGCCTGGCCGACGACTTCCTCGGAGTCGCCGTAGGTGTCGGCGGTGTCGAGGAAGTTGATGCCGGCGTCCAGTGCCTTGTGGATGATGCGGGCCGACTCCGCGGGCTCGTTGCCCATGCGGGTGGCGTACATCAGAGTGCCGAGGGCGTAGGGGCTGACCTTGATGCCGGTGCGGCCCAGAGTGCGGTACTCCATGGGGGTTCTCCTGAGGTGTGTGAAGAGTGCGTCCGTGGGATGCCCTACGCTCCAACTAAACGGAAACTCTTTCCGGAACTATACGGAAAGAGTTTCCGGTTATGCAATCGGAGGGAACATGACCGAGACGCCAGGGCCGCCCCGACGCAGGCGCGCGGACGCCCAGCGCAACGTGGACGCCCTGATCGAGGCCGCGAAGATGGTCTTCGACACGACCGGTGTCGACGCACCCGCAAAGGAGATCACCGACCTTGCCGGACTCGGCGTCGGGACGCTCTACCGGCACTTCCCCCTGCGCTCGGACCTGGTCAAGGCCGTGGTGGAAAGCGGGATCGACGCCCTCACCGAAACAGGAGCCCAGCTCAGCACCGCCCACGAGCCCGCAGAGGCACTCTCCGAGTGGCTGCGTCGATACACCGAGCTCCTGGGGACTAAACGAGGACTGGTCCCGGCCCTCCACTCCGGCGATCCGGCCTACGAGGCGCTGTCCGGCTACTTCATGGACAAGGTCGTTCCCGTCCTGGTGGCACCGCTCGCCGCAGCCGCAGCCGACGGAACCGTGCGCGCCGACGTCAGCGCACGGGACCTGCTGTATGCCGTCGCCAACCTGTGCATGCCCGTACCCGGTGAAGGCCCCGAGTACAACCACCGCATGGTCGCCCTACTGATCGACGGACTGCGGACCCCGCACCAGGGCGCTTCGTCCGGCTCGTCACGGTGACCCGGTGATGCGTCGTCTTCACCCGCTCCACCCAGGCAGGCATCCCGATCGTGCGCTACTGGGGCGACGGGATGCCGGCCTCCGTGGACGGGTTGCGCTTCCAGGTGCCGGTGCGCACCATCAGCGCCGCCCCGTCGCCGAAGTACTTCGGGTTCAAGCGGGGGATCACCTGGCTCAACGCCGTGAACGACCAGGTCGCGGGCATCGGGCAGATGGTCGCGCCCGGCACGCCGCGCGACTCCCTGCACATCCTGGGCGCGCTGCTGAACCTGGACGGCGGGGTGAAGCCGGAGATGGTGGCGACCGACAACGCCTCGTACTCCGACATGGTGTTCGGCCTGTTCAAGATCCTCGGCTACAACTTCAGCCCGCGGTTCCGCGACCTGGACGACCAGCGGTCCTGGCGGGCCACCATGCCCGGCGTCGAGACCGACGGCGCGGTGGAGGACCTGGCCCGCAACCGCGTCAATCTGAACAAGGTGATCACGCACTGGCCGGACATGCTGAAGGTCGCCGGTTCCCTGGTAACCAACCAGGTCCGCGCCTACGATCTGCTGCGGATGTTCGGCCGCGACGGCCGCCCGACGCCGCTCGGGGCGGCGTTCGCGGAGTACGGGAGGGATCGCCAGGACCGAGCACCTGCTGCGGGTGGTCGACCCAGTGGACGACACCTACCGCCGGCAGATGAACCGGCAGCTCGCCATGCAGGAGTCCCGCCACAAGCTGGCCCGAGACGTGTGCCACGGCAAGCGCGGCACGATTCACCAGGCGTACCGCGACGGGATGGAGGCCCAGCTCGGCGCGCTCGGCCTGGTCCTCAACGCCATCGTGCTCTGGACCACGAAGTACATCGATGCCGCGGTCGCCCAGCTTCGCGCCGAGGGCCATGACTGCGGGACGAGGACATCGCCCGTCTGTCCCCGCTCAAGCACCGCAACCTCAACCTGCTCGGCCGCTACAGCTTCACCGCTTCCACCCCGGCCGTCGGCGCCCTGCGCCCGCTGCGCGACCCTGACTCGCCGGAGCTGGACGAGGACGACGACGGGAACGGTCAGGGGTGAGGGGCAGGTCCTAGTCGGCGGCGCACGGCCCCGGCTCAGGGTGACTGCGGGGCGCCGTGTCGCAGGCCGTCGAAGAGGAGTGCGGTGATCTGCCGGGCCTCGGTCAACCAGCCCTCCGTGGCGCGCATTCCGCAGATGCCGCCCAGGGCGCGCAACAGGGTGGAGCCTGTGACGTCGTCGCGGACGGTGCCGGCCGCGCGGCCGGCTTCGAGCAGCAGGGAGAGGGCGCCTGCCATACGGGTGCGTGCGTCGTCGAAGACCGGCGAGTCCGTCGCCATGATGCTCTCCAGCACACTGGACATCCCCTTGCCCACCGCCGCGTGGTCCACGAGCAGCAGCAGGAAGCGCCGCAGAGCCTCCTCCGGGGCGTGCTGGTCCAGCAGGGCGCCGGGCGCGGCGCACAGGTCGTCGACCTCTTTGCGGTAGACCTCCTCGATCAGCGCTTCGCGGGTTTCGAAGTGGCGGTAGAGCGTTCCGACGGCGACACCGGCGCTGCGGGCGATGTCCTCGACGTGCGCGTCGGTCTCGCCGCCGAGGAACGCCTGGCGGGCCGCGGACAGCAGCGCCTCGCGGTTGCGTCGCGCGTCGGCGCGCAACGGGCGTGATGCCGGCAAGAGAACCTCCATAAGGTGAGTCTGGTTCCGCTTACGTGTACTGTTTCCGGAGTCAGGTTCATCTTACGGAGGAGACTTCCCATGCCGAACACCGACGAGGGCCTGGCTGGCCTGCGAGTGCTGGTCACCGGCGGCAGCCGGGGCCTGGGCGCGGCGACCGTGCGCCGCTTCGTCACCGCGGGCGCGACCGTGCTGACGGCCTCCCGCAGCCGGCCCGAGGAGAACAGCGGTGCCACATTCCTCGCGGCGGACCTCTCCACGCAGCAGGGTGTGGCCGAACTCGGCCGCCGGGTCGTCGAGCAGGTGGGCGGAGTGGACGTGCTCGTGAACAACGCGGGCGCGGCGAGCGCCCCGGCGCCCACCCTGAGCCGGTCGGACGAATCCTGGCAGGAGGATCTGGGGATGAACCTCCTCAGCGCCGTGCGCCTGGACCGGGCCCTGGTGCCGGGAATGGTTGAGCGGGGCTCCGGCGTCGTCGTGCACGTCTCCTCGATCGCCAGCCAACTGCCTCAGCGCACCGAGGCGTCCTACGCCGCCGCCAAGGCCGCGCTCAACACCTACAGCCGCGAACTGGCCACCGAGGTCGGCGAGCGCGGCGTGCGCGTGGTCTGCGTCCTTCCCGGCTTCGTCGTCACCGACGGCGCCACCGCCCACCTGAAACACATGGCAGAGAAGCAGGGCCTGACCACCGACGAGGTCACGCAGCAGATCGTGGACCACCTGAAAGTCCCCATGGGCCGCCCCGGAGATCCCGAGGACGTCGCCGAGATGATCGCCTTCCTCGCTTCCGGCCGCGCGAAATGGCTCACCGGAGCGCAGTTCCGCGTCGACGGCGGCATCATCCCGACAGTCTGAGCAACCACCGGCAACACGAACAGGACACCCCCATGCCCATCACCCTCACCTCCGTGATCATCGACGCCGCCGACATCGAGAAGGAGAGCTCCTTCTGGCACCGGCTGCTCGGCGGCTCCCTCACCCCCACGCCGACCCACCACTTCGTCCAGGTCCCCGGCCTCCCGGTGATCGTCGTCCAGTCCGCCCCCGGACACACGGCCCCGAACTGGCCGGACGGCACCGCCCAGCAGATGCACCTCGACTTCGGCGTCGACGACCTCGCAACCGCCGACCGCACGGCCACCGACGCCGGCGCCACCCGACTGCGGCCCACCGACGAGATCACCCCGGAAACCCGCACCGGTAGCCGCGTCTACGCCAGCCCGGCCGGACACCCCTTCTGCCTGCGCTCGACCTGAGCCGGTCGCCGTCCACCGCCGGACGGCTGTCGTCAAACGATCGTTTGCCGATAGGCGGAGCGCGGCCGTGGTCGTTGAGCGGCAGGCGGCTGCCGCTCATCTGCGGGAGCGGCGCGGGGCTTGGTGGTCTGTGCGGTAGAGGTCAATGGCGACGGCGGCGCGGGCGGCGGGGTGGGGGTCCTGTCGGCGCCAGATGAGGTGGACGGGGACGGGCTCCGCGTCACGTAGGGGGCGGTAGGTGATGCCGGAGGGCCGGTACTGAGCTGCGGTGGCCTCAGGGGTGACGTCGACGCAGCGGCCGGAGGCGATGGCGGCGAGCCAGTCGTCGATGTCGTGGACGTGTTCGGCGGCGGGCCGTTCGGCCTCGGGCCACACATACCTCTGAGCCAAGCCGGCACCCGCGTAGCCCCCAGGGCCTTTCCCGGCAGGCTCGCAGAGGAGACACTTTCTCTCCATCGCCTGATCACATACGGCGGCTGGTCCTGAAAGGCTCATCATGCGACTCACAAGCGGCGCTGTGCCGCGCTCGCCTCGGTCCTCCTCGGCACCGCTCTCGGCGTCACCCCGCTGACCACGGCCGACGCCGCTGCTGTCGCGATGACTCTGCGCACCTCGGGCACCATCGACACGGTCGGCACCCCCGAGGACATCGACATCACCCTCACCACGCCGCCCACCGCCGACAGCTTCGTCGAGCTCGATCTGGACACTGAGAACGCGGCCCACCTGACCGTCACCGACGACAGCGGGGCCGTCCTGGCTCATGAGCCCGTTTACGTCTCCGACTCCCTGGCCACCTTCCGCTTCGGCGAGGAGGACAGCGACCACGACGGCATACCCCCGGTGCCACCCTCACCCCTGGCTCGCTGCACGTGCGGGTCACGGCAGACGGACATGTCGGGACCGGTCTCAACATCAACGCCTATTACATCGACGGTGCCACGGGCAACCGCATACCGATCAATCCCGCCCATGCTGAGTCCTGCACCGGCTTCCACCCGCACCCGGCTGACGTTCACCGCACAGCAGATCGCCAAGGGCGGGTACACCGCCGCCCAGCTGGCCCGCGACGTGCACATTCAGCACTCCGGCGACGGAGTCACGTACACCGAACGCCCTTGGTCCATCGGCGCCGACGGCTCCCTCCGCCTGGACGTCTCGGAGCACAACTGGGCGGCAGGCACCGTCAAGAGGAGCGAGTACCTGCGCGTCACGGCGGTCCGGGGACTGCCCATCGGATATCTCAAGGGCGCCTTCCAGACCTTTGCCCCGGACGGAACCCAGCTCAGCCAGGAGCCCCAGACCCTCGAGTTCATCGACCAGGCGGCGTTCTACGGCCGCGACGGTTCAGGAGCCCTCTGGCAGTACCAGTCCGACGACTCCCGCTACTCCGCCAACCCCACCGCACGCGCCAGGATCGGCGGCGGCTGGAACACATACAACGCCCTCACCAAGCTCTCCACCCTCAAGGCCGACGGCACTGGCGATCTCGTCGCCCGCGACAAGGCCGGCGTCCTCTGGCTCTACAAGGCCAGCGGTAAGACCAGCGCGCCCTTCTCCGCCCGCAGCAAGGTCGGGGGCGGCTGGAACACCTACACCCAGCTCGCCGGGCCGGGCGACCTCACCGGCGACGGCAAGGCCGACCTGCTCGCCCGCGACAGTACCGGCGTCCTCTGGCTCTACCGCGGCACCGGCAGCACCAGCACCCCCTTCACCGCCCGCACCCGCATCGGCAGCGGCTGGAACGCGTACACCCAGCTCGTCGGCGGGACCGACCTGACCGGCGACGGCAAGGCCGATCTGCTCGCCCGCGACCGCGATGGAGTCCTCTGGCTCTACCGGGGCACCGGCACTGCCGGCGCCCCCTTCGCCGCCCGGACCCAGATCGGCAAGGGCTGGGCCGTCTACGACACCCTTACCTGATCCGGGCCCGTCTCCTCAGACCGTCGCCACCCGGCCCGCGTACCGCTGGGTCCAGCCGGTGCCGGTGTCGGCGGTGAGCACCACGTCGTAGTAGCCGTGCTCGGTGGGCCAGTGCACGACGGTGGAGTGACCGCCGGGGACGGTGAACTTCCGCGTGCCGCCCGCGTAGTCGTTGGCCTTCAAGGTGTAACGGACGGGATGCCGGCCGTCGTTGCGCAGCTTCAGCCTGACCGTCGCGCGCCTGCCCGTGACCAGATCCGCGTCCACGCGCGGAATGCCGATGCGCTTCCCGCTCTCGCTCTCGCTCTCGCTCTCGGGGATCACCTGTCCGGCGAAGGAGCGCAGGAAGCCGTCGGGCCCGTAGAGCGAGAAGGCGTACTTGCCATCGGTCGCGTTCGCGTCCCAGGTGTACGAGCGAGGGGCCGACTCGCTCACCGTGTACGGGGTGTTGGCGAACGGGAGGTACTGGTCGGGGAAGACCTGGAGGCTCACCGCCTTGCCCGCCGGACCGCCGGCCAGCGTCATGGACGCGGTCACCGTGCCGGTGGCGCGGTTCTCGGTGACGGTGGTGTGCGGGTGGAAGGAGAGGCCGCGGGGCTTCATCCGGTGCCGGGACGGCTTCGGCGGGGTCCCGGTGACCGGGTCGGCGATGACGACCGGGCCCGGTCGCGGGTGTGCGAAGTCGATCGCGCTGGTCAGGTCGCCGGCGATGGAGCGGCGCCATTCGGTGATGTTCGGGCAGGTGAACGGCTTGCCCAGCGAGGATGCCCAGGTCTCCAGGAACTTCACCGTCGAGGTGTGGTCGAACACCTCCGACGCGACGTAGCCGCCTCGCGTCCACGGCGAGACCAGCAGCATCGGCACCCGGGGGCCGAACCCGTACGGAGTGGTGCCGGAGTACTCACCGGCCGTGCCCGCCTCCGGGCGCGGGGGCAGGACGTGGTCGAACTTTCCGTCGTTCTCGTCGTAGGTGATGATCACCAGGGTGTGGTTCCAGATGTCCTCGTTGCTCTGGAGCGTCTTGAGCACCTTGTTCATGTAGCGCTCGCCGTGCACCGTGTCGAAGCCCGGGTGCTCGCTCCACGCGGCGGGCATCACCACCCAGGAGACCTCGGGCAGCGGATGCTCGGCCCCCGGCTCGCAGGCGTCGATCAGGTCGCGGAGCACCGCGTCGAGGTTCGCCTCGGAGTCGTCGTTGGGCGTGGTGGCACCCTCGTAGACGAAGGAGTTGGCCTTCCAGATCTTGCCGGTGCCCGGTTCGAGGTCGGCCGCGTCCGCCGTGCGGGGGTCGAAGGAGGCGAAGCTGTTGGTGACGTTGCAGCCGTACTCGCCGACGTAGCCGCTCTGGAGGCTGCCCCGGACACCGTTGCCGCTGTTGTCGGAGTAGACCCGCCAGTCGATGCCGGCCTGCTGGAGCTGCTCGGGGACCGTGGTCCAGCGGCGGCTGTAGTCGTTCTGCTTGGCGTTGCTGGTCTCGCCGCCCGCCGCACCGGTCATCAGGTAGTAGCGGTTCGGGATGGTCGGCCCGTGCAGCGAGCAGAAGTTCATGTCGCAGACGGTGTACTGGGAGGCGAGCGAGTACATCCACGGCATGTAGTCGGGTGTGTAATACCACATGCAGTGCTCGCCCTTGTCCTTCACCCAGGTGTCCCACCGCCCGCCGTTGGCACCGTAGAAGCTGTGGTTGTCGCTCCAGGTGGCGGTGGATTCGGCGGGCGTCACGATGGCGCCGGTGGCGTCACGCTGCTGGAAGACGTCGGTGCCGTCCTGGAACCTCAGGACCTGCTTGTCGTGGTGCCCGCGCACACCGCGCAGCTGACCGAGGTAGTGGTCGAAGGAGCGGTTCTCCTGCATCAGGATCACCACGTGCTTCAGGTCGGAGATGTCACCGTTGAAGCCCTTGGGCAGGACGTACTCGGCCGCACCGGCCTCCGCCCCGCCGACCGCTTCGGCGACCGGGCCGACAGCCATCGCGCCGAGGGCGACAGCGGCCGTCTGGAGCATCCGGCGCCGGTTGATGCGGAATTCCTGGGCGGGTCTCACGGTGTCGATAGTCATCAGGCGGCCTCCGGGGGAGAGTGAACGTCGGCGCGTGTCTGCGAAAGCTTCGCCCGCCGGGGCGAACGGCGGGCGAACCATGGACGTATTCCTGAGACACCAGCAGATTTTCGTTCCGCCGTTCCGCCGTTCCGCCGTTCCGCCGGGTGCGCCGATCCGCCGGGTGCGCCGATCCGAGTGCGGAGCCGTGAACTGGGGCAGAGCCAAGCCGTCGGTCCGCGTCGCGCACCAACCCGACTGGCCTACTCGCCAGTTAGCCATAATCCGGCGGCCGCTGCCAGACCGCCCGGCTCGCCGCCACAGCCCACCGGCGTACGGCCGGCCTCGCGCTACCTGCCGGGAAGTTGGAAGACAAATGGGCGCGGCGGATGCGGTTGGAGCGGCCTGGGATGCGTGGGGAAGCGCCCAAATCACTCTCAAGTGACGGTTCGTGAGTCACGCTCTGCCGGCCGCTCAACCCGGTCACACTCGTATACGTTCCCCTGACCGGGCTGCGGCGCTAGTTGTACTGACCCGTGAGGTTGGGGACGCGGCTGGCGGGTGGTTGGCCTTTGAGCGCGGTGTGTCCGCGGTGGTGATTGTAGGTGTGGAGCC
>NZ_JBFAJY010000072.1:0-17630 GCF_040655445.1 Streptomyces sp. NPDC050423
CCCCGATACTGGTTGTATCGGGGCGATCCCGACAACGCGGCGAGCGTGCGTGCCAGACACCGCCGGGCAGGCGGGACTTTCGAAACACGCCCTAGCCGCGGCCGATCGACGCGAAGACCGCGTCCGTCAACGATGCCAGGTCCGTGGGGGACAGCTCGACCTCCAGGCCGCGGCGGCCCGCCGAGACGCAGACCGTGTCGTGGGCCCGTGCGGATTCGTCCAGCACCGTGGGCAGGCGCTTGCGCTGGCCCAGGGGGGAGATGCCGCCCCGGACGTAGCCCGTGGTCCGTTCCGCCGCCGCCGGGTCCGCCATGGTCGCCCGCTTGCCGCCGGCCGCCGCCGCCAGGGCCTTCAGGTCCAGGGAGCCGGCGACCGGGACGACCGCGACGGTCAGCCGGCCGTCCACGTCGGCGACCAGGGTCTTGAACACCCGGTCGGGGGAGACGCCCAGGGCCTCGGCCGCCTCCTCGCCGTAGGAGGCCGACGCCGGGTCGTGCTCGTAGGCGTGCAGCGTGAAGACCGTGCCGGCCGTGGTCAGCGCGACCGTTGCCGGGGTGCCGCCGGACTGGTGCTGCTTCTTCGGCTTCTTCGCCACGGGGGAGTGGCCCTCCGGTCGCTCAGTTGGGGTGGGTCGGGGCGCGGGTCAGGTCGACCGCGGGCAGCGACGGCAGATGCCGGATGACGGCGGTCTCCGAACGCAGCAGCGTCAGCTCCTCGCGGAGCCGGGTCGCGGTGTCCGGGGCCTGGAGCAGTCGCTGCTTGGCGGGGATGTCCAGCACGGCCGCGGCGGCGACCAGGTACGAGACGACGGACGGGTCGTCGGGCAGGTCCGCGCCGGTGGTGAGGGAGCGTTCGCTCGCGCCCGCCAGCCGCTTCTGGTAGCTGCGGAAGGCCCGCAGGACACCCTCGGCGAGCACACCGGCGTCCTCGCCCGGATCCTCCTCCAGCTCTTCGAGCTCGGCCGTCAGGAAGGGGCCGCTCGCGTCCACCGAGAGCAGCCGGACCCGGGTGGTGCCGGTCGCGAGGACCTCGAAGCTGCCGTCCGAGCGCTCCCGGATCTTCGCCGCGTCGGCGATACAGCCCACCCGGTGGAACGTCTGGAGGGGATCGGGCCCGAAGCCGTCCGCCGGGCCGCGCTCGACGGGAACGCGCGCCGGATCCGGCATTCCGGCAGCCGTCGGCGCGGTCTCGCGGCCGTCGCGGATGGCGACCACGGCGAAGCGGCGCGGTTCGTCCTCATCGGTCTTCAGCAGTTCGCGCATCATGGCGCGATAGCGCTCCTCGAAGACGTTCAGCGGCAGCACGAGGCCGGGGAACAGCACCGCGTTCAGCGGGAACAGAGGCAGGCGAGCGGTGGTCACAACGCTCAAGCGTAATGGCCGCGGGTCCGTCCCCGGTCGGCCCGGTGTCGCAAGGGCGTCACAGACGCCACCTGGAGCCGGGTGCCGTCGCGTGTGTCGAGGAACCTGCCGAGCGGATCCTCGGACACCGAGGACCACGGGAACGAGGCGGCGTGGGGGCCGATCTGCCGGAACTGTTCCAGCGCCTCGTCCCAGCGGCCCCGTACGACCAGTACGTACGCGAGCAGGTTGCGGATCTCGGCCGGCCACGGGTCACCGGGCTCGAAGGAGAGGGAGAGGGCGATCGCCAGATCCGCCGCCCGGTCGATCCGTTCCATCTGCACCGAGGTGGTCCGCGCGTCCGGTCCCTCGGTCAGCAGGGCGAAGGCCGCCCGCAGCGGCAGCGCCTGCACCAGGGAACTGGGCAGCGAGTCCTCGGCGGCCCGCTCGGCGAAGTCGAAGCACTCGCGGTGCGAGCCGTACCAGGCGGCGGAGAGGTACTGGAGGGCGGCGACATGGCAGCCGTAGTGGTGCGTGGAGCGCTGTATGGCCTGCTCCCACAGCGTCTCGAACGTGGTGTGCGTCGCACGCGTGCCGCGGGCGTGGTCGAGCGCGAGGCGCCAGGGCACCGGATCGCGCGGATCGCACTCCGCCGCGGCCGTGATCATCGGCCCCACCTCGCGCAGCTGCTCCGCGCGGGCGGGCGACTCCCAGGCGCGCGACAGGGCGAGCTGGGCCTTGACGAGCAGCGCGTCGGGGTCGTGCGGGGCGGCGGCCAGCCAGTCGCCCAGCCAGCCGTCCCGGCTGCGGGCGAAGGCCACGATCCGCCTCAGATAGCGGTCCCGGCTCTCCCACTCGGCCCCGTCCCGCGTGGTGGCCAGCAGCTTCGCGGCCGGCTCGTACTCCCCGAGCGCGGCGGCGACCAGCGCGGGCGACAGCCTCTCGTCGGGGGCGTCGAGCATCACCGCATGGTCCGCGGGCAACCCGGCGATCAGTTCCGGGGTGTGCCGGATCACGCGCACGGTACGGAGCAGAGCGCGGAGGAAAGGCATGGTGCAGACCATTGAAAAGCGCTGGTCGGGGCGGCGCCAGAGGGGGGCTGTGAAACTTTGGTGCCGAGTGAATGGGTTGCCCTCGGCGCGGTCAAGAAAAAGTAAAGGAAATCGCGGAATCTGGCCTGTTTCTGTCGTTGTGGGGGTAGCCGTCGCGTGGTGTGCCCGAAGCGGTGGGCGGCGTTCGGCACCCGCTCCACCCATTCGCGGAGCGGGTGGAGGGCCTCTCGGTCCGCCGCGGCGAGGCCGCTCCGCGGTCAGCTGCGGCTCAGCAGCCGGGAGGCGCCGGCCGCGACGGTGGTGGCCAGTATCCAACCCAGCAGGATCAGGGCGGCCGCCACCCACTGCCAGCCGCCCTCCATCAGCCAGTAGCCGTCCTGGCCGAGGTTGATCACCGGCACCAGCAGGTCCAGCGCGTACAGCGAGGGGTTCCACTCCGGATGCTCGCTCCCCTTGATCGCCGCCGGCCGGTACTGCGAGAAGGCCACCGCGCCCGCCGCCCACAGCACCGCCATCCACACCGCGGCCCGCCCCGGCCGGTAGCCGTACGCCACCGTCCAGTCCTGGAGGTAGCCCCAGAGCTTCGCGGCGGGCGGCAGGGTCTCGCGGCGCCGCCGCTGCTTGGCGAGCAGCACCTCGCGGGCGTCCGCGTCCTCGCCGCTGTTGCGGAGCACGGTGGCGAGGCGCTCGTACGGCTCCGGCACGTACTCGGGGGTCGCCGCGGCCACCCACTCCAGGCGCCGGGAGAGCGGGAAGTGCCCGTACGGGACGAGGTTCTCGTACACGAATCCGCCCATCGCCAGACCGCCGGGACCCGGCCAGCTGGTCGACACGTCGATCAGCGTGACGATCTTCGCCCCGTTCAGCACCACCCGGCCCTGGGCCGGGCGCTCCGGGTTGAACCTCAGCTCGGGAGCCACTATCCGGCGCAGCGACAGCTCCTCGTGGCCGACGAGGACGAAGACGGCCTTGTGCAGATCGACCGCGTCACCGAATCGCCCGTCGTCAAGCCGCACCCCGCCCCGGCACCGGAAGACCTGCGCGCGGGTGCCGTGCGCGGGCGTCGGGGACATGACGGTGCCGTACGGGGGAGTGTTGCCCTGGTTACCGGTGTCCACGCTGACCCACGCCTCGCTCATGTACAGCGTCCGCTCCACGCTCAGCTGCGGCGCGTTCAGCGCGCGGAGCCCCTGCGTGGCCCGGAGCCGGCTGCCGCGCAGGCTCAGCGAACCGCCGACCTTCGCGCCGCGCAGGCTCAGCTCGCCGAGCGTCTCGATCATCTCGGCCTGGAGGTCCTGGGCGACCGTGAGCCCGTCGCCGATGAACGCCCGGCCCTGCCGGTCGGGGCCGATGTAGATCTGGTTGATCAGCAGGTCCGTGCCGATCTGCGCGTCCGTGAGGCGGATGCCCCGCTCGACCCGGCAGCGCGGCAGATGCAGATCGCCCTCGGTGCGCAGCCGGGCCGCCTCCAGGCGCGGGATCGCGCACCCGACCATCCGCAAGGTCGTGAAGTGGCACTCGGGCAGCACCACCTCCTGCTCGAAGCGGCAGCCGGTCAGTTCCACGTACGGATCCACCCGCCCGCCCGCGAGATCCAGCTTCCCGGTGACGCGTAGGCCCCGCAGCTTCAGCGCTGCCACCCGGCCGGGCCTGGCCTTCGGGCCGCTCAGCAGCAGCCGGGCGACGACCCGGGCGTTCACACTGCGCTCCGGGCCCCAGACGAGCGGGGCGAACGGATCGTTGAGGGCTGCGTCACGGGAGCGCAGATCGTAGGTGGTCCCGTTCCTGAAGGACTGCCACATGCCCAGCTCGGCCGCGCTGAGATCGTCCGGGAAATCCCCGTCGTGCGGTTCGGTCACCGATGCCCCTTCCGCTCGGAGCCTTGGACCGACCGGCACAAGAGGGGTCGGTCGGTAATCCCGTTATTCCCTCTGAGTGACCGTATGAACGCAAATAGTCAGCCGTGACAGCAAGGGCATGTATCAGCCAGTGATACGGGCGTCCGGGCGCCTGGGGCGGTCTGAGAGAATTGCGGTGTGATCTCTCGAATCGATCTGCGCGGCGATGCCCTCCCCGAGGGCGGCGCCCTGCGCGACCTGCTGCCCCGTGCCGAGTTCGACGTGGAAGCCGCCCTGGAGACGGTGCGGCCCATCTGCGAGGACGTACGCCATCGTGGCTCGGCGGCAGTGATCGACTGGGGGGAGAAATTCGACGGGGTGCGGATCGGCTCGATCCGGGTCCCGGCCGGTGCGATCACCGAGGCGCTGGAGCGGCTCGATCCCGCCGTGCGCGCCGCCCTGGAGGAGTCGATCCGCCGCGCCCGGCTCGTCCACCGCGAGCAGCGCCGCACCACGCACACCACCCAGGTCGTGCCCGGCGGCACCGTCACCGAGAAGTGGGTGCCCGTCGAGCGCGTCGGGCTGTACGTGCCGGGCGGGCGCTCCGTCTACCCGTCGTCCGTCGTGATGAACGTCGTCCCGGCCCAGGAGGCGGGCGTCGAGGGCATCGCGGTCTCCTCCCCGCCGCAGAAGGAGTTCGGCGGACTGCCGCACCCGACGATCCTGGCGGCCTGCGCCCTGCTGGGCGTCGACGAGGTGTACGCGGCCGGCGGCGCCCAGGCCGTCGCGATGTTCGCGTACGGCACCGAGGACTGCCTGCCGGTGAACCTCGTCACGGGCCCCGGCAACATCTACGTCGCCGCCGCCAAGCGCCTGCTCAAGGGCCGCATCGGCATCGACGCCGAGGCCGGCCCCACCGAGATCGCGATCCTCGCCGACTCCACCGCCGACCCGGTGCACGTCGCCGCCGACCTGATCAGCCAGGCCGAGCACGACCCGATGGCCGCCGCTGTGCTGGTGACCGACTCCGAGGAGCTCGCCGCCGCCACCGAGGCCGAGCTGAAGCCGCAGGTCGCCGCGACCAAGCACGTCACCGACCGGATCGAGCCCGCGCTGGCCGGCCGGCAGTCCGCGATCGTCCTGGTCAACGACCTGGAGGACGGCCTCACGGTCGTCGACGCGTACGCCGCCGAGCACCTGGAGATCCAGACCGCGGACGCCGCCGCCGTCGCCGACCGGGTCCGTAACGCCGGGGCGGTCTTCGTCGGCCCCTGGTCCCCGGTCTCGCTCGGTGACTACTGCGCCGGCTCCAACCACGTGCTGCCCACCGGGGGCTGCGCCTGCCACTCCTCGGGCCTGTCCGTGCAGTCCTTCCTGCGCGGCATCCACATCGTCGACTACACCCGCGACGCGCTCGCCGAGGTCACCCACCACGTCGTGACCCTCGCCGAGGCGGAGGACCTCCCCGCCCACGGCGCCGCGCTGAAGGCCAGGTTCGGCTGGAAGGTACCGCAGCAGTGACGAACGACAGCTCCACGCCGACCCGCATCGACGACCTCCCGATCCGGGACGAACTGCGCGGCCAGTCCCCGTACGGGGCGCCCCAGCTCGACGTCCCGGTCCGGCTGAACACCAACGAGAACCCCTACCCGCTCCCCGAGGCCCTGGTCGACCGGATCGCCGAACGGGTCCGCGAGGCCGCCCGCGACCTCAACCGCTACCCCGACCGGAACGCCGTCGAGCTCCGCACCGAGCTGGCCCGCTACCTGACCCGCGCCGCCGGGCACCGGGTGGGCCACGCCAACGTCTGGGCGGCCAACGGCTCCAACGAGGTGCTTCAGCAGCTGCTGCAGACCTTCGGCGGCCCCGGCCGCACCGCGATCGGCTTCGAGCCCTCGTACTCGATGCACGCCCTCATCGCCCGCGGCACCGGAACGGGTTGGATCTCCGGCCCGCGCAACGAGGACTTCACCATCGACGTCGACGCGGCCCGCGCGGTCATCGCCGAGCGCCGCCCCGACGTCGTCTTCATCACCTCGCCCAACAACCCCACCGGCACCGCCGTCGACGCCGAGACCGTCCTCGCGCTGTACGACGCCGCACAGGCCGCCCGGCCGTCGATGGTCGTGGTCGACGAGGCGTACGGCGAGTTCAGCCACCACGCCTCGCTGCTCCCGCTGATCGAGGGCCGCCCCCACATGGTGCTCTCGCGCACCATGTCGAAGGCGTTCGGCGCCGCCGGACTGCGGCTCGGCTACCTCGCCGCGGACCCCGCCGTCGTGGACGCGGTCCAGCTGGTGCGGCTCCCGTACCACCTGTCCTCCGTCACCCAGGCCACCGCGCTCGCCGCCCTGGAGCACACCGATACGCTCCTCGGGTACGTCGCCCAGCTCAAGGGCGAGCGCGACCGGATCGTCACCGAGCTGCGCGCCCTCGGCTTCGACGTCACCGACTCGGACGCCAACTTCGTCCAGTTCGGACGCTTCGCCGACAGCCACACGGCCTGGCAGCACATCCTCGACCGGGGCGTCCTGGTCCGGGACAACGGCGTACCGGGATGGCTGCGGGTCTCCGCAGGGACCCCGGCAGAGAACGACGCGTTCCTCGATGCGGTACGCGAACTCAAGAAGGAGCACGACGCATGACTCGCCAGGCCCGCGTAGGAAGAGTGGAGCGGACCACCAAGGAAACCTCCGTGCTCGTCGAGATCAACCTCGACGGCACCGGCAAGGTCGATGTCGCGACCGGGGTCGGCTTCTACGACCACATGCTCGACCAGCTCGGCCGCCACGGACTCTTCGACCTCACGGTCAAGACCGACGGCGACCTGCACATCGACTCGCACCACACCATCGAGGACACCGCCCTCGCGCTCGGCGCCGCCTTCCGGCAGGCCCTCGGCGACAAGGTCGGCATCTACCGCTTCGGCAACTGCACCGTCCCGCTCGACGAGTCGCTCGCCCAGGTCACCGTCGACCTCTCCGGCCGCCCGTACCTGGTGCACACCGAGCCCGAGAACATGGCGCCGATGATCGGCGAGTACGACACGACGATGACCCGGCACATCCTGGAGTCGTTCGTCGCCCAGGCGCAGATCGCCCTGCACGTCCACGTCCCGTACGGGCGCAACGCCCACCACATCGTGGAGTGCCAGTTCAAGGCGCTCGCACGCGCCCTGCGCTACGCCAGCGAGCACGACCACCGCGCGGCCGGCATCCTCCCCTCCACGAAGGGCGCGCTGTGACCGGCCTCAACACCATCCTGATCCTGGTCGGCCTCTTCCTGGCCGGCGGGGTCTACTCCTTCTCGAAGCAGGGCATGCCCAAGGGCGTCATCGTGCTGCTCGGCATCGGCTCCGTGATGTGCCTGGTCGCAGGCGTCATGCGGATCCAGGGACTCTGGGACTAGGGGCGGGTGTGAACACGAAGAAGAAGGTCGTCGTCTTCGACTACGGCTTCGGCAACATCCGCTCCGCCGAGCGCGCCCTCGCCCGGGTCGGCGCCGACGTCGAGATCACCCGCGACTTCGACACGGCGATGAACGCCGACGGGCTGCTGGTGCCCGGCGTCGGCGCGTTCTCCGCCTGCATGGAGGGCCTGAAGAAGGCCCGCGGCGAATGGATCATCGGCCGCAGGCTCTCCGGCGGGCGCCCCGTCATGGGCATCTGCGTCGGCATGCAGATCCTCTTCGAGCGCGGCATCGAGCACGGCGTGGAGACCGAGGGACTCGACGAGTGGCCGGGCACCGTCGGCCCGCTCAAGGCCGACGTCGTCCCGCACATGGGGTGGAACACCGTCGAGGCCCCCGAGGACTCCCGGCTGTTCGCCGGACTCGACGCCGAGGCCCGGTACTACTTCGTGCACTCGTACGCGGCGCACGACTGGTCCCTCGAAGTCACCAACGCGAAGATCCGCGCCCCCAGGGTCACCTGGGCCACGCACGGCGAACGGTTCGTGGCGGCCGTGGAGAACGGCGCGCTGTGGGCCACCCAGTTCCACCCCGAGAAGTCCGGCGACGCCGGCGCCCAGCTGCTGACCAACTGGATCGAGACGCTGTAATGCCGAAGCTTGAACTGCTCCCCGCCGTAGACGTCCGCGACGGCCAGGCGGTCCGCCTGGTGCACGGCGAGTCCGGCTCGGAGACCTCCTACGGCTCCCCGCTGGAGGCCGCACTCGCCTGGCAGCGCGCCGGCGCCGAGTGGCTGCACCTCGTCGACCTGGACGCCGCCTTCGGCACCGGCGACAACCGCGCGCTCATCGCCGAGGTGGCCGGCGCCATGGACATCAAGGTCGAGCTCTCCGGCGGCATCCGCGACGACGCCTCGCTCGCCGCCGCGCTCGCCACCGGCTGCCGCCGGGTCAACCTCGGCACCGCCGCCCTGGAGACCCCCGAGTGGGTCGCCAAGGTCATCGCCGAGCACGGCGACCGGATCGCGGTCGGCCTCGACGTGCGCGGCACCACCCTGCGCGGCCGCGGCTGGACCCGCGACGGCGGCGACCTCTACGAGACGCTCGCCCGCCTCGACTCCGAGGGCTGCGCCCGTTACGTCGTCACCGACATCGCCAAGGACGGCACGCTCCAGGGCCCCAACCTGGAACTCCTGAGAGACGTCTGCGCCGCCACCGACAAGCCCGTCGTGGCCTCCGGCGGCGTCTCCTCGCTCGACGACCTGCGGGCCATCTCCTCGCTCGTGCCGGCGGGCGTCGAGGGCGCCATCGTGGGCAAGGCGCTGTACGCGAAGGCGTTCACCCTGGAAGAGGCGCTGGAGGCGGTCTCCGTATGACCGACTCCGTCAGGCGCTTCTCCTCCGGCGCCCCCTGGGAGGAGAAGTTCGGCTACTCCCGCGCGGTCGAGCTGCCAGGCGGCCTGGTGCTGGTGGCCGGGTGCACCTCGGTGGCGGGCGGGGAGATCTCCGCCGGCGGCCCCTACGAGCAGGCCGTCGCCTCCTTCGAGGTCGCCTTCGCGGCGCTCAAGCAGGTGGGCCTGGGCCGCGAGGACGTCGTCCGCACCCGGATGTACCTCACGCACGCCCGGGACGTCGACGACGTCGGCCGTGCCCACAAGGAGCTGTTCGACGACGTGCGCCCCGCCGCCTCCATGATCATCGTGTCCGGCTTCGTCGACCCGAGCCTGGTCGTCGAGATCGAGATCGAGGCCTACCGGGCAGGTGCCCGATGACGCTCGCGGTACGTGTCATCCCCTGCCTCGACGTGGACAACGGCCGCGTCGTCAAGGGCGTCAACTTCCAGAACCTGCGCGACGCCGGTGACCCCGTGGAGATGGCGAAGCTGTACGACGCCGAGGGTGCCGACGAGCTGACCTTCCTCGACATCACCGCGTCCAGCGGCGACCGGGAGACGACGTACGACGTGGTGCGCCGCACCGCCGAGCAGGTGTTCATCCCGCTCACCGTCGGCGGCGGAGTCCGCACCACCGACGACGTCGACAAGCTGCTGCGGGCCGGCGCGGACAAGGTCGGCGTCAACACCGCGGCCATCGCCCGCCCGGAGCTGATCCGGGAGATCGCCGAGCGCTTCGGCCGCCAGGTGCTGGTGCTCTCCGTGGACGCCCGGCGCACCCCCGCCGGCACCTTCGAGGTCACCACGCACGGCGGCCGCAGGGGCACCGGCATCGACGCCGTCGAATGGGCGCACCGGGCCGCCGGGCTCGGCGCGGGCGAGATCCTGCTCAACTCGATGGACGCCGACGGCACGAAGGACGGCTACGACACCGAGATGATCGCGGCGGTCCGCAAGCACGTGACCGTCCCCGTCATCGCCTCCGGCGGCGCGGGGCGGCTGGCGGACTTCGCGCCGGCCGTCGGCGCGGGGGCCGACGCGGTCCTCGCCGCGTCCGTCTTCCACTTCGGCGATCTGCGGATCTCCGAGGTCAAGGGCGCTCTCCGGGAGGCCGGCCACCCGGTCCGCTGAGCCCCGTCCACCGAGCCCCGTCAGACGTCACCGGCCGTGAAGGCCGGTGACGTCTTCGTGTGCGCCGCCGTGACGAGCCAAGTTCTGCAATTTTTATTGCGCAAAATATATTGCGCAAGATTTCTTTCCTATCTACCGTGGGGGCATGGCAAGCAACGAATCACGCCGGGTGTCCGACCTCGACACGCTCAAGGCGTTCGGGCACCCCCTGCGGATGAGGCTCTACCGAGCGCTCTACATCGCCCGGCAGGCCACCGCCTCCCAGCTCGCGGAGCAGGTGGACGAGCAGGTCTCACTGGTCAGCTACCACCTGCGCAAGCTCGCCGACCACGGCCTGATCGAGGCGGCCGATGCGCAGGGCAAGGACGGCCGCGAGCGCTGGTGGCAGACCTCCTCGAAGGGGCTGAACTTCCACGACGAGGACTTCAACGACGCCCCCGAGAAGGTCGCCACCCGCGCCGCCGTCGGCCGGATTTCGTTCGACCAGCACATCGAGATGTACCGGCGCTTCCTCGATGCGTACCAGAGCTGGCCGTCGGAGTGGCGCGCTGCCTCCAACAGCGCCGAGTACCTGGCCAGGCTGACTGCCGAGGAGCTTTCCGCGCTCAGCCGCGAGGTGCACGAGATCGTCGACCGGTACGAGGAACAGGGCCGTGCCCGTGAGGAGGCGGGCGGCACGGAAGGCCGGGAGAACGTCGCGATGCACCTGTACGGATTCCCGTTCCGGACCTGACCCGGCCACCCGAGAGGACACGCCCCCGTGACCGTCACGCTCACCACCGGACAGACTCCCGAACGCCCCGCCCACCGCGACGGCAACGTCCTGCGCTGGCTCGGTGCCTACACCGCGTCGACGATCGGCGACAGCGTCTACTACATGGCCCTCGCCTGGGCCGCCGCCCGCACGGGAAGCGCCTCCCAGACCGGCCTCGTGCTGGCGGCCGGCTCCATACCCAGGGCCCTGCTGCTGCTCGGCGGGGGAGTGCTCGCCGACCGGTTCGGGCCGCGCCGCGTCGTGGTCGTGAGCGACACCGTCCGCTGCCTCGTCATCCTGGGCCTGGCCGGGACGCTGCTCATCACCTCGCCGACGGTGTGGATGCTGATCGCCGTCGCCCTGGTCTTCGGCGCGGCAGACGCCCTCTTCCTGCCCGCCGTCGGCGCGCTGCCGCCCCGGATCACCGCGGCCGGACAGCTCGCCCGGGTCCAGGGCATGCGCGGCCTCGCCTCCCGCACCGCCGGCGTCGTCGGCGCCCCGCTCGGCGGCGTCGCCGTGGCCCTCGGCGGCCCGGTCCTCGCCTTCGCCGCGGCCGGTGTGCTCTTCGCCGTCTCGCTGCCGCTGCTGCTGGCCGTACGGATGAGCCCGCTGCCGCCGGCACCGGAGCAGTCGGCCGAACCCGCCGGAACGGCATGGCACGAACTCGTCGACGGGCTGCGCCACATCCGCCGCCACCCGCTGCTGGGCCCCTTGATGCTCGTCGTCGCCGTCAGTGAACTGGGCTTCGTGGGACCGCTCAACCTCGGCCTGATCCTGCTCAGCGAGGAACGCGGCTGGGGAGCCTCCGGAATGGGCTGGATTATCGCCGCCTTCGGCATCGGCGCGGGCGCCTCCGCCCTGCTGCTCGCCGTCCGGGGGCGGCTGCCCAGGGCCGGGCTCGTCATGTGCGTCACCGTACTGACCGGAGCGTTCGCCATCGCCGCCCTGGCGTACGCGCCCTCCGTGCCGCTCGCCGCCGGTGTCGCGGCCCTCATCGGGCTCTTCGCCGGACTCGGCGGCGCCCTGTGCGGCGCCCTCGTCCAGACCGCCGCCGACCCGGCCTACCTGGGCCGGGTCACCTCGGTCTCGACGCTCTTCACCCACGCCCTCGCGCCGCTCAGCTACCCGGTCACCGGCGCGGCCGTCGCCCTCTGGGGCACCGGCCCGGTCTTCGTCGCCAGCGCCTCGCTGTGCGCGTCGGGGGCGGTGGCGGGCCTGCTGGTCTCCCCGCTGCGCCGCGCGGAACTCCCGCGCTGAGCACCGGTGCGGCGGCCCGCCGCCGGACTCGGACCTACATACCGAGCTTCGCCGTCGTCACCCGGGAGATCGCCTCCTGGTCGCCCTCCAGCTCCACCCGCGCCGCGTCCTGCCGCCCGAACGCGAACAGCAGCAGCTCGCCCGGCTCACCGGTCACCGTCACCACCGGGGTGCCCTTGTGCGCGACCACGGTCTGCCCGTCGGGGCGGCGCAGCACCAGCCCCACCGGGGCCTTCCGCCCCAGTACCCGGGCCGCCTTCTCCGTGCGCGACCACAGGACATCGGAGAAGACCGGGTCCAGCTCCCGCGCCGACCAGTCGGGCTGGGCCCGGCGCACGTCCTCCGTATGGACGAAGAACTCGACGGTGTTGGCGGCCTCGTCCAGCTGCTTCACCCCGAACGGGGACATCCGCGGCGGTCCCGTACGGATGAGCTGGACCAGCTCCTCGTACGGCTTCGAGGTGAACTCGTTCGTGATCCGCTCGCTCCGGCTCTTCAGGGGGCCGATCAGCAGCCCGGCCGCCGCGTCGGGCCTGCGCTCCCGCACCACCACGTGGGCCGCCAGGTCCCGGGCCGTCCAGCCGTGGCAGAGGGTCGGGGCCTCCGGGCCCGCCGCCTCCAACAGATCGGCGAGCAGAAGTCGTTCGCGCTTCGCATGGGTCGACATGTGCGCCAGCGTACGACCGCTGTCCAGCGTCCGCCCAGTGGACGCACGCCCGGACGGCCCTCGCCGCCACGGCACAATGGGCACATGACCAGCACGCCCACGCCCGGCACCCCACCGCCCGCCAGCGGCCTCGACCCCGCCATCGCCGCCCGCCTCAAGCGCGGCGCCGACGGACTGGTCCCGGCCATCGCCCAGCAGTACGACACCGGCGAGGTACTGATGCTCGGCTGGATGGACGACGAGGCCCTGCACCGCACCCTGACCACCGGCCGCTGCACCTACTGGTCGCGCAGCCGCCAGGAGTACTGGGTCAAGGGCGACACCTCCGGCCACATCCAGCAGGTCAAGTCCGTCGCCCTGGACTGCGACGCCGACACCGTCCTCGTCCGGGTCGACCAGACGGGTGCCGCCTGCCACACCGGCGAGCGCACCTGTTTCGACGCCGACGTCCTCCCGCTCGGACAGTAGGGTCTGCCGCCATGGATCTCGACACGTTCCGCAAGCTGGCCGTCGACCGGCGCGTCATCCCCGTCACCCGCCGGCTCCTCGCGGACGGCGACACCCCGGTCGGGCTCTACCGCAAACTCGCGGGCGAGCGCACCGGCACCTTCCTCCTCGAATCCGCGGAGAACGGCCGCACCTGGTCGCGCTACTCCTTCATCGGGGTACGCAGCGCCGCCACGCTCACCGCGAAGGACGGCCGGGCCCACTGGACCGGCACCCCGCCGGTCGGCGTCCCCGTCGACGGCGACCCGCTCCAGGCCCTGCGCGCCACCATCGAGACCCTGCACACCCCGCACGAACCGGACTCAGGGCTGCCGCCCTTCACCGGCGGCATGGTCGGCTACCTCGGCTACGACATCGTGCGGCGGCTGGAGAGGATCGGCGAGAGCGGCGGCGACGACCTGAAGCTCCCCGAGCTGACCATGCTGCTCACCTCCGACCTCGCCGTCCTCGACCACTGGGCCGGCAGCGTCCTGCTGATCGCCAACGCGATCAACCACAACGACCTGGCCACCGGCGTCGACGAGGCGTACACCGACGCCGTGGCCCGGCTCGACGCCATGGAGCGGGACCTGCGCCGCCCGGTCGAGAACACCCCCGCCGTCCTGCCGCCCTCCGAGCTCCCGCCGTACACCGCGCTGTGGGGCGGCAAGGCCTACCAGGACGCCGTCGAGGACGTGAAGGAGCGCATCAGGGCCGGCGAGGCCTTCCAGGTCGTCCCCTCCCAGCGCTTCGAGACCCCGTGCACCGCGAGCGCGCTGGACGTCTACCGGGTGCTGCGCGCCACCAACCCCTCGCCGTACATGTACCTCTTCCGGTTCGACGGCTTCGACGTCGCCGGCTCCAGCCCCGAGGCCCTCGTCAAGGTCGAGGACGGCCGCGCGATGGTCCACCCGATCGCCGGTACCCGGCACCGCGGCGCCACCCCGCAGGAGGACCAGGCCCTCGCCGAGGAACTCCTCGCCGACCCGAAGGAACGCGCCGAGCACCTGATGCTCGTCGACCTCGGCCGCAACGACCTGGGCCGGGTCTGCGAACCCGGCAGCGTCGAGGTCGTCGACTTCATGTCGGTCGAGCGGTACTCCCACGTGATGCACATCGTGTCCACCGTCACCGGCCGCGTCGCCGAGGGCCGCACCGCCTTCGACGTCCTCACCGCCTGCTTCCCGGCGGGCACCCTCTCCGGCGCCCCGAAGCCGCGCGCCATGCAGATCATCGAGGAACTCGAACCCACCCGCCGCGGTCTGTACGGCGGCTGCGTCGGCTACCTCGACTTCGCCGGGGACTCCGACACCGCCATCGCCATCCGTACCGCCCTGCTGCGCGACGGAACGGCATACGTCCAGGCCGGGGCGGGCGTCGTCGCCGACTCCGACCCGGTCGCCGAGGACACCGAGTGCCGCAACAAGGCCGCGGCGGTGCTGCGCGCCGTGCACACGGCCAACCGCCTCGGCGGCGCCTGAGAGTCTGCCGGCGCACCCGGGGCGCGGGGCGAGGGGCTCCATCTCACACCCCCCGTGTGCCGGTAACCCCGGGGCCGTAGGGGATAGTGGAGTACGTGAGTGCTGTCTCCGTACCCCAGCCCCGTGCCGAAGCCCTCCCCGCGCCCGACAGCGCGGGAAGCCGCCGAAGCCTGGCCGCCGGCCTGCTCCTCGGGGCAGCCGGTGCCACCGTCGTCCTGCTCGCCTCCGGGCAGACCTGGGCCGAGGGCCGGGCCGCGGTCGGCGGCGGAGCCCTGCCGCTGAGCGCCGACGGACAGGACGTCACCGGTCTCCCGGCCGCCCTCGCCATCGTCGGCCTGGCCGCCCTCGTCGCCGTCTTCGCCGTCCGCCGCAGCGGCCGGCTGCTCGTCGCGGGGCTGCTGGCCCTCAGCGGGCTCGGCGCCGCGCTGAGCGCCTTCCTCGGCGCCTCCGACAGCACCGCGCTCGACGAGCAGGCCGCCAGGACCACCGGCGACAGCTCCGCCACCATCGGCGCCCTCAGCCACACCGCCTGGCCCTACGTGACCGCGGCCGGCGGTCTGCTGATCCTGCTCGCCGGGCTGCTCGCCCTGCGTTACGGCAAGCGCTGGCCCACGATGTCCGGGCGGTACGAGCGCGACGGCACCCCGCGCCCCCGCAAGGCCCCTCGCAAGGCCCTGGATCCCGACCGGCCCGAGGACCTGTGGAAGGCTCTGGACCGCGGCGAGGACCCGACGCGCGAGGCATGACCCCCCAGCTCACGTCCTTTCCGTACGTACGGGACAATGGCCCGGAGCTCACAGCACAGCGGCACCCACAGCGGCACCGGCTCTGCGCACAGTGACACCGAGCGACACCAACAGCGCAACATCAACGAGGAGCAAACTCATGGCGGGCAGCAGCCACGGACACACCCCGGCCGCCTGGACCGGTGTCATCATCTCCTTCATCGGCTTCTGCATCGCAGGCGTCTTCATGGTCGCGGCCAACCCGCTCGGCTTCTGGGCCGGCATCGCCGTCACCGTCATCGGCGGGATCGTCGGCGTCGCGATGAAGGCCGCCGGTCTGGGCATGCCGAAGGAGTCGGCGGAGCTGGCCCAGGCCAGGGACCGCGCCGGACATGCGCAGACCTCCTGACCCGTCCGCAGCACGTACGCACGCGAGGCGCAGCCCGGACCGGGCTGCGCCTTCCCGCGTCAGAGGCGACAATCACCGGGTGGACGCCTCGCCCTCACCATCCGCCGCCCCGCCGACGCCGGGCCGGCCGTCCGGCGCCTCCGCGGCTCCCGGCCACCGGCCCGCTCCCGACGGCCACCTGCCCGCGCCCGGTCCGCCCGCCGGGCACCGGGGCCCGTTCCCGCCGGTCTTCCCGCCGGCCCCCGTCCCCGCCTCACGGCTGCGGCGGATCGCCGCCCCGGCCGGTGTCATGGCCGGCGTCATCGGGGCCTTCGCCTTCGTCGGCTCCGTCGACCCCAACGAGCCGGGCCACTACCCGGTCTGTCCGCTGCTCCGCTTCACCGGCATCTACTGCCCCGGCTGCGGCGGGCTGCGCAGCGCCCATGCCGTCGCCCACGGAGACCTCGCGGTGGCGTTCGGCTCCAACGCCCTCGCCGTCATCGGCTACGGGATCTTCGCCGTGCTCTGGGTCCTCTGGATGGTCCGCGCGGCCACCGGGAAGCCCGTGCGGATCGCGCTGAAGCCCGTCCACTGGTGGGGGATCGGAGCCGTTCTCATGATCTTCACCGTCGTCCGGAATCTGCCGTTCGGGTCGGCGCTGACGCCGTGAATGCCCAGGTAGTGGGACATCTGTCGGGTGGATGCGGGCCCATCGGCCTCCTGCGGATACCATCGGTATGGCTGATCCTGTTCCCTTGTCACCGTCCCGGAAGGGGGCCGCTCGCGTGAGTGTGCTCGACGAGATCATCAATGGCGTACGCGCCGACCTCGCAGAGCGGCAGGCGCGCGTCAGCCTCGATGAGCTGAAGGAACGCGCGGCGCGCGCTCCCCAGGCGAAGGACGGAGTCGCCGCCCTGCGCGGCGAGGGCGTCACCGTCATCTGCGAGGTAAAGCGCTCCAGCCCCTCCAAGGGGGCCCTTGCCGCCATCGCCGACCCGGCCGCACTCGCCGCGGACTACGAGGCGGGCGGCGCGTCCGTCATCTCGGTCCTCACCGAGGAGCGCCGCTTCGGCGGTTCGCTGGCCGACCTGGAGGCCGTCCGCGCCAAGGTCGACATCCCGGTCCTGCGCAAGGACTTCATCGTCACCTCGTACCAGCTGTGGGAGGCGCGGGCGTACGGCGCCGACCTGGCCCTGCTGATCGTCGCCGCCCTCGACCAGGAGGCCCTGGTCTCCCTGATCGAGCGCGCCGAGTCCATCGGCCTGACGCCGCTGGTCGAGGCGCACGACGAGGAGGAGGCGGAGCGAGCGGTGGATGCCGGCGCGCGGATCATCGGCGTCAACGCCCGCAACCTCAAGGACCTCAAGGTCGACCGCTCCACCTTCGAGCGCGTCGCCCCCGAGATCCCCGACCGCATCGTCAAGGTCGCCGAGTCCGGCGTCCGCGGCCCGCACGACCTCATCGCCTACGCCAACGCCGGCGCGGACGCCGTGCTGGTCGGCGAGTCCCTGGTCACCGGCCGCGACCCGCGCGGCGCCGTCGCCGACCTGGTCGCCGCGGGCGCCCACCCGGCGCTCCGGCACGGACGGAGCTGACCGCACCCGTGTCCGCCGACCGTTCCGTGTGCGGGTCCCGGGGGGGGGGGGGGGGCCGGGCGCCGCCCCCCCCCCGCCCCCCGCCCCGGACGTCTGGGGGGCGGCCCGCGGGTGACC
>NZ_JBFAJY010000073.1:0-17446 GCF_040655445.1 Streptomyces sp. NPDC050423
CAGGTCAAGCTCCGCGGCTTCCGTATCGAACTCGGTGAGATCGAGACGGCGTTGACCGCTCACGAGAGTGTGGGCCAGGCGACCGTCGTCGTCCGAGAGGACCGGCCGGGCGACAAACGCCTCGTCGCCTACCTCACCGCCGCCGACAGCGCCCGGATCGAACCCGGCGACGTACAGCGACAGGTGTCCGGGCTGCTGCCCGAGTACATGGTCCCGTCCGCCTTCGTCGTACTGGACGAGATCCCGCTCACCGTCAATGGCAAGGTCGACCGACGCGCCCTGCCCGCCCCCCAGATCGTCAACGACGCCACCGGGCGCGCACCGCGCACCGCCAAGGAAGAAGTCCTGTGCGGACTCTTCGCGGAAGTCCTCGGACTGACCTCGGTCACCATCGACGACCACTTCTTCCACCTCGGCGGGCACTCGCTCCTCGCCACCCGGCTCGCGGGCCGGATCCGCACCGTACTCGGGGTCGAACTCTCCGTGGCGACCCTCTTCGAAAACCCGATCGTGGCCACGCTCGTCGAGAAGCTCGACGGCGCCGCGGCCGCGCGGCCCAGACTTCGGCCGATGCGCCGGATGGGAGTGACCAAGTGATTCCCTTGTCCTTCGCCCAGCAGCGGCTGTGGTTCATCGCCCAGATGGAAGGGCCCTCGACCACCTACAACATCCCGCTCGCCGTGCGGCTGAACGGCGAACTCGACCGCCCGGCACTCCACGCCGCGCTCCTGGACCTGCTCGGCCGGCACGAGAGCCTGCGCACCCTCTTCCCCGACCAGGACGGCACCCCGTATCAGCGGATCCTCGCCGAGGAAGAGGTGGAGCTCCCGCTCGAGGTCGTCCCGGCCGACACCGCGACGGTGCAGGCCGTCCTCGCCGAGGAGTCCGCCCAGGTCTTCCACCTCGCGGTGGACCTGCCCGTCCGGGCCCGCCTCATCGCCCTCGGTGAGCAGGAACACGTCCTGCTCATCGTCATGCACCACATCGTGTCGGACGGCGGTTCGACCGCGCCCCTGCTCCAGGATCTCGCCACCGCCTACGAGGCGCGGGTCCGGGGCGCAGCCCCCGCGTGGGAGCCGCTGCCGGTCCAGTACGCCGACTACACCCTGTGGCAGCAGGAGCTGCTCGGCGATGGCGACGACCCGGAGAGCGCCGGATCACGGCAACTGGACTTCTGGCAGCAGGCGTTGGCGGACCTGCCCGAGGAGGGGACGCTGCCGGCCGACCGTCCGCGCCCCGCCTCCGCCTCGTACGTGGGTGCCACCTGCGACGCCCGGCTGCCCGCCACCTTCCACACCGCGCTCAGTCACCTCGCACGGGAGTCCGGCGCCACGCTGTTCATGGCCGTCCAGGCCGCCGTCGCGACCGCCCTCTCGCGCTCCGGCGCCGGCCTCGACATAGCGATCGGCTCCCCGGTGTCGGGGCGCATCGACGAAGCACTCGACGGGCTGGTCGGCTTCTTCGTCAACACCCTCGTGCTGCGTACGGACGTCTCGGGCGACCCGAGCTTCCGGGAACTGCTGTCCAGGGTCCGCACGACGGATCTGGCGGCCTGGGACAACCAGGACCTGCCCTTCGACCGGCTGGTCGAGGTACTGAACCCCGAGCGCTCCGCCTCCCGCCACCCGCTCTTCCAGGTGATGCTGACCATGGGCGAGGCCGGTTCGGACGTCATCGGGTTCCCGGGGCTCGACGCCCGGACCGAGTACAGCGCCCTGCAGATCGCCAAGTTCGACCTGACGTTCGGCTTCGCCGAGCACCGCACCCGCGACGGCCGGCCGGACGGCCTGGACATCACCATCGAGTACGCCACCGATCTCTACGACGCCCGGACGATCGAGGCGCTCATGGCACGGCTGAACCGGCTCCTGGAGGCCGTGGTCACCTCGCCCGACACCCCGCTGTCCGTCCTCGACCTGCTCGGCGAGCACGAGCGGCGGCTGCTCCTGGAGGAGCGCAGTGGCGCCGCCACCGGCTCGTCCGGGAAGAGCCTGGCGGAGCTGTTCGCCGCGCAGGCCGCCCGCACCCCGGACGCGACAGCCCTGGTCGACGCGGACCACGACCTGACGTTCGCCGAACTCGACGAGGTCACCAACCGGCTGGCCCACCACCTCATCGAGCTCGGGATCCGGCAGCACGACGTGGTCGCGGTCCTGATGGAGCGCTCGGCCGACCTGCTCACCGCTCTGCTCTCCGTGGTCAAGGCCGGGGCCGTGTACGCCCCGCTGAACACCACCGACCCCGACAGCCGGCTCGTCCAGATCCTCGCCGACACCCAGGCGCCGGTCCTGCTCACCGACCAGGCCCTGGCGGACCACCAGGTCGTCCTGGACGCCGACGCGCAGGTCGTCGTCCTGGGCGGTACCACCGGCCTCGGCCACCTTCCCGCCACCGCTCCCGCGTGCGCCATCCACCCCGACCAGCCCGTCTACGCGATGTTCACGTCGGGTTCGACGGGGGTGCCGAAGGGCGTCGCGGTCACCCACCGCAATGTCGCGGACCTGGCCGCCCAGACCATGTACGCGAACGGCGGCCACCGGCGCGTGCTGTTCCACTCACCGGCCGCCTTCGACGCCTCGACGTACGAGATCTGGGTGCCGTGGCTGAACGGCCGCACCGTCGTGGTGGCACCACGCGGCCATCTCGCCCCGGCCGACTACCAGCGGCTCCTCGCCGAGCACCGGATCACCTCGCTCTGGCTGACGGCCGGGCTGTTCCGCGTGATGGCGGAGGAGGCTCCGGAGGCGTTCGCCGGGGTGAGCGAGGTCTGGGCGGGCGGTGACGTGGTTCCGCCGGAGGCGGTACGCCGGGTCATGGACCGCTGCCCGGACCTCACCGTCGTCAATGGTTACGGTCCGACGGAGACGACGACCTTCGCCACCACCCACCGCATCCACCGGCCCCTGGACTACCCGGGTGCCATCCCGATCGGGGAGCCCCTCGACAACCACCGCGTCTACGTCCTCGACGCCGCCCTTCAGCTCGCCGCCCCCGGCGCTCCCGGTGAGCTGTACATCGCCGGCGCCGGCCTGGCGCAGGGATACCTCAACCGCGCCTCGCTGACGGCGGAGCGCTTCGTCGCGGACCCGTTCGGTCCGCCCGGTACGCGGATGTACCGGACGGGCGACCTGGTCCGCTGGAACCTCGCGGGCTCCGTCGAGTACCTGGGCCGGGCCGACCAGCAGGTCAAGCTCCGCGGCTTCCGTATCGAACTCGGTGAGATCGAGACGGCGTTGGCCGCTCACGAGAGTGTGGGCCAGGCGACCGTCGTCGTCCGGGAGGACCGGCCCGGCGACAAGCGCCTCGCCGCCTACCTCGTCGCCGCCGACGGCGCCCGGATCGACACCGACGCCGTGCACCGCGAGATCTCCGTCGCACTCCCGGAGTACATGGTCCCGGCCGCCTTCGTGGTCCTCGACGAGATCCCCCTCACCACCAACGGCAAGGTCGACCGACGCGCCCTGCCCGCACCCCTGCTGAGCGCCGACGCCGGGGGCCGCCCGCCCAGGACGCCCGCCGAGGAAGTCCTGTGCGGTCTCTTCGCGGCCGTACTCGGACTGCCGTCGGTCACCATCGACGACCACTTCTTCCGGCGCGGCGGGCACTCCCTGCTCGCCACCCGGCTCGTCAGCCGCATCCGCGCCGTGTGGGACACCGAGATCACCATCCGGGACCTGTTCCAGTACGCGACGGTCGCGCAGCTGGCCGAGCGGATCGCGGTCGAGGGCAGCGGGGAGCGGCGGCCGGCGCTGATGCCCCAGGAGCGGCCGGAGCGCGTTCCGCTCTCCTCCGCCCAGCAGCGGCTGTGGTTCCTCGACCAGATGGAAGGCCCCTCAGCCACCTACAACATCCCGCTTGCCCTGCGGCTCAAGGGCCCTCTCGACCACCGGGCCCTAGAACTGGCCCTCACCGACCTCACCACCCGTCACGAAGGCCTGCGCACCGTCTTCCCCACCCACGAGAACGTCCCGTACCAGCACGTCCTGCCCCCGACCGCCCCCGGCCTGCCCCTCGTCAGCACCACCGAGGAAGCGCTCACGGAACGGCTGGCCGCCGAGGCCGGCCGGACCTTCGACCTGTCGGCCGAGACCCCGTACCGGGCGAAGCTGCTGAAGCTCGGCGCCGCGGACCACGTACTCCTGCTCGTGATCCATCACATCGCCTCCGACGGCTGGTCGAACGGACCGCTCTTCCGCGACCTGGCCACCGCCTACGAGGCCCGCGCCGAGGGCGCCGCCCCCGCGTGGGAGCCGCTGCCGGTCCAGTACGCCGACTACTCCCTCTGGCAGCAACGCCTCCTGGAACGCGACGAGGAACGCCAACTCGGCCACTGGCGCGGGGTGCTCGCCGAACTGCCGGAGGAGGCCACGCTCCCCACCGACCACGCCCGCCCCGCCGTCGCCTCCAACCGGGGCCGCACCCACGCCGTGCACTGCCCCGCCGAACTGCACACCGCCCTGATGTCGCTGGCCCAGGACACCGGGACCACGTTCTTCATGGTGGCGCAGGCGGCCGTCGCGACGCTGCTGGCGCGGTCCGGCGCCGGGCACGACATCCCGCTCGGCTCACCCGTCGCCGGGCGCACCGACCAGAAGCTCGACGACCTCGTCGGCTTCTTCGTCAACACACTCGTGCTCCGGACCGACACCAGCGGTGACCCGAGCTTCCGGGAACTGCTGACCCGCGTCCGGGAGACCGACCTCGCCGCATGGGCCCACCAGGACCTGCCGTTCGACCGGCTGGTCGAAGCCCTCAACCCCGAGCGCACCACCGCCCGCCACCCCCTCTTCCAGATCATGCTCACCGTCGGGGACACCAGCAACGAGGCCCCCCGGCTCGCCGGGCTGGAGAGCGAGTTCGCCGCCCCGCCGGTCTCCGTGGCGAAGTTCGACCTCACCTTCGCCTTCGCCGAGAACCGCACCGGGGACGGGCGCCCCGACGGCCTCGACATCCTGATCGAGTACACCACCGACCTCTACGAGGCACGCACCATCGAGGCCACGGCGGACCGCCTGGTCCGGCTCCTCACCGGGGCCGTGGCAAGCCCCGATCTGCCGCTGGCGGAACTGGAGACGGTCTCCGAGGAAGACAGGGCCCGGCTGCGCGAGTGGAGCGGCGCGCAGACGCCGGCGCCCGCCCCGGGGCTCGACGGACTGTTCACCGAACAGGCCGCCCGCACACCGCACTCGGTGGCGCTGGTCCACGAGGAGCAGCAGGTGACGTACCAGGAGCTGGACATCTGGTCCAACCGGCTGGCCCGCCACCTCACCGCGCGCGGCGTCACCCCGGGCAGCATCGTCGCCATCCACCTGGAGCGTTCCCCGCAGCTCATCGCAGCGCTGCTCGCCGCCCTGAAGGCCGGGGCCGGATACACCCTGCTCGACCCGCAGTTCCCGGCCGACCGGCTGAACACCGTCCTCGGGCAGACCGGCCCGGCGGCGCTGGTCACCCAGGCCCACCTGACGGCCCTGTCGACCCCGGCCACCCTCGTCGACCTGACCGCGGAGATCCCCGCGATCAGCGGCCTGCCCGGGACACCGGTGGAGACGGGCGGGCACCCCGAATCCATCGCGTGCGTGATGTTCACCTCCGGGTCGACCGGGCTCCCCAAGGGGGTCGCCGCGTCGCACCGGGCGCTGGCCGCCACCTTCATCGGCCCCGACTACCTGGACTTCGGACCGGAGCAGACCTATCTCCAGAGCTCACCGGTGTCCTGGGACGCCTTCGCCCTGGAGGTCTTCGGACCGCTCCTGCACGGCGGCGTCTGCGTCCTGCAGCCCGGCCAGCACACCGACCCGCACCAGATCGCGGAGCTGGTCGAGCGGCACGGCGTCACCACCCTCCAGATGTCGGCGAGCCTGTTCAACCACATGCTCGACGAGCACCCGGTGGTCTTCTCCCGGATCAAGGAGGCGATGACCGCCGGTGAGGCGGCCTCGCCCGCCCACACCGCCAAGGCGCTCGCCGACCACCCCCACCTCCACCTGGTCAACGGCTACGGGCCGGCCGAGAGCATGGGCTTCACCACCGCCCACGTCCTCACCCGGCCGGCGCCCGCCATCCCGATCGGACGGCCCGTCACCGGCAAACACGCCTACGTGCTCGACGAGAACCTCCGGCAGCAGCCGCCGGGCGTCCCCGGTGAGCTCTACGTCTCCGGGCACGGCCTCGCCCACGGCTACATCGGGCAGCCCGCACTGAGCGCGGAACGCTTCGTCGCCGACCCGCACGGTGCGCCCGGCTCCCGGATGTACCGGACCGGCGACCTGGCGCGCTGGAGCCAGGACGGGGCGCTGGAGTATTTCGGCCGGGCCGACCAGCAGATCAAGCTGCGGGGTTTCCGCATCGAGCCGGGTGAGATCGAATCGGCACTGCTGCGGCACCCCTCCCTCGCGCAGGTGGCGGTGCTGATCCGCGAGGACCGGCCCGGTGACAAGCGCCTGGTGGCGTACGTGGTGCCCACCGAGGGCAGCGGCCGGCCCGACCTCTCCGAGCTGCGCCGGCACGCGGTCGCGGCGCTGCCCGAGTACATGGTTCCGGCCACGATCGTGCCGCTGGACGCGCTGCCCCTGACGGTCAACGGCAAGCTCGACCGGCGCGCCCTGCCCGAACCGCCGCAGGCCGACACCGGCGGCGGCAGGGCACCGCGCACCCCGGCGGAGGAAGTCCTGTGCGGCCTCTTCGCCGCCACCCTCGGGGTGCCGTCGGTCACCATCGACGACCACTTCTTCCAACTGGGCGGCCACTCCCTGCTCGCCACCCGGCTGATCGGCCGGATCCGCGGTATCTGGGAGACCCGCGTCACCATCCGGGACCTGTTCCAGTACCCGACGCCCGCGCTGCTCGCCGAACACATCGCCTCGAACACGAGCGGCGACCCGATGGAGACGCTGCTGCCGATCCGCGCCGCGTCCCCCGCCGCCACCGAGGCCCCGCTGTTCTGCGTCCACGCGATCTCCGGGATGAGCTGGTCGTACGCCGGACTGCTCCGGCACATCGGCGGACAGCGGCCGCTGATCGGCCTGCAGGCCAGGGAGTTGACGAGCCCGGCGGACCGGCCGGCCGGCATCGAGGAGATGGCCGACAGCTATGTGGCCGAGATCCGCTCGGTCCAGGCCCACGGCCCGTACCACCTGCTCGGCTGGTCGTTCGGCGGACTCGTGGCGCACGCGATCGCGGCCCGGCTGGAGGAGCAGGGCGAGGAGGTGGCACTCCTGGCGCTGCTCGACTCCTACCCGCTGCCCGACGGGTTCCGGCCACCCGCCGTCACCGGCCGCGAGGTCCTGACCGCCCTGCTCGGGGGCCGCGGCGCCGAACTCGACGTGCGGTGCGCCGACAGCGCCCCGGACGCGGCGGAGCTGGCCGCCGTGCTGCGCGCCGAGGACGCGATCCTGGGCGCGCTGGAGCCGGCCCAGGCCGCCGCGGTCGTCGCCGCCACGGCCGGGAACCTGGAGATGCGCTACCGGTACGTTCCGCGGCGGCGGTTCGGCGGCGACACCGTGTTCTTCAACGCCGCCCGCACACCCGCAGCGGCGACCGGCGCCGACTCCTGGGCACCCCATGTCCTGGGCCGGGTCGAGGAGTACGACATCGACTGCGAGCACTGGGACATGACCACCGCCGAGCCCCTGCGCGAGATCGGAAAGGTGCTGGCCGAGGAGTTGCGCGGAGTACGTCACTGATCCTCACGACACGGCGCAGGTGCCCGGGACCGCCACGACGGCGGCCCCGGGCACCTGCGCGTTCCCGGCCGGCCGCGGCCCCCCAAATTGCCCGCGGGCTGCCGCTCTTGCCGCCGGGCGGCGGGTTCCGGCCTGCATAGCGTGAACCCATCCGCAGGCCATGGCTCCCGGCAACAGAAAGTCAAGGAAATGGTTGATCATTCCGGCTGGCGTGTCGGGGTAGCTTCAGCCCCCGTCCACCACGGTGAGATCCTGCAAGGCGTTTTCACCGGCGACAACGGGCTCACCCGAGGTCTCGTCACTCTTCCCTGCACCATTCACGCGACTCGCGCGACGTTCATCCCCGCCCCCGGCGACGAGGTCACCGTCACGCCGGAGTGGAAGGGCAAGGCACGGCGCGCGGCCGAACTCGCGGTCCGCGCCGTGACACCGCCGGGCGCCGAGCCGGCGGGCGGCCATCTGGACCTCACCGGTGACGTACCGCTGTGCCGGGGCTTCGGCTCGTCGACGAGCGATGTGCTCGCCGCGATCTGGGCGGTCAAGGACGCGTTCGTCAGCCCGCTGCCGCCGCAGGAAGTCGCCAGGATCGCGGTGCGCGCCGAGACCGCCTCCGACTCCCTCATGTTCGAGGAGTCCACGGTCCTGTTCGCCCAGCGCGAGGGCACGGTGATCGAGGACTTCGGCTACCGGATGCCGGCCCTGCGGATTCTCGGCTTCGGCTCCCGCCCCGAGGGCGGCGGGCGGGGCGTGGACACGCTGGCCTTCTCGCCGGCCCGCTACGGGCAGGACGAGATCGGCCTCTTCACCCGGCTGCAGGCGATGCTCCGGGAGGCCATCCAGATGAAGGACGTGGCCCTGCTGGGATCGGTGGCCACGGCCAGCACGGAGATCAACCAGCGCCATCTGCCGATCCCGGAGCTCGACCGCATCCGTGACATCGCGCGGACCACCGGAGCCGTCGGAATACAGGCGGCGCACAGCGGGGACATCGCCGGACTCCTCTTCGACCGGGACGACCCCGAGGTCGAGGCGCGGACCGACGTGGCCCAGGACCTCCTGCAAGAGCTCGGAATTCACGAGCAGTGGAACTACACAACGGGTGACTGACATGACGACGACTCTGCCCAAGGCTCACTCCTCGATCGTGGAGGCGACGGAGCTGCCCCGCATCATCAAGGTGAGCGACAACCTCTACGCGGCCGCCTTCAGCCTGATGAAGCTGCTGCCCGCCCGCTACATACTCGACCGGGCCGAGGCCGCCGGACTGATCTCGCCCGGCACCCGGATCATCGAGACCTCCTCCGGCACCTTCGCGCTGGGCCTGGCCATGGTCTGCCGGCTGCGCGGCTACCCGCTGACCATCGTCGGGGACTCGGCGATCGACCGCGATCTGCGCACCCGGCTCGAAATGCTCGGCACGACCGTGGAGATCGTCGAGCACACCGGCCAGGCCGGCGGCATCCAGGGCGCACGGCTCGCCCGCGTGGAGGAGCTGCGCCGGCAGGACCCCGAGGCCTTCGTCCCCGGCCAGTACGACAACCCCGACAACCCCGGCGCGTACGGCGTCGTCGCCGATCTGATCGGGGACACCGTCGGCGCCGTGGACTGCCTGGTGGGCCCGGTGGGTTCGGGCGGCTCCACCGGCGGACTCGCCGCCGCGCTGCGGCAGACCGGCCCGGCACTGCACCTGGTCGGCGTGGACACCCAGGGCAGCATCATCTTCGGCAGCCCGGACGGACCGCGCACACTGCGCGGACTGGGCAGCAGCATCCACCCGGGCAACGTCAGCCACAACGCCTACGACGAGGTCCACTGGGTGACCGCCCCCGAGGCGTTCCACGCGACCCACGAGCTCTACCGCGCGCACGGCCTGTTCATGGGCCCGACCAGCGGCGCGTCCTTCCAGGTGGCGTCCTGGTGGGCGGAGCGGAACCCGGAGAGCACCGTCGTGATGGTGCTCCCGGACGAGGGCTACCGCTACCAGTCCACCGTCTACAACGACACCTGGCTGAGCGAGCAGGGGATCGTCCCCGCCCCCGCCGCGGGCGGCCCCCGCACCGTCGAACACCCGCTGGACGCCACCGCCGCCTGGTCCCGGCTGCTGTGGGCCCGCCGCGGCTTCGACGACGTGGTGCTGCCGGTGGTCGGCTCATGAGCGAGCGCCTGCTGCTCCTGGTGGAGAGCAACACCACCGGCACGGGACGGCTGTTCGCGCGGCGCGCGGCCGAACTGGGCGTGGTGCCGGTGCTGCTCTGCGCGGACCCGGGCCGCTACCCGTACGCCGCCGAGGACCGGCTGCGGACGGTCGTCGTGGACACCTCCGACGAGTCCGCGCTGTGGACGGCCGTCCGGGCGCTGGAGACCGAGGCCACCGTCGCGGGCGTCCTGACCAGCTCCGAGTACTACGTGCCCACCGCCGCCGCACTGGCGTACCGGCTCGGCCTGCCCGGACCGTCGGCCGAGGCCGTGCGGGCCTGCCGCGACAAGGCGGAGCAGCGCCGGACCCTGACCGGCGCCGGCGTCGGCTCGGCGGACTTCGCCGTCGTCTCCGAGGTCGTCGGCGCGATCGACGCGGCCCGCGGCATCGGACTGCCCGTCGTGGTCAAACCCGTGCAGGGATCGGGGAGTCTGGGCGTACGGCTCTGCGCGGACCTCGACGAGGTCGCCGAGCACGCCGCGACGCTGCTGTCGGCCACCGTCAACGAGCGGGGCATCACCGCACCGGGCCGGATCCTGGTCGAGGAGTACCTGACAGGTCCGGAGTTCTCCGTCGAGGTGTTCGGCACCGAAGCCGTCGTCACCGTGGCCAAACACGTCGGACCGCTGCCCGCCTTCGTCGAGACCGGGCACGACGTGCCGGCCGCGCTCCCCGGCGAGCAGGAGATCGCCCTGCGCGAGACCGCGGTACGCGCGGTGCGGGCGCTCGGCCTCGGCTGGGGCGCCGCCCACGTGGAACTGCGGCTGACCGGCACCCGGACCGCCGAGGTCATCGAGGTCAACCCCCGGCTGGCCGGCGGCATGATCCCCGAACTGGTCCGCAGGGCCTGCGGGATCGACCTCGTACGGGCCCAGGTGCTGGCCGCGCTCGGCGCCGCTCCCGCACTGGAGCGCGGCGGCTACGCCCGTGCCTCGATCCGGTTCCTCACCTGTGCGCGGGACGGCATCCTGGCGCGGTCCGCCGCACTGGACGAAGCCGTGCACCGGGCCCGGACCGTACCGGGCACCGTCGAGGCGCTGCTCTACCGCGCCCCGGGCGAACCGGTCGGCCCCGCCGAGGACTTCCGGGGCCGCATCGGCCACGTCATCGCCGTCGCCGACCGCTCGGGACGGGCCGCCGAAGCCGCCGACCGGGCCGTGGCCCTGCTCGGCGAAGCCGTGTCCTACGCGGATCTGCACACAGAGGAGGCATACGCATGACCACAGCGCCCGCGCACGGCGTCGACACCGGCCGGCTCAAGGCCGCGCTCGACGCCGAGGCGCACCGCATCGTCTACGACCAGTACCTGCCGGACACCGCCGACGGGCTCGGCGAGGAACTGCGCTCCATCAGCGAGGTCGACCGGGCCCACCTGATCATGCTCACCGAGCGCGGGATCGTCGACGCGGACCGGGCCGCCGCTCTGCTGCGCGCCATCGAGGAACTGCGCGGGCAGGACTTCGCACCGGTCCGCTCCAGGCCGATGCCGCGCGGCGTCTATCTCGCCTACGAGGGACACCTCATCGAGCAGTTGGGCGACCGGACCGGCGGCATCCTGCACACCGGCCGCTCGCGCAACGACCTCAACGCCACCACCACCCGGCTCAAGACCCGCGGCCCCTACCTGGCGCTGCTCGACGCGGTCGACCGGCTCGCGGGAGTGCTCCTGGACAGGGCCGAGGAGTACCGGGACGTGGTCATGCCCGCCTACACCCACGGCCAGCCCGCCGTGCCGATCAGCTACGGCCACTACCTCGCCGGCGTCGCCGGCGCCGTACTGCGCGCGTACGAGGCGCTGCTGGACGCCGGACGCCAGATCGACGTCAACCCGCTGGGAGCCGGTGCGATCGGCGGGACCTCCGTCCCCATCGACCCCCGGCGCACCGCCGAACTGCTCGGCTTCAGCTCCGCCGCGCCCAACTCGGTCGACGCCGTGGCCTCCCGTGACTTCGTCCTGGACCTGCTCTCGGCGTCCGCCGTCCTCGGCGTCGCGCTGGCGCGGGCCGGCCGGGACCTGAGCACCTGGACGTCGGAGGAGTTCGGGCTGCTGCGGGTGGGGGACACCCTCGTCGGGTCCAGCTCGATGATGCCGCAGAAACGCAACCCGTTCCTCCTCGAACACATCCAGGGCCGGTCCGGTGCGAGCCTGGGCGCCTTCGTCGGCGCGGCGACCGCGATGACCACCGGTGGCTACACCAACGCCATCGCGGTCGGCACCGAGGCCGTACGGCACCTGTGGCCCGGTCTCAGCGGCACCACCGACGCGGTGACGCTGCTGAGCCTGGTGGTCGCGGGCACCGAACCGGAGCGCGCACGCATGACGGCGCGGGCCGTGGACGGCTTCACCTCGGCCACCTACCTGGCCGAGCGGCTCGTGCTGGACGGGATGCCGTTCCGGGCCGCACACCATCTGGTCGGCGAGACCGTGCTCGGCGCCCTGGACTCCGGCCGGCCGCTGGCGGACGCGGCCCGCTTCACCGCCGTCGACGACGGCGGACTGGCCCCCGACCGGGTGGCCGAGGCGTGCTCCCACGGCGGCGGACCCGGCTCCACGGCCGACGGGATACGTACGCTCGCCACCCGGCGGGACGTGCTGAAAACAGAGCTGACCGACCGGCGCACACGCTGGTCGGACGGGAGCGCGCTGCTCACGCAGGCCGTACTCAGGGCGGTGACGTCATGAACGCCCGGCTGACCGAGCGCGACACCGACACGGAGCAGGAACCGCCGCCGCGCGGCGGACTGCGCACCAACCGCGACTTCCGGCTGCTGTGGATCGGTGAGACGACCAACCGCGTCGGCATCAACATCACCGCCGTCGCCATGCCTCTCGTGGCCACGGTGACGCTCAAGGAGAGCGTCTTCTCGGTGAGTCTGCTGGCCGCGGCCCCCTGGCTGCCCTGGCTGCTGATCGGCCTGCCGGCCGGCGCCTGGGTCGACCGGATGCGGCGACGGCCGATCATGCAGATCTGCAACCTGGTCCCGCTCGTGCTCCTGGCGAGCGTGCCGGTCGCGGGCTGGCTCGGAATCCTGACGCTGACCCAACTGCTGTTCGTGGCACTGATCAATGGGTTCGCCGCGGTGTTCTTCGGAATCTCGTACAAGGTCTACGTGCCCTCCGTCGTCGAACCCGAGGACCTCCAGGAGGCCAACGCCAAGCTCCAGGGCAGCGAATCGGTCGCCCAGGTCGCGGGCCTCGGCGGGGGCGGCCTGCTGGCCCAGGTGTTCGGCGCCACCTCCGGACTCCTCGTCAACTCGGCGACGTTCCTCGTCTCCGCGCTCTGCCTGTCCGGCATCCGCAAGAAGGAGCCGATCCCGGAGAAACCCACCGAACGGCCGGCCCTGATACAGGACATCAAGGAAGGACTCCGGTTCGCCTTCAAGGACCCCTACCTGCGAGTCCTCACCCTGTACGGCACCGCCACCAACCTGCTGCTCACGGCCGAGGCGGCGATCCTGCCCGTCTTCATCCTCCGTGGGCTCGGGGTGCCCCAAGGCGCCACCGGATGGCTCCTCGCGTCGAGCAGCATCGGCGGCATCCTCGGTGCCGCCAACGCGAAACGCCTGATCGCACGGTTCGGCTCGGCCCGCGGACTGCTCGTCGCCACGATCCTCAGCGCCCCGTTCGCCCTGCTCATCCCGCTGACCAACAAGAACTGGACCCTGTCCGCCCTGGTGGTCGGGAGCGCCGTGCTCTCGCTCGGCGTCGTGCTCGCCAACGTGATCCAGGGAGCGTTCCGCCAGCGCTACTGTCCGCCCCAGCTGCTCGGCCGCGTCTCGGCCAGCATCTCGGTCGCGAACTTCGGCGCCATTCCCATTGGTTCACTGCTCGGCGGAACCCTCGGCACCGTCCTCGGTATGCGGCCCACCCTGTGGCTGCTCACCGCCGGACTCGCCCTGACCCCGCTGCTCCTCCTGATCGGGCCGCTGCGCGGAAGGCGCGACCTGCCGATCGCGCCGGCCACGCAGTGAGACCCGGCTCGCCTGTCACTCTCGAACGAACAGGAGAGACCCCGTGGAACAAACCCTGCCGTGGGTCGTTCGTGAGCTGCCACCCCCCGGCTCACTGGACCTCTGGCTCCTGAGGGTCTCGGATGTCCCCATCGGCATCCTGGACGAACAGGTACTCGACGCGACCGAGCGTCAACGTGCCGCCACCCTCATGCACGCCGCCGACCGAACCCGGTTCACGGCCGCGCATGTCGCCCTCCGCCGGCTGCTCGGCTCGTACCTGAGCCTGCGCCCCGAGGAGGTCCACTTCGGCCGGGACACCTGCCCCTGCTGCGGCGGACCGCACGGCCGGCCCACCGTGGTCGACGCCGACGACCGGCTGTTCTTCTCCCTGTCCCACCGCGGCGACCTCGCCGTCGTCGGCACCGCGGCGGCCCCCATAGGGGTCGACGTGGAGCTGGTGGGGGACGAGGAGGGCACCGCGGAACTCGCCTCGATGCTGCACGTGGACGAGCAGGCCGAACTGGCCGCGCTCGGCCCCGCGGAACGGCCCCGGGCACTGGCCCGGCTGTGGACCCGCAAGGAGGCCTACCTCAAGGGCCTCGGTACGGGACTCGGCCGCGATCCCGCCCTCGACTACGTCGGCTCGGGCCGCCCCGAGGGCCCGTACCCGCCGTCCGGCTGGACCCTCCTCGACGTCCCGGTGGACCGGGGCTACGCGGCGGCGGTGGCGGTGCGCGGCGAGCTGAGCGTGGACGGGCCGCTCGTCAAGAGGCTCTCCGGCCTCGACGTCGTACGGCACGCCTGCGACGCCCTGCTGACGGCGGGGACCCCGCCCTGACCCGGCCCGGGGTCCGCCGGGTGCACCGTTGCGGTGATCACCCGGCGGCGGGCACGTACCACCCGGCCGCTCCCGCGGCTGCCGATCACCGAAACGTCCTCGACAACACTCCTACGGACTTTTGGAACTGACGATGCCAAACGCTGTGCAGCAGGCCCCCGCGGCCCTCCTTCCGCAAGCGCGGACCCGTACCACCGGGCAGCCGGACACCGGCGCCGAGCAGGTGACGGGCGCCCAGTCCCTCATCCGCGCTCTCGAAGAGGCCGGCGCGGACACCGTGTTCGGCATCCCGGGCGGCTGCATCCTTCCGGCGTACGACCCCCTGATGGACTCGACCCGGGTCCGTCACGTACTGGTCCGCCACGAGCAGGGCGCCGGGCACGCGGCCACCGGATACGCCCAGGCCACCGGCAAGGTGGGGGTGTGCATGGCGACGTCGGGTCCGGGCGCCACCAATCTGGTGACTCCGATCGCGGACGCGCACATGGACTCCGTGCCGATGATCGCGATCACCGGCCAGGTCCCCTCCAAGTCGATCGGCACGGACGCGTTCCAGGAGGCGGACATCGTCGGCATCACCATGCCGATCACCAAGCACAACTTCCTGGTCACCAACGCCGACGACATCCCGCGGACAGTTGCCGAGGCCTTCCACATCGCCTCCACCGGCCGCCCCGGACCGGTACTCATCGACATCACCAAGGACGCCCTCCAGGCGGCCACCACCTTCCAGTGGCCGCCGGTGCTGGAACTGTCCGGCTACCGCCCGGTCACCAAGCCGCACCCCAAGCAGATCCGCGAGGCCGCGCGGCTCATCGCCGCGGCTCGCCGGCCGGTCCTGTACGTCGGCGGCGGGGTGCTCAAGGCGCGCGCCACCGACGAGCTGCGCACCCTGGCCGAGCTGACCGGGGCGCCCGTCGTCACCACCCTGATGGCACTCGGCGCCTTCCCCGGCAGCCACCCCCAGCACGTGGGAATGCCCGGTATGCACGGGGACGTCGCGGCCGTCGCCGCACTCCAGAAGGCCGACCTGATCGTCGCGCTCGGCGCCCGGTTCGACGACCGGGTCACCGGGAAGCTGGACGGCTTCGCCCCGCACGCCATGGTCGTCCACGCCGACATCGACCCTGCGGAGATCGGCAAGAACCGGCTCGCGGACGTCCCCATCGTCGGCGACGCCCGCGAGGTGATCGCCGCCCTGGCCGCCGCCGTGCGCGGTGAGCGTGAGGAGGGGCGCGTCGGCGACTACGCCGACTGGTGGCGGGACCTGGACCGCTGGCGGGCCACCTACCGTCGCGGCTACGAACTCCCCGCCGACCCGGGGCTGCTCTCCCCGCAGCAGGTCATCGAACGCATCGGTCAACTCGCCCCCGAAGGAACACTGTTCGCGTCCGGGGTGGGCCAGCACCAGATGTGGGCGGCGCAGTTCCTCCCGCACGAGGAGCCCGGCACCTGGTTCAACTCGGGCGGTGCCGGAACGATGGGGTACGCGGTGCCTGCGGCGATGGGTGCCAAGGCCGGGATGCCGGACCGTACGGTCTGGGCGATCGACGGTGACGGCTGCTTCCAGATGACCAATCAGGAGCTCACCACCTGCGCGCTCAACAACATCCCGATCAAGGTCGCGATCATCAACAACGGCGCGCTCGGGATGGTCCGCCAGTGGCAGAGCCTCTTCTACGGCGCACGGTTCTCCAACACCGTGCTGCACGACGGCGCCACCAACGCCACCACCGGCTCGACCCGCGGAGTGGGATCCACCACCAACCGCGGCACCCGGGTCCCGGACTTCGTACAGCTCTCCGAGGCGATGGGCTGTGTGGGCCTGCGCTGCGAGAACCCGTACGAGCTCGACGCGATCATCGACAAGGCCAACGCGATCAACGACCGCCCCGTCGTTGTGGACTTCATCGTCCACGAGGACGCGATGGTGTGGCCGATGGTCCCTGCCGGCACCTCCAACGACGACATCATGGCCGCACGCGACGTACGCCCCGACTTCGGCGACTCCGCGGACGACTGAGAGGACCTCCCGACATGTCCCAGCACACGCTCTCCGTCCTGGTCGAGAACACTCCCGGCATCCTCGCCCGGGTCGCCGCCCTGTTCTCGCGGCGCGGCTTCAACATCGACTCGCTCGCGGTCGGCACCACCGAACACCCCGATCTCTCCCGCATCACCATCGTCGTCAGGGTCGACCACGAACTCGCCCTGGAGCAGGTGACCAAGCAGCTCAACAAGCTGGTCAACGTCCTGAAGATCGTCGAGCTGGAGGCCGACTCCGCCGTCCAGCGCGAACTGGTCCTGGTGAAGGTGAGCGCCGACAACGGCTCCCGCGCCCAGATCGTCCAGATCGCCGAGCTGTTCCGGGCCAGGACCGTGGACGTCTCGCCCGACGCCGTCACCCTGGAGGCGACCGGCTCCGGCGACAAGCTCGACGCGATGCTCCGGATGCTCGCGGCCTTCGGCATCAAGGAGCTCGTCCAGTCCGGCGCGATCGCGATCGGCCGCGGCTCCCGGGCCCTGGCCGACCGCACCGCGCGAGAGGCCCGGCCGATCCGCCTGACCCCGGCCGGCGCCGCCACGGCGGCACGCGCGCAGAGCGCGTAGCACGCCCGCCGTCCCCTTGTCCGTCCGCACATCCTCACATCCCAGGAACCAAGGAGAACTCCCCATGTCCGCCGAGCTGTTCTACGACGACGATGCCGACCTGTCCATCATCCAGGGCCGCAAGGTCGCGGTCCTTGGTTACGGCAGCCAGGGTCATGCCCACGC
>NZ_JBFAJY010000074.1:0-16541 GCF_040655445.1 Streptomyces sp. NPDC050423
CGGCTCCGCCCACTGTAGCCGGGGCGGCACCGGGCGGCCCGGAAAGCCGGACGTCAGACCCGGGCATCCTCCGGGGCGCCGTCAGTGGTGTCCGTACGCGGAGCTGGGGCCGGGCCTGCCCGCGCGGAGGCCGGCCGGTCCCCGCCGTCAGGCGCTCTCGGGTCCCGTCACGACGGGGCGCAGCTCCGAGGGCAGTCCCCACTCACTCCAGGAGCCGTCGTACACCGCCGTCTCGCGGTATCCGGCCAGCTCCGCCCCCAGCGCCAGGACGCAGGCGGTGACACCCGATCCGCAGCTGAAGTACAGGCGCTTCCGCTCGCCCGCCAGGGCGGTGAACGCGGCGCGCAGTTCGGCCGCCGGGCGCATCCGGCCCTCGCTCTGGATCTCACCGAACGGCAGACCGACCGCCCCCGGCATATGGCCGCCGCGCAGCCCCGCACGCGGTTCGGGTGCCCTGCCGAGAAACCGTTCCCGGGACCTGGCGTCGAACACGGCGGCCGCGGGGTCGGCCAGCGCCCGCGCCACCTCGCCGGCGCCGACGACCAGGCCCGCGCGCGGCGCGGCCGTGAAGTCACCGCGCTCCGTGGCAACCACGGGCGCACCGCTCTCCAGCGGCAGGCCGGCGCCGGCCCAGCCGGGCAGACCGCCGTCGAGCACGGCCACCCGGTCGAAGCCCATCGCCCGGAGCATCCACCAGGCGCGGGGGCTGGAGTAGACGCCCGCCCCGTCGTAGACGACGACGGTGTCACCGGTGCGCAGGCCCAGGGAGCGCAGCTCCTCGGTGAACCGGGCGGGCTCCGGCATCGCGTGGGGCAGCGGGACCGAGTGGTCGCTGAGCGCACCGTCGATGTCGAAGGGCCGCGCGCCCGGAATCCGCTGCCCGGCGCCCCGGTGCGCGCCGACCGAGGCGTCGAGCACCAGCAGACCGGGCGCACCCAGCCGCTCGGCGAGCCACTCGGTGCCGACCAGCGGGCCCGGAAGCCGTACGTTCTCGTCCACTGTTCCCCCACTCCCCCGGACGGACCGAAGCGCCCGTCACCCCACAGGATTTTCAAGATCGCAGCGGCCCCGGCCGCTGTCAACGGTGGCCCGTCGCCGCCGGCGACAGCCGTCCGTCCGGTCGGCACGGCCGTACCCGGGCCGCGCCGCCCCGGCGCCGCCGACGGCGCCCTGGGCCGGTACCTTCCTGATCAGGGCGTCCGCCCGATCCGACCCGACCGAAGCGCGAGGCCAGCCAGTGGAGACCCAAGGCGGCATCACCGTTCAGCGGGCCCTCGAACTGCCGGGGCTGCGCAGCGGACTCCCCGAGGTGGTGTCCGGCGCCGACCGGCTCAGCCGTACGGTGCGCTGGGTCCACGCGGGCGAGGTCCCCAACATCGCCTCACTGCTCAAGGGCGGCGAGCTGCTCCTCACCACCGGTATGGGACTCGGCAGCCGCCCCGCCGAGCAGCGCGCGTTCGTCCGCAGGCTCGCCGACCGCGGCATCGCCGCCCTGGTGGTGGAACTCGGTCCGCGTTTCAGCAGGCTGCCCGCCTCGATAGTGGACGCCGCGCGCGCCGCCGGGCTGCCGCTGGTCCAGCTGCACCGCGAGGTGCCGTTCGTGACGGTGACCGAGGAGATCCACACCGAGATCGTCAACGGTCACTACGCGCTCCTCCAGCAGGCCGAGGAGGTCCACCGGCGCTGCACCCAGGCGCTGCTCGGCGGTGGCGGGGTACCCCAGGTGCTGGGCATCCTGGCGGACTTCACGGCCAACCCGGTGTTCCTGGAGACGGCCGACGGCCAGCTGCTGTACGCGGCGGGCACCGGGTCCGGTCCGGTCTCCGCCGATCCGCTCCAGGTCTGGGACGGGATGCGCGGCGGCCGGGCGGCCCGCGAGTCGCCGCCCCTCGGCGCGGTGCTCGCGGATGTGCCGGGCGGCGGCCCGGGGGCCGGTTCGGTACGGGCCCGGCTGGTCCTGCTGGCCGTGGACGGCCCGCTGGTGACGGTGCACCGGATGGCGGCGGAGCGCGCGGCCGGCCTGCTCGCCGTGGTGCTGATGCAGGCCCGCCAGGAGGAGGAACTCGCCGCGCGCGGCCGCGGTGACTTCCTGACGGATCTGGCGGAGGGCCGGATCGCGCCCGAGGACGCACCGGCCCAGGCCCGGGTGCTGGGCTTCAAACCGGGCGAGATGCCGCTGCTGCCCGTGGTGATGCGGCTGGCCCCCGAGCTGTCCCCGTCCGGCAACTGGGCGCTGCTGGCCCGCGCGGTCCTGGAGGAGCTGTCCTCGGTGGGTGTGCCGGTGTTGCTCGGGGTGCGGCCGGTGGAGGGCCGGGTGCCGCTGCTGCTGGCGCTGCGGACCGAGACGGAGCGCACGGCGGTGGCCGACCGGGTCGCCGCGGCGCTGCGGGCCGGGGTGGAGCGGGCCGGTCTGGAACGGGCGGGTTCCCATCCCCCGGTCGTCGTGGTCGGGGTGGCGGGCAGCTGGGCGACGGCCGGTGCGGGGCTCCGGCACGCGGCGGAGACGGCCACGGCGGCAGAGGGGCTCAGCGACCGGCCCTGGTACGACGCCCGGCGCCTCGATATCGACCTGCTGCTCTGGCGGCTGCGGGACCATCCGGACCTGGCGGCGTTCGTCGAGCGGGCGATCGGACCGCTGCGCGATCACGACCGCACCTCGCGCCCGCCGCTGCTGCCCACGCTGGAGACCTACCTCGCGCATGCGGGCCGCAAGGCGGAGACGGCGCGCGAGCTGCACCTGAACCGTCAGACGCTGTACAACCGGCTCGCCCGTATCGGTGAACTTCTCGGCACCGATCTGGACGATCCGCAGGCGGTACTGGCTCTGAGCCTGGCCCTGCGCGCCCGCCGCCACGCGTCGTAGCGGCCGGCCCCCTCCCGGCTCAGCGGATCCGGGCCACCGCCAACGGATGCGCCAACTCGTCGTACACGCTCAGCACTTGGGCGATCGTGTCGTCCTCGGTCGGCCAACTCGCCGCCTGGGCAAGACCCGCGGCGGCCAGCCGGTCCCGTACCGCCGGATCGCCGAGCAGCCGGGCCACGGCGCGGGCGAGCGCCTCCGCGTTCCCGTACGGCACGAGTTCCGCGGCGTCGCCCACGAGTTCGGGCACCCCGCCGACCGCGGTGGCGACCAGCGGCACGCCGATCCGCAGCGCGTCCTGGGCCACCATCGAGCGGGCCTCCCAGCGGCTGGGCAGCACGACCAGATCGGCGGCGGCCAGCAGCTCGGTGACATCGGTCCGGCTGCCGATCAGCGCGACGGGCAGGTCCTCGTCCTTGATCCGGCGCTGCAGAGCGGCCCGCTCGCGCCCCTCCCCCGCGATGACCAGCAGGGGTACGGTGTCCAGCCGCCGCCACGACCGCGCCGCGTCGAGCAGCGCGCCGAACCCGTGCTGTGGCACCAGACTGCCGACCGCCATGATCAACGGCCGCTCCACCGCGCCGAGTTCGGCCCGCACCTTGCCGTCGAGCAGCACGGCGGGGAGCCGCGGTGCCGGAGTGGCGACGGGCGCGAGCCGGGCGTCGCGCGCCCCACGCCGCCGGGCCCGGTCGACCAGGTCCGACGAGGCACCGAGCACCACGGCCGCCGCACGGGCGGCCCTCCGCTCCAGCAGATGCAGCAGCCGGCGGCGGGCGCCCTCGGCATGGGACCGGGTGTGCCAGGTGACGACCAGCGGGACGCGGCGTCCGCCGAGCGCCAGAGCGGCCCGTACGGCGGCGTGCGGTCCGTGCGCATGGACCACGTCGGCGCCGGCGCAGGCAGCGCGCAGCGCGGCGACGGAGGCCGGATCGGTGCGCCTCGGTACGGGCGCGAAGTGCGCCCCCGTCGCGGAGAAATCGTAGGTTCGGTCCAGCCCGGCGGGCGCGCAGACCGTGACCTGCACGCCTCTCGCGACCAGTCCGGCGGCCAGCGAGCCGACATGGGCGCTGCTTCCCGCACTGCCTCCGCCCAGTACTTGGACCGTACGCAGCTGTGACACGTTGAATGGCTCCCGGGGCTGCCGAGTCGGCGGTATGTACACCGCCAAGGATGCCAGTCCGTACGCACGTTCCGGCACGGCCGGACCGTAACTCCGGTGCGCACCGCAACAAACCGGGCGTGGCGCACCACTCGCACGGGTGAAGATCGCGGCGCCCCTCCGCGGGCTCAGCGCCCCCGGAGCGCCCCGCCGGGCCGGACGCGACGATACATTCCGGACACCCCTCAGCCGTCCGCCCGTGCCGTGGCGAGCAGTTCCTCCGCGTGGGCGCGGGCCGTCTCGGAGTCCTCCTGGCCCGCGAGCATCCGGGACAGCTCCCGTACCCGCTCCTCGCCCTCCAGGACGGTGACACCGCTCCTGGTCACCGAGCCGTCCACGGTCTTCTCGACCAGCAGCTGACGGTCGGCGAACGCGGCGACCTGGGGCAGGTGGGTGACGACCACGACCTGGGCGGACTTCGCGAGCTTCGCCAGCCGGCGCCCGACCTCGACGGCGGCCTTGCCGCCGACGCCCGCGTCGACCTCGTCGAAGAGGTAGGTGGGTACGGGGTCGGAGCCGGCGAAGACCACCTCGACGGCGAGCATCACCCGGGACAGCTCACCGCCCGATGCGCCCTTGGCGATCGGGCGGGGCTGGGCGCCGGGGTGCGGGGCCAGCAGCAGTTCGACCTCGTCGGCGCCGGACGGCCCGTAGGCCACGCTGCGTCCGCCGATGTCGATGCCGGACGCCTCGTCGGCCGCCTCGGTCTGCCGGATGTCGAAGGAGACCCGGGCGTGCGGCATGGCGAGGGAGGCGAGTTCCGCGGTGACCGCCTCGGCAAAGAGCGCCGCCGCCGCCGTACGGGCGTCGGTCAGCGCCTGTCCGAGTCCGGAGAGTTCGGTGCGCAGCGCGTCCCGTTCCGCGGTCAGTTCGCCGATCCGGTCATCGTCGCTCTCCAGCTCCGTGAGGCGCGCGGCCCCCTGCTCGGCCCAGGCCAGCACGGCGCCGATGTCGTCGCCGTACTTGCGGGTGAGCCCGGTGAGCGCGGCGCGCCGCTCCTCGACCGCGGCGAGCCGCAGCGGGTCGGAGTCCAGCTGGTCGGCGTAGCCCGCGAGTTCGCCCGCGACGTCGGAGAGCAGGATGGAGATCTCGCCGACCCGGTCCGCCAGCGCGGCGAGCGCCGGGTCGTGGGACCGGACCCCTTCCAGCGCCTGCCCGGCCGCCGCCACGACGGTCGCCGCGTCGACCGCCTCCTGGTCCTCGGGATTGCCGGCCAGCGCGGTGTGCGCGAGGGAGGCGGCGGAGGCGAGGGCGTCGGCGTGGCCGAGCCGCTGGGCCTCGGCGGCCAGCTCGGTGTCCTCACCGGGCAGCGGTTCGACCGCGGCGACCTCGTTCAGCCCGAAGCGCAGCAGATCGGCTTCCTGGGCGCGTTCGCGGGCGCGCGTCGTCAGTTCGTCGAGTTCGCTCGCGACGTCGCGCAGCCGCCGGTAGGCCGCCGCGTACGTGGTGTGCGGTCCGGCGACGCCGTCGCCCGCGTACCGGTCGAGGGCCTGCCGCTGCCGGGCCGGCTTGAGCAGCCCCTGCTGGTCGGTCTGGCCGTGCACGGCGACGAGTTCGTCGGCGAGTTCGGCCAGCACGCCCACCGGCACGGATCTGCCGCCCAGATGTGCGCGGGAGCGCCCCTCCGCCGAAACGGTACGGCTGATCAGCAGCGCACCGTCCTCGATCTCCGCCCCGGCCTCCTCGGCCCGCAGCGCCGCCGCGTCGCCCTCGGACACCGTGATCCGGCCCTCGACGACCGCGGCCTTCGCACCGATCCGCACGAGGGCGGGGTCGGCGCGTCCGCCGAGCAGCAGCCCCAGGCTGGTGACGACCATGGTCTTGCCCGCGCCGGTCTCACCGGTCACCGCGGTGAAACCGGGTGACAGCTCCACCACCGCGTCGTCGATGACTCCGAGCGACCGTATCCGCATCTCCTCCAACACGGACATGACCATACGAGGTTTCGTGGCCGGCGCGCACACGGGCTGCGGCCGGGGCACCGGATCGGGTGGGTACGAAGGAGTCCCCGGGCGCCCCGCCCGGGGTCAGTTCGGCGCGCCCCGCCACCCCGACACCGGCAGCGCGAACTTGGCCACCAGCCGGTCCGTGAAGGACGCCTGGTGCAGCCGGGCCAGCCGTACGGGCACCGCGCCGCGCCGCACCTCGACCCGCGCTCCGGCGGGCAGCTCGACGGTCCTGCGCCCGTCGCACCACAGCACCCCGTGCGGGGTGTGCGGCTGGACCTCGACGGCGAGCACCGAGGTGGGCGAGGTGACCAGCGGCTTGGCGAAGAGCGCGTGGGCGCTGATGGGGACCATCAACAGCGCCTCGACCTCGGGCCAGACGACGGGTCCGCCGGCCGAGAAGGCGTACGCGGTCGAGCCGGTGGGCGTCGCACACACGATGCCGTCGCAGCCGAACCCGGTGACCGGCCGGCCGTCGATCTCCAGCACGACCTCCAGCATCCGCTCGGGCGACACCTTCTGCACGGCCGCCTCGTTGAGCGCCCAGTCGGTGTGGACGACGTTGCCGTTGCTGTGCACGACGACGTCGATCGTCATGCGTTCCTCAACGGTGTACGCCCGGGTGACGACCCGGTTGACGACCCTGTCCAGGTCGTCGCGCTCCGCCTCGGCGAGGAAGCCCACCCGGCCCAGGTTGACGCCGAGCATCGGCACTCCGGAGGCGCGCGAGAGCTCCGCACCGCGCAGCAGCGTCCCGTCCCCGCCGAGCACGATCAGCAGTTCGCAGCCGTTCACCACCTCGGGGGTGGCATCGGTGACCGTCTCGACGGACGGTGGCAGCGGCAGGTCGGCCGCCTCGGTCGCCAGCACCCGTACGCCCAGGCCGCTGCGCAGCAGGCCCTGGACCACGAGCTCGGCGCTGCGGATCGCGGCCGGCCGGCCGGTGTGTGCCAGAAGAAAGACTGTTCGTGCTGTATTCGTCGTCAACGAGGCCCCTCCGCCACTGCACGGTCGACATCCGCGGGATCCAGCTCAGGTGCTCCGGCCCGCAGCCACAGAAAGTACTCGACATTTCCCGAGGGTCCGGGCAACGGGCTCGCCGTCACGCCCCGGACCCCCAGACCGAGCGCCCGAGCCCGGCGCGCCACCTCGCGTACGGCTTCGGCCCGCAGCTCGGGACTGCGTACCACCCCGCCGCTGCCGAGCCGCTCCTTGCCCACCTCGAACTGCGGCTTGACCATGAGGACCAGGTCCGCGTCGGGGGCGGCACAGCGCGCCAGTGCGGGCATGACGAGCCCCAGCGGGATGAACGACAGATCGCCCACCACCAGATCGGCCGTCTCGCCGTCGATCGCCTCCGGCGTCAGTTCCCGTACGTTGGTGCGGTCCTTGACGGTGACGCGGTCATCGGACTGGAGCGACCAGGCGAGCTGCCCGTAGCCGACGTCCACGGCGACGACATGTGCCGCTCCGGCCCGCAGCAGCACATCGGTGAATCCACCGGTGGACGCCCCGGCGTCCAGCGCCCGCCGCCCCTCCACCTTCAGTCCCAGGGGTACGAAGGCGGCGAGGGCGCCCGCCAGCTTGTGGCCGCCCCGTGAGACGTACTCGGGGTCGCTGTCGTCCTTGGTGACGACGACCGCGGCACTCGTCTCGACCTGGGTGGCCGGTTTGGTCGCGGTGCTGCCGCCGACGGTCACCCGTCCTGCGGCGATCAACTGGCTGGCATGCTCGCGTGAGCGGGCGAGCTTTCGGCGTACCAGCTCGGCGTCGAGACGGCGACGGGCCACTCCTGCCACGTTCGGTTCAGCTCCTGTTGTTGTACGAGTTGTTGTCGGGGGTGTTGTACGAGTTGTCGTTCGGGGGCACCGGTGCGGGTGCGGGCCCGGCGTCCAGCCCGGTCAGCGCGTCACGCAGTCCGCGGTGTACATCCTCGTACACCTCGATGTGGCCGCCCGCCGGGAGGTGGTCGGCGTCGGACAGGCGCTCCAGTTCCGCGTCCACCCCGGCGTTGCCGGTGGGCGTGCGGACGACACCGAGGGGTGCCGGGGCCGCCGGGTCGTGCGCAGCCGCCCGGGTCGGCTCCTGCGGCGCGTCCTGCGGGATCTCCCCGGGCGCGGTTCCGGCGGCCGTCCCCGGCCCCGGCATCGAGTCGCTCATGCGGGAAACGCTACCCCGAGGGGCTGCGGTACCGTCGATCACGATGGCGACCATGGCGGAGTGCCGCAGCGCACTCGACAGACTTTCGGACAACCTCGCGGGGGCCGACGGCGACGTGCGCAGCGCGGCGTCCCTCGACCGTTCGCTGAGCTGCCACATCAAGGACCTCGACATCACGTTCACCGGCCGGCTGGCCGGCGGCCGGATCCAGGTCCTGGACACGGTCGAGGGGCCGCCTCCGCAGAAAACGGAGATACGTCTCGCGATGACCGGGGACGATCTGGTGGCCCTGGTGAACGGCGAGCTGAACTTCGCCAAGGCGTGGGGCTCGGGCCGGGTACGCCTGGAGGCCGGCTTCCGCGACCTCCTGAAGCTCAGATCCCTCCTGTAGCCCTGCCCCTGCCGAGCCCGTCCCGTAGCGGTCACATCAAGCCCGTCCGGCGCTTGAGGGCGAAGCGTGGCCGCAGGGCTCCCGCACCGCACAGGGCCCCCTCCTACGCCGACGCGGCCCGCGCGACCCGCGCGGCCGGCACCACCAGCGGCGTCCCCGTCTCCGGATCGGAGATCACCTGGCACCGCAGCCCGAACACCCGCTCCACCAGTTCCGCGGTGACGATCTCCCCGGGCGGGCCCTCCGCGACGATCTCGCCCTCCCGCATCGCGACGAGGTGCGTGGCGTACCGCGCGGCGTGATTGAGATCGTGCAGCACGGCCACCAGCGTGCGCCCCTGTGTCTCGTGCAGTTCCGCGCACAGGTCGAGCACATCGATCTGGTGCTGGATGTCCAGGTAGGTCGTCGGCTCGTCCAGGAGCAGCAGCGGTGTCTGCTGCGCGAGCGCCATCGCGATCCAGACGCGCTGACGCTGGCCGCCGGACAATTCGTCGACATAGCGATCACCGAGTTCACCGACGCCGGTCGACGCCATCGATTCCTCGACAATGCGTTCGTCCTCGGGCGACCACTGCCGCAGCAGCCCCTGGTGCGGATAGCGCCCTCTGGCCACCAGATCCGCCACGGTGATGCCGTCCGGCGCGATCGAGGACTGGGGCAGCAGCCCCAGCGTCCTGGCGACCTTCTTCGCGGGCATCCGGTGAATCGCCTGCCCGTCCAGCAGCACCTGGCCCCGGCTCGGCTTGAGCATCCGGGAGAGCGCCCGCAGCAATGTCGACTTGCCGCAGGCGTTGGGGCCGACGATCACGGTGAACGAGTGGTCGGGTATCTCGACCGAGAGGTTCTCCGCGATGACCCGCTGGTCGTAGCCGAGGGTCACCGAGTCCGCGGTGAGGCGCTGCATGGTCGTACTCCGTGAGTCGGTCGGGGGGCTGGTGAGGGACTGAGCGGCGGGCGAGGACTTCACCCGGTCGGTGGCGACATCCGTGGCACCAGCGACATCCGCGGCATCGGTGGCCCCGACGGCATCGGTGGCACCAGTGGCATCGACGGATACGTTCTTCATATGCGACCCGCCTTCCGCTCGGACACCAGCAGCCACAGCAGATAGCAGCCGCCGAGCACTCCGGTCACCACACCGACGGGCAGTTGCCGGTCCCCGAAGGCATCGAGCGCGACCCAGTCGGCGACGAGCAGCAGGGCGGCACCCATGAAGGTCGCGGCCACCAGATTGGGGCCGGTCGAGCGGGTCAGCCGGCGGGCCAGCTGCGGGGCGCTGAGCGAGACGAACGCGATCGGCCCGGCGGCGGCCGTGGCGACGGCGACGAGCAGCACCGCGGAGCCCATCAGGACGAGGCGGGTACGTTCGACCCGTACACCGAGCGCGTACGCGGCGTCGTCGCCCATCTCCATCACCCGCAGGGCCGGTCCGTGCGCGAACACCAGCGGCAGCAGGACACCGCAGACCGCGAGCAGCGGCCAGACCTGCGCCCAGTCCCGCCCGTCGAGCGAGCCGGTCATCCAGACGACGGCCCGGGTGGCGTCCACGAGGTTGGCCTTGGTGATCAGGTACTGGTTCACGGCGGTCAGCATGGCGGCGGCGCCGATCCCGACCAGGACGAGCCGGAAGCCGTGCACCCCGCGCTTCCACGCCAGCAGATAGACGGCGACCCCGGTCAGCAGACCGCCGGCCACCGCACCCCCCGCGACCGCCGTCGCCCCGCCCTGGAACAGCACGATCACGGTCAGCGCACCCACCGTCGCGCCCTGGGCGAAGCCCAGCACATCGGGGCTGCCGAGTGGGTTGCGCGAGATGGTCTGGAAGACGGCGCCGCCGGCACCGAGCGCCGCACCCACGAGGAGTCCGACCAGTACCCGCGGCAGCCGCAGGTCCGTGACGATGAACTCCTGCTGGAAGGTGCCGTGTCCGAAGAGCGTGGTGACGACCTCGCCCGGGGTCATGGCGAAGTCGCCGCTGCCGATGAGGACGACCCCGGCCCCCGCCACCACGACCGCGAGCAGCGCAGTCACCAGGGACGCCCGGACGTTCATCCGGAACGAGCATCCGCCGGCCGTCCGCACGGCCCGCACCGACCGGGCCGTCCCGGTCCTCCCCGTCTCCCGTGACGCCCGCGCCGTCTCCTTCGTGTGCGTGGCCGTCACAGCTGGGACATCCTCTTGCGTCGTACGAGATGGATGAAGACCGGCCCGCCGATCAGCGCGGTGACGATACCGACCTGGAGTTCGGACGGGCGGGCGACGATCCGGCCCACCACGTCCGCGCCGAGCAGCAGCACCGGGGAGAGCACGGCCGCGTACGGCAGGATCCACCGCATGTCGGGACCCGTGATCACGCGCACCAGGTGCGGGATCATCAGCCCGATGAAGACGATCGGTCCGCACGCGGCGGTCGCCGCCCCGCACAGCAGGGTGACGGCGAGCATGGCGAGGACCCGTGTTCTGGTCAGATGGGCGCCGAGTGCCCGCGCCGTGTCGTCGCCCATCTCCAGGGCGTTGAGCGGACGGGCGATGAGCAGGGTCAGTACGACACCGATCGCGATGAACGGCCACACCTTGCCGACCGTCTCGGTGTTCGCGGAGGCGAGCGACCCGACAGTCCAGAACCGCAGCCGGTCCAGCGCCGCGGAATCCAGCAGTTGTACGGCGTTGACGTACCCGTACAGCGCCGCGGTGACCGCGGTACCGGCGAGCGCGAGCCGTACCGGAGTGGCGGACCGGCTGCCCCCGAGCAGGTACACGGCCACCGACACGATCGCGGCGCCGGCGAAGGCGAACCAGACGTACCCGGTCAGTGAGGTGACACCGAAGAAGCTGATGGCGGAGACGACGGCCGCGGATGCCCCCGCGTTGACGCCCAGCAGTCCGGGCTCGGCCAAGGGGTTACGGGTGAGCGCCTGCATCACGGCCCCGGCGAGGCCGAGCGCGCTGCCGACGATCAGCCCGAGGACGGTCCGGGGAACCCGCATCTTCCGTACGAGGACGTCGTCGCTGCTCCCCGCGTAGTGGAACAGCCCGTGCCAGACGTCGGCGAGGGGCAGTGCCTTGGCGCCGATCCCGATACTCGCCAGGCACACCAGCGCCAGGAGCGCCAGAGCCACCAGGAGCCCTGCGGCTCGTACCGCATGGCGCCCGGGGGGCTCGGGTTCAGCCGGCGCGGCTGTCGGGCCTGCACTCGGCTCCGGGGGACTCTCAACGAACACGCCGGTTAGGTTAGCCTACCCTGCCGTGGCCTCGATCCGGCCACCCGGCCCCGTGCCCGAACCCCCGCTCCGACCGCCCGCCGACTCCCCTCCGGACGCCGCCACGATCACCTCCGCCCGCGCCGCGGCCGGCGAGACCGAATGCCCGACCAGACCACCGACCGATCACCGACCGGATGACGCCGGCGGGATCACCGCCGCTACAGCCCGAGCCTGGCCACGGCCTTCCCCGCGTCCAGCCCGCACGACCCTTCGCCGGCCCGGGACCACGCCGCCCCGCACAGCGCCCGCAGACCGTCGAGCGCCTCCCCCTCGCCCTCCAGCACGAGCTGTTCACCCCGGACGGACGCCGTCCAGCCACCGCAGCCGAAGCCTTCGCCCGCCTGTGTCACCTCGGGCTGCCCGGTCAGCAGTCCCCGCAGATCGGCGTCCACGTACGTCGGCCGGTGCTCCGGCTTCGCGGCCACCAGTTGGACCGCGTCCGTCACCCCGGTCAGCACCAGCAGCGAGTCGACACCGCCGTTGAACGCCCCCTCGATGTCCGTGTCGAGCCGGTCCCCGACCACCAACGGCCGCTGCGCGCCGGTCCGCAGCACCGTCTCCCTGTGCATCGGCGGCAGCGGCTTCCCGGCCACCTGCGGCTCGGCCCCGGTCGCGATCCGTACGACCTCCACGGCCGCCCCGTTGCCGGGCGCGATTCCCCGGGCGCTCGGAATGGTCAGATCCGTGTTGGACGCGAACCACGGCAACCCGCGATTGACCGCATAGGCGGCCTCGGCGAAGCGGCCCCACGCCATGTCGGGGCCGCCGTATCCCTGCGCGACCGCCACCGGTTCGTCGTCCGCCGACTCCACCGGCCGCAGCCCGCGTTCACGCAGCGCCACCCGCAACCCCTCGCCCCCGACCACCAGCACCCGGGCCCCGGCCGGGAGCTGATCGGCGATCAGCCGGGCCACCGCCTGCGCGGAAGTGATCACGTCGGCGGGCTCGGCCGGCACCCCGAGCTCGGTCAGATGCTCCGCCACCGCATCCGGCGTCCGCAGCGCGTTGTTGGTCACGTACGCCAGGTGCATTCCACCGTCCCGCGCCGTGCCGAGCGCCTCGACCGCATGGTCGATCGCCTGCCCGCCCGCGTACACCACCCCGTCGAGATCGAGCAGAGCCGTGTCGTACGCCTCACTCAACGCGGTACTGATCCCGCTCGGCCTGGTCCTGCTCGCCTGGCTCATATCCTGCGCTCCTCATTGCCCGCTTCTCCCCCCGATCATCGCGCATCCCCGAACCGCACATACGATGCAGAAATGAATTCACGAGGCCCTGCGGACCAGGGACTGCACCTGATTCCGTTCCGTGGACTGCGCTACGTCCCCGAGCTGGTCGGCAGCCTCGCCGCAGTGACCTCGCCCCCGTACGACGTCGTCGTACGGCCCGACGGGCTGCTCCACCTGGAGTCGGCGGATCCGCACAACATCGTGCGCCTGATCCTCCCGCAGGCCGACACCGCGTCCGCCCGCCACGAACAGGCCGCGGCCACGCTCGGCCGCTGGCTCGCCGAGGGGATCCTCGCCCCCGATCCCGAGCCCGCGCTCTACGTGTACGAGCAGCGCAACGACGAGATCCTCCAGCGCGGCGTCATCGGCGCGCTGGCCCTCTCCGGCCCCGCCGACGGCATCGTGCTCCCGCACGAGGACGTGATGGCCGATGTCGTCGAGGACCGCGCCGACCTGATGCGGACCACCGAGGCCCACCTCGAACCGCTGCTGCTGACCTACCGCAGCGACGGCAACGCCGCCGGGGCGACCGCCGTCATCGAGCGGACGATCCACCGCCCGCCGCTGCTCGCGACCACCACCGAGGACGGCTTCAGCCACCGGCTCTGGGCGATCACCGACGCCGCCGAACGATCGGTGGTGGAGACGGATCTGGCCCGTCACCAGGCCCTGATCGCCGACGGCCACCACCGCTGGGCCACCTATCTCAGGCTTCAGCGGGAACACTCCGTCCCCGGTCCCTGGGACTTCGGTCTGGTCCTCCTGGTCGACACGGCCCGGTACCCGCTCCGGGTCCGGTCCATCCACCGGCTGCTGCACGGCCTGCCCGTCGCCGACGCACTCGCCGCGCTGACCGGCCTCTTCCGCATCCGCGACATCGAGGGGCCGCTCCCCCGGGCCCTGGACGCCCTGGCCGGGGCAGCCGCCGAGGGCAACGCCTTCCTGCTCGCGGGCGACGGCGGTTTCCATCTGGTCGACCGCCCCGACGAGGCCCTGCTGACCCGCACCGTCCCGGCCGACCGGCCGGCCGCCTGGCGCACCCTCGACGCCACGGTCCTGCACTCGGCACTGCTCGACCACGTCTGGGAGATACCGGACGATCCGGCGCACATCGCGTACATCCACGACACCGCGGCCGCCGTCGAACAGGCCGAGCGTCACAACGCCACGGCGGTGCTGATGCATCCCGTACGCGAGGAAGTCGTCCGGGACCTGGCCCGGCAGGGCGTCACCATGCCGCGCAAGTCGACCTCCTTCGGCCCCAAGCCGGCGACGGGCCTGGTCCTGCGCAGCCTGCCCCTCGGCTGATCCCGCACCCTGACACACAGAAGAGGGCGGCACCCCGAGTGGAGTGCCGCCCTCTTCTTGTGCGTTACGCCTTGACCGGACCGTCCTCGTCGTCGTCCTCGTCATCGTCGAGGTCGTCGTCATCGAGGTCGTCAGCGGCGGCTACCACCGGTGCCTCGACGTCATCGGCCGCGTCCGCGGGGGCGGCGGGGGCGGAAACAGGGGCGCCGTCCTCGTCATCGTCGCCGAGAACATCGACGAACTCCACACCGTCCAGCTCGGCGAGCCGGTCCGACGCGTCGGTGGAGCCGTCCTTGTCGGCCTCCAGGGCCTTCCCGAACCACTCACGCGCCTCGTCCTCGCGCCCTGCGGCCAGCAGCGCGTCCGCGTACGCGTAGCGCAGTCGCGGCGTCCACGGGTGGACGGCGCTGGAGGCCAGCTCGGAACTCTGCAGTGTCACGATGGCGGCATCGATCTGCCCCATGTCCCGGCGGGCTCCGGCAGCGACCAGACGCATCTCGACCTGTCCGGCCTTGTCCAGCTTCTGCACCTCGGGCTCACCGGCCATGGCCATCGCCCGCTCGGGCCGGCCGAGTCCGCGCTCGCAGTCGGCCATGACCGGCCACAGCTCCACGGAACCGGTCATCCGACGGGAGGCCCGGAACTCCGCCAGCGCCTCCGCGTACTTCTGCGTCGCGTAGGCGGCGAATCCCGCTGCCTCACGCACGGCGGCGACCCGCGAAGCCAGTCGCAGGGCGATGCGCGAGTACGCGTACGCCTGCTCGGGGTCCTCGTCGAGCAGCCGGGCCACCATGACCAGGTTCCTGGCGACGTCCTCGGCGAGGGTCTTGGGCAGGCTCATCAGCTCCTGCCGGACGTCCTTGTCGATCTCGTGACCGGTGACCTCGTCGGGGATGGGAAGCCGCTTGATCGGCTCGCGCTCACGCTCGTCCCGACGCTCGTACCCGCCGCGGTCACCGCGGTCGTCGCGGCCGCGGTAGCCGCCCCTGTCGCCGTCGTCCCGCCGACCGCGGAAACCGCCGGAGGCGCCGCCCCGGCTGTCGTCACGCCGCGGCGCACGATCCCGGTCACCCCGGTTGTCGTCGCGACGGAAACCGCCGCCAGCGCTGCTGCTGGGCCGGTTGTCGTCACGGCGGAAGCCACCGCCGGACGAACCGGAACCACCACGGCTGTCGTCGCGACGGAAACCACCGCCCGAGGAGCCGGAACCACCACGGCTGTCGTCACGACGGAAGCCACCGCCGGTGCTGCCGCCGCGGTTGTCGTCGTCGCGACGCGGGCCACGCGGCCGGTCGTCACGCCGCTCGAAGCCACCACCGGAACGCCCACCACGGTCATCATCACGACGCGGAGCCCGGTCATCACGACGGAAACTGCCACCACCGGTGCTGGAACCACCACGGTTGTCATCACGACGGAAACCACCACCGGACGAACCGGAACCACCACGGCTGTCGTCACGACGGAAGCCACCACCGGTGCTGCCACCACGGTTGTCATCGCGACGGAAACCACCGCCCGAGGAGCCGGAACCACCACGGCTGTCGTCGCGACGGAAGCCACCGCCGGTGCTGCCACCGCGGTTGTCGTCGTCGCGACGCGGGCCACGCGGCCGGTCGTCACGCCGCTCGAAGCCACCACCGGAACGCCCACCACGGTCATCATCACGACGCGGAGCCCGGTCATCACGACGGAAACTGCCACCACCGGAGGAGCCGGAACCACCACGGCTGTCGTCACGCCGCGGCGCACGATCCCGGTCACCCCGGTTGTCGTCGCGACGGAAACCGCCGCCACCGCTGCTGCTGGGCCGGCTGTCGTCACGGCGGGCGCCGCCGCTGTGGGTGGGCCTGCTGTCGTCACGGCGGCTTCCACCGCGGTCGTTGTCCCGACGCTGGCCGCCCGACCGGTCGTCACGACCCCCGCTGACGCCGCCACGGTCACCGCCGTCCCGGCGACGCGGCTCGCGCTCCGAACGATCGTCGGGAGAGTTGGTGGACATCGGTGGTGCTCCTGTCATCGGGTACTACAGACATTCTTGCGCAGCCGGACACCCGACGCGCTTCGACAAAACAAAAAGGACCCTTGGTCCCAGCGTTGAACGCTGGGACCAAGGGTCCTTCAAAGATTGTTCGGCGGCGTCCTACTCTCCCACAGGGTCCCCCCTGCAGTACCATCGGCGCTGAAAGGCTTAGCTTCCGGGTTCGGAATGTAACCGGGCGTTT
>NZ_JBFAJY010000075.1:0-15940 GCF_040655445.1 Streptomyces sp. NPDC050423
CCGCCCGCGAACACGAACGGCTCTACACCCACCCCCACCAGGCCGGATTCAGACTGACCGCCTGAACAATCTTCACTTCAGAAGAGCCGCACCCATCGGTGATCGCACGGCCCGTGCGGGTGAGCAGGAGAGCAGGCTTCCCGGCTTACTCTCCTCGGTCGGCTCCCTATGTGTCGCCTGGCATCCAGCCTGACGTATCCGAGGGAAGTTATGGCACGCGAGTGGCACGGTGACCCAGAACGGTCCAGGCAACAAAGAAGCCCCGGGCCACTGGCCTGGGGCTTTTTCGTGGAGCGGGTGACGAGAATCGAACTCGCGCTCTGAGCTTGGGAATCACTGGTCGTCGCAACAGATAAATATGCTCTGACCAGGCACTACGCCGCTCTGAGACGCTCCCTGCGTGGTCTCTCGGCATCCCTGCTCACCGCTGTTGACCGCTCTGGTGGGCACGGATGGGGCACGAGAGGCAGGGAGGCTGTCAAGGGCGCCGGGAAGAGGCCATCCCGAACGCCAGATCGCCACCGTCGCCCCGGTCGACGCGCTCGAAGGCGCGGGCTGGACGCGCGGAGGGAGAGTACTGCAATGCCGAGTCTGGCCAGCGGATGAAACAAGATCATGGGGAGCCGCGGTTGTAGACGTCCTCCCGAACACGTCTATAGGTGTGAGCGGCTGGCCCCGATGACGGTCAGGTTTCACGCTTCGCGAGGGGCCCTGTCTGCTACACAGACGTTGTCTTGCCCGACTTCACCGTGACTACTGTCACGGTGAAGTCAGGCATTGCTGGATCGTCGCTATTACCTCTGAAGCTGCTTCCAACTGGCACCCAAAGACTCGAGCAGGGAGTCGCGGTTAAGGTCTGGGTGCAGGCTGTAGATGACTTGGCCCAGGCGCAGTGCCACTTCCACCGCTTCCCCCGGCTGCAGGACCAAGTGCTCCATGACGTCTGCGGCTGTGATCGGGAGAAGACGGCTAGTCTCCGCGATTAGTGCCTGCTCCATGTGGCGGCTGGTCACTTCCTCGATATTGACAGAAGCGGGGACTAGTGACAGAACCTCTCCCCAGCGCTTGCTGTATCGGTCACGCACTTGGGGTAAGTTGAGTCCTTCGCACCCCAGATCGCCAGCTGCCCTCTGCAGGGAGCCCAAGTAATTGACCACGACGTCTGTGCGACTGAGTCTGTCTTTCCAAAGGTTCGATAGGCTTTCACTGTCAGCGTGCTGCTCGATTGCCCTGGTGATTTCGATCGCCAACATCAGGTAGCGGAGTGCGGAATCGAGCAAAACTTCCAGGCACTGTTCCCATTGATCATCACTTGGAACTCGTGATCCGCATGCATTCTTAAACCAGGCATAACAGGTGTCGCGAGTCTCGCGATCGCGCGTAGTGCTCGGATCTAGGTTATGTGCAAATAGCGTGCGCAACCGCCCGAGCGCGTGCTTGAACTGCTCCGCTTCAGCCGGATCTATGTCTACCCTCTTGGCCTGGGCCAAGAGGTACTTCATGCTTGCCCTCCATGCCTCATCCAACCAGGAACTGAGCCAGATAGTCGTGGTCACAAAGCCATGCTGAGGGCTGGATAGGACGGGGCGTGGGGCTGTGACAGCGTTGCCGACCGGGCAGGAGGTAAGTGCGTCGCATAGCATCTCCAGCTCGCTCTTGCGTTGGTCGAGCGCGGCTAGGGTGGCGAGCAGAGTGGTGCGCGCGGCGATCTGCGGTTTACTGACTCCCATTATTAGTTCGCCACCGATCCTGTCGAAGGCGATTGTGTGAAGTCGTCGCCGGATACGATATTGGGGCCCCGCCTGTCGCCTGGCATGCGTGCAGGCTCAAGTATGGGGCCCCGGAGATTGAAGGCGACATAGGCATCGGGCAAGGCAAGCCCCGGCGATGGGTCTGTCACACCAAAGTCGTATGGCTGGAAGGAAACTTCGCGCGCCAGTTCCTCAACCCAGCAAAGCCCCTTGCGCTGGTCGGGGTCCACGCGACGGACGACGGAGTGGAACCTTTTAGGGTCTCCGGAAGGCTCGCTAGCCAGGTACATGACCACGACGCGGCGCCGAAACGCGTGCGATTGCTGATCGGTCTTTCGGAAGGAGTCGAAGGCCGCACCCATCTGGCCCAAGTGAAAGAGTGCGAGGGCACGCATAAACTCAACCCGTAGCAGGGAGAGATCGTCTGCGGCTTGCAGCCGGCCAGCTAGGTCTAGGCACTCGGACCAGTCCGCTTGCGCGAGAGGCAGAGTTAGGCGCTCCGCCCCCATGAACCGGTGGCCGGTCTTTGTTAGCCAGAAAAGGTCGACAAGCAACCTCAGGCAGCGACGGTCATTCAGGCTAGCGTCATTATTCTGTAGGTGTGTGAGTGCCGTTCGGATTCCAGATGAATTCGGTGCGTTTCTGATGAGACCACTCACTCGAAGCGCATATAGGTAGGCGGCGAGAGGTTCGTCGTCTTCTGCAAGTTCTTGAAGTCGTTCGTCGGCGACCGTGTCATCTTGCGCAATACTTGCTATGTCAGCGAAGCGCGCGTTGTACTTTGCTTCCTGCTTAGGGCTGAGGTCAGCGACATCGATTAGAAGAAGTCGTGAAAGGCACTCAGACAGCAGCGCAGCGGCTTCGTGCTGAGGGAGAGCGTTCTTCTCAAAGACATCGCTAGTAACCCAGCACAACACGTCCACTGGGTAGTACTTGTCGTATGAGTGACGCATCGAGTCGGACGTGATGCGAAGCACTCGCTGCACAAGCTCGTTGACGGTTTCCATGGGAACTGGTGTCGGAGTTGACCCACCCGGTCCACTGCGCAGAAGCTCGTAGATTTTTGATCCGGCGACACTGGCCTGCTCCACCAGCAAGTTGGCGCGGACGCCGAGTCGCGAGGAAGGAGAGAGCGATGCTAGCGCCTCCTCGACAACTATCTCGGCACGTTCCAGAGTCCGAGTCCGCTGGTCCCCATTGGGGAGCCGCTTGCGTTGGGCGTATTTAACCCACTCTCGGCACAGGTTGGTTTCAAGTAGCGAAAGTCGCGGGTTGGTAACCACACTCGCGCCGTTGGCTTGCGCGATTGCGTCTGCAATTCGAAGGAAGTGCTCGGCATAGCGTGCTTCCTGCTCCCCCTGCGGCCCGATGCGGTTGAGGAGATCTACCGCGAACTGGACCTCATTGCCCCCGAAGGATGTACTGTCCGGCCGAACTTCTGAGAGGACATCCGCGATGGACTTGATCTCGGATTCGCTGCTGGTCTGCTCGGCTGTGACCAGGATCTGCGCTTCTAGCTCGTTCCGCGCAGACAGCATGTAGTTGCCGTCGCGATCCTCGATCCAGCGGACAAGATCTACCTTCCCCAGGAGTTGCGGTAGGTTGCGCACACCTTCGCGTCCTACGACACGAAGGGCAAGTTCGAGAGGGATGGATTGGCCGTGCCGCGAAGCCACGAGCACAATATTGACGAGCTTCTCGTATGGGCCTCGATAGGCTGGTTCCATAGAATTTTCGCCCATTTCGCGCAGCGCAGTTTCCAGGCTTTCGACTAGGCCCGCTTTGGCTAGGGCTGCCGCCATCGCTGATGGCGGAGAATAGTCAGATGACGTGCGGACCGCAGAGGCGAGTGCTGTCTCTGTGTGCCTGAGTTCAAGCACCAAGCCGCCGCTAACAGGACCTCTGGTTTCCGGTAGAAGTCGATAAAGGGCGGAGAGGAATGTGCTGTCCTTTTGAATCAGGGCCCTGTCGCGGGCAGGGATGGTGATGCCCTGAGATTCGAGATGGTGTGAGAATCGCTGCATCTCCCCGCCACTCAACGATGCGGGAGCTTCGATAACGTAATTCAGCTTCTGGGGGTCGTCTGTTCGGTAGCAGCTTCCGACGAGCACGGCTCTGCGACCTCGAGAGTCGAGATACTTCGCCAGTCGGAAGTACTCGTCGGGATCTACCATTCCGTCCCAAATCACCAAAGTGGTCGGGATTGACATTTTCTCGGACCACTCACAGAAGGAGTCGATCGCCTCAAATGATGGGCGATTGGCTCGACGTGGGATATGTAGAACTGTGTGTTGCCCTTCGCGGGCGACCGAGTGTGCAAGCGATGCGAGAGCAATTGTTTTTCCGCTGCCTGTCTGCCCTCTGAGCAATAGGGGGCGCTTCAAGAAGGCGCGGCTCGACAATGCTGTGTCTACTCGTTCTCGCAGAACTAGCTCGTAGTCTCGCTGGAACGGTAGGCCGTTAGCGATTGCTGACCAAATATTGGACGATTCGATTGACCCGAGGAATTCCCTAAAACGTAGATAGCGCAACTCCTGCGATTGCACTAGCGGCGTCGTGAGGAGGTCAACGTCGATGGGTTGCCCAAAGGACGTCACCGTATTCCAGATGTCCCTGGGAATTTCATGCAACTCTCGGCCGTGCCTAATCTGATGCCCGCCGGAGTCGAAGCGCTGAAGGTTGGCTAGCCGTCCACGGATTCGGGCGTTCTCGACATAGCTCGCGAAGTCCTCTGCGTGTGCAACAAGTGTTCCTTCTTCAATCGCCGCCGCGATGTACTCATCGTCGAGCTCCGCAGCGGTTGCCGAGAATAGATGGGCTTGTGCGCGGCCTAGGCGGTGTAGAACGCCGTAGAGGTCCTCTGGGCTGAACCAGTCGTTCACTCCCCATGCTTCGATGACGAGCACTCCACGGGGGGTGATCAGCTCGTCAGGGAGGCGCTGTGCGAGCGCTCGCGCCTCAGACCGTCGGGCACCTAGTTCGAGGCGATTAGTCGGAGGCTGATTTTCGGGAGGTTGGTCGGTTCCTCCGAACAGGAGAACAGCTTGGACTTGACTCGCGCTTCTCGGTGCTGACGGGCGGTAGGAAGAAGAGGCAACGGGCTGGACCTGGCGCCACTTGTTTCGCAAGGTCCGCAGGAACAGGGAATCGACGGCGGTACTGAATACTCCGTTCCACGGCAGGCTGGCAACAACCTCGAGCCACGCTGGCGCGGTGAGTTCGGAAGCGGACTTGGAGAGGGCATCGAGCACTGCCTCTCTCCGCTCGCGAGGGATACGAAGCAGCAGTTGGTACAGGCCGAGCGGGTGAGTGAGCCCGTCCGCTGCTCGCGAGACCGGCCCGAGTAGGGGATCCTCGCTGTTTTCCAGACCCAGGTAGTTTTGACCCAGGAGTAGGAAGCCCGGCCCTTGTTCGAGGCGGTTGAGTAGGTCCTCGTAGTGGGCTGTCATGACTCTCCTCACGAGCAGTACGGAAGCCTCCTCAGCATAGGGATTGTTAGATCGATCCAGGCGTGACTTGGCGGAAAGAAGGACGCTGCAATGCTGGTGGGCGAAGTCTGGTGTCTGCCCGGCTGCTTCGGTTGCCTTCTTGACCACCGCAACCTACCCGTGGACGCGGCGGCGATCCGACGTGAGCCACAGGCAACCGAATCACGTGATCGGTCCGCGATAGGCACTTCAGTGAGCCTTTTCCAACCTGACGGTGTGGACGGGTGGTTGGAGGGCTGTGCGAACTGACGAAGCTCCTGGTAGACGGGTTCACGACCAAGATCACCCGTGCCGACCAGGAGCTTCGTGTGCTTGTTTACCCATCGGCGATCGATCTGTCCAGCACGCACCTGCGTGACCTCGCTCGGCACTTGGCTGCTCGCCGTCGCGAGATCGGCACCCGATGGCGGCGCGTCACGCCGGGTCGTCAGGCCCTGTTGGTCCTGGCCCACCTGCGTTGCGGCGACACCTATGCCCAGCTCGTCGCCGGGTTCGGCATCGGAATCGCTACGGTCTTCCGCTACATCCGCGAGGCGATAGATGTCCTGGCCGCGCTCGCGCCGACCCTGGCCGAGGTCATGCGGACCGCGGGCCGGCTGGCCTTCGTGATCCTCGACGGGGCGCTCCTGCCGATCGACCGGATTGCCGCCGACACTCCGTACTACTCCGGCAAACATAAACGCCACGGCATGAACGTCCAGGTCCTGACCGACCCGTTCGGACGGCTGCTGTGGGCCTCGTCCGCGCTTCCAGGTTCCAGGTTCCACGCACGATCTGACCGCCGCCCGTACTCACGGGATCGTCGAGGCACTCACGGATGCGCGGCTCAAGTGCTGGGCGGACAAGGCATACCAAGGAGCCGGCGGACCCGTCCGAGTCCCGTTCCGGGGCCGCCGTCTGAAGAGATGGAAGCGCCGTCACAACAGCAGCCACTCCAAGATCCGCTGCCTCGGCGAGCAGGCCATGGCGACTCTCAAGGGCTGGCGCCTCCTGCGGAAGCTCCGCTGCAGCACCAACCGGATCACCGACATCGTGAAGGCCGTCCTCGTCCTTCATCACGCATCAGCGTGAGGTTGGAAAAGGCTCAGTGATGGCGCAAGGGGCTGTACGCGCATGGTCGCACTGCGTATCTGCCTTGTAGTCGGTGGCCATGCAACGTGGACGTGACCACCGACATGATGGGGCAGATGGTCGGTCAGGCGGTGTTTGCCACACGGCCCCTGCGCGTTCGACGCTGGAGGATCTCGTCGAAGGTTGCGCGGGCGCCCGTGGGGTCGATGTAGTGCATGGCCAGGAGGGCTGCGATGACGGCGCCGACGAGGTCGTTCTGGATCTCGGGCCAGGCGTGGTCGTCGCCGCAGGTGGTGAGGCCCTTCAGCCCATGGAGGGCGTGCATGGCCTCGCCGGCCTCCTCGGCGACTTTGCCGACCTGGAGGGCCTTGAGCTCCTCGTCAGGCAGGTGGGCGCCAGCCGCCCGGCAGACGGCGGAGAGCTTCTCGATGTTGTCCCACAGGGCGTCCACGTCGGACCTCCGATCGATGGGTTCGGTTATTCCTGTGCGGGTCGTCCGAGCTGGCGCACGGTCCATCCGGCCATGCGCCAGGCGTCGGCGTCGATGAGGTTGCGGAGGTCGACGAGGACCGGGTCCGCGACCAGTGGGGCGAGGGCCTTGGGGTCTGCCTCTCGGAAGTGGGGCCACTCGGTAGCCAGGACGATTAGTTGGGCGCCCTGGACGGAGTTGTCGAGGGCTTCGGCGTAGTCGAGCTCCGGGTGCCGGCGCAGTGCCGTGGGCACGGCGTGCGGGTCGTGGACGGTGACGGTCGCGCCGCGCTGGTGCATGAGGGCGGCGATCGCCAGGGCCGGGGATTCGCGGACGTCGTCGGTCCCGGCCTTGAAGGAAGCGCCCCAGACGGTGATGCGCACGCCGTCGACGGGGCGGCCGAGCGTCTGCTCGATGAGCCTCAGCGCGGCGGTCGGTCGGGATTCGTTGACCTCCTCCGCCGCGCGCAGCATGGTCGCTGCCTCGGCGGCGCCGAGGGTGCGGGCGGAGGCGGTGAAGGCGCGGACATCCTTCGGGAGGCAGCCGCCTCCGTAGCCGGGTCCGGCGTTGAGGCCGCCGCGGCCGATACGGGGGTCGAGGCCGATGGCCTCGGTGAGCTGCTGGACGTCGGCTCCGGCGGCGGTGCACATGTCGGCGACGCCGTTGATGAAGGAGATCTTCATGCCGAGGTACGCGTTCGCGGCGCCCTTGATGAGTTCGGCGGTGGCGGGGTCGGTGACGAACAGCGGGATCCCGTTCGCCAGGAGAGGCGCGTAGACCTGGCGCACAGCGTCCTCCGCGCGGACCGAGGGGACGCCGACGACGATCCGGTCCGGTCGCAGGGTGTCGTCGATGGCGTGGCCCTCGCGGAGGAACTCCGGGTTCCAGACGACCTCCACGTCCTCACCGGCCGGGGAGAGGCGCGCGAGGAGTGCGCCGAGGTCGCGTGAGGTGCCGATGGTGACCGTGGACTTGCCGATGATCACGGTCGGGCGGGATAGGTGTGGGGCGAGGACGCGAGCTGCGCCGAAGACCTGGCCGGTGTCGTAGCTGCGTCCGTCCGCGTCGATGGGCGTGCCCACGGCGAGGAAGTGGACGTCGGCGAACTCGGCCGCCTCGGTGAGGCTGGTGGTGAAACGCAGTCGTCCGGATGCGGTGTGGGTGGCGAGGAGTTCCGGGAGGCCTCCTCGTAGATGGGGCACTCGCCAGCGTTGAGGCGGTCGATCTTTGCCTGGTCCAGGTCCACGCCGATGACCTCGTGGCCGATCTCGGCCATGGCAGCGGCGTGGGGGATGCCCAGGTGACCGCAGCCGATGACGGATACGCGCATGGGGTCGACGCTCCTTTCCTTGCCTCTCGCCCGCTCGGTTAGTCCGGGCCGGCCGGGTGCGTCACGCTAGCGCCACCACCCCGCGCGGCCCTCTTCGTGCAGGTGAATCAACCAGCGCGCTGCTTCAGGAGATTGACGAGTGCGGGCAGAGCCTCAGCGGCGGTTGCCCGGCACACCAGGTCACCGTCCTGGGGCCCTTCCAGCGGGTATGGCATGAACTGGCCGTCGTGCCAGAAGCCTTCCGGGTCCAGGTAGACGATCTGCATGCCGTGAGCACGGGCACGAGCCTGGACCTTGCGTCGGTCGGCGTGCAGGCCGACGACGAGGAGTGCCTTGGCGCCGTCGACCCACTCGACGTCGGGTACGGCTTGGTCGTAGCGGCGCATGAAGCACTCGTCGAGCCCGGCGCGTGCGGCGAGCACGTCGAAGTTGTTCGTGATGACCGGACCGACGAAGTGCCCGGCGTCCTTCAGCTCCTTTAGCGCCCACATAGCCGGGGTCGGCTCGGCCAGGAAGCAGGCACGGAACATCTCCACGAACTCCGCAGTCTTCTCCTCCGGCTCCGTCAGCACCTCATGGAGGAGAGTGTCCGCTGCCGGGGAGAGGGTGAAGCGGTGCTCCCGCGGCTCGTGGCCCTGGCGGTCGGTGACTCGGTAGATCTCGTGGAGCCGGTGCAGGGGCGGGATACCGGCCTCGACCGACGTACCGCATCCGATCTCCACCTGGAACGGCCGTAGGTCCGCGAGGACGGATAGGTCCGGCACGCGGGTCGGCGTGCCGGGGCGGTCTTTGCACCGGATTCCGGTGGAGAGCACGTTCCACGGCAGTTGCCGGACAGCGGGCGGCGGTGCGTAGGACACAGAGGCGATCTGCACGTCCAGGCTCCGGTAGCCGACTGGGAGGGTGCGGCCCGCAGCGGCGTCCTGGGGGTGGACGTCGTGCTCGGTGATCCGGCACTTCAGATCCCGGCGTGTCCACAAGAATCCACCGGGGGCCTCCTTCCAGCCGCCGGTGGCGAGCGAATCCCACAGGGCGTCGTGGTGCGCGTCGATCTCGTCGGCCGGGGCGGACGCGGAGTGATAGAGGTACAGGTCGGTCAAGCCGATGGCCGGCGCGGCCGTGGTGGGCACCAAGCCGTACCGGTAGCGGTAGTGGATGATTCGCCGCCGGGCGTCGTCGGACGTCGCCCAGCCGGACTGGCCGGCGGTGGCCCTCTCCTGAGTGCGGCGCCAGATGCCTTCCTCGATGTAGCGGGGGCGGTCGGCGTCGCCGAAGTACGTCTTCCAGACCTGCTGTTGGTCGGGGACGAGCTAGTCGATGACGATGTACGGGATGTCCACGATCCCTCCCTGGAGAATCACGCGTGGATGTTCCAGATGGCTGACGGGGTGCAGGCCGTCCCGCTTTGGGCAGCCGAAGCAGCGCTGAGCGGGACGGTTCTTTCAGCGCCGCTCGACGAGAGAGCGGGCGTGGGAGGCCCCGGCGGCCGAGCGCAGGCAGGCGTCCCCGGCGCCGGAGCGGCCTCAGCGCTCGGGCGGCAGACTCGCGTCCGGTGCGACGGCGGAGGGCCGGTGGCCAGCGCCTTCGAGGAGCGGGCCGGCGTGCTCACGCAGTGCCCAGGCCGGGCCGACCAGGCCGGCGACGGCCAGGAACGTGAGCGCGAGTCGGCCTCCGTGGTCGGACCGTGCGGTTCTGGACGCGCCTTTTCGGGCATGGCGGCGCCGAGCCCCGGTCACGAGGTGCCGCCGAGGGCGCGTTCGTGGGCGTCGAGGAGGCGGCTGGTCTGTGCGTGCAACCGCTCCAGCTCAGTAGAGGTGAGGATGAGCGCGCCGTCGAGGGTCGAGCCGTCATCGAAGTGGAACTCGATGGGAACCGACCCTTGCCGGGCTCTCGGGTCGTAGACCGCGTCCCGGCCGACCAGCAGCGTGGCGTGGGTGGCCTTCACCGGCACGGGTCTGAGCGTCGTCCCGTCGGCGGGCGCGGACCACTGGGTCCCGCCGCCGGGCGGGCGCAGGTGGTAGGTCGTGGCGGAGCCCTCGCCAGGGAGGGCAACCACGACCCCGACGCGGTCCTCGCGGGCGCTGTCGGTGGCGAGGTCGCCGAGCCGGGGAACAAAGGGAGCTGCCGTACCTAACCCGGCTCCCTGGGAAGGGAGGTGGGGAGAACGTCGTCGCGTCATGCCCTGAAGTTAGGGACAGGGCAACCCTCGAATATGAGCCGGAGGAATACGACCCCTATCCGTCGAGGTGAAAGCGGTCGGACATGCGCCGCAGCTTCTCCCGCGTGACTGCTCGTTCCGCGTAGACGATGCTGCGAAGCGTCGAGCGGGCGATGGGGTGGTTCCGTACGAGCTGGGGCGCGATCCGCTCGGCTGTCTCCAGTTCGGCCAGGGCCCTTCCTCGGTTCCCGTCCCACAGCCAGGCGCGCGCGACGTCCATGTGGTGGTGTCCCTGCCGGGAGTTGGGCAGTGATCCGACCAGTACTGGGCTGGTACGGCGGTTTATCTCCAGCGCCTTGCCCTGCTCGCCCATTTCCAGGGCCACGCTGATCGCGTGGATCTGCACGTTCCCGGCGGAGAACGTCAGCGAATGCCGGTCGTACACCGGTGCTCCGACGTACGCGTCCATACGTTCGGCAGCGTCCTTCGCGTGTCCGATCCGGTCCTCGGCCTCCGAGGTGCGGCCGGCTCGGGCGGCGGATACCGCGGCCCGCAGCTGCAGCGTGCCCCAGGCCCGCACGGCCAGCGGCTCGCCACGGTCGTACTCCTGCTCCACCGAGGTGATCGCCTTGTCCGAGAGCGTCAGAGCGTCGGCCCAGTCAGCCGTTGCCCACATGTCCCAGACCCTCATCCAGTCGGCGACGGCGGGCAGCACCGGATCTCCCGACAACCTGGCTGACCATGCGGCCCGCTCGCAGGCCATGGCGACCAGTTCGGGGTGGCCCAGGGAATGGGCGGCGGTGTGTGCGAACTTGCAGCACACGGCGTAGATGGCATACGCCTCCTCCCGCTCGTGCCCCTCTGACTCCTCCGCCAGAGCGCGCGCCTCGCGGAACAGGTCTGGGAGAACCCGGAGAATCGCCACGTTGGAAGCGGTGTCTCGCAGGCGGTGAAGCCGGGTCACCTCACTCCACAGCTGTGATGCGGGCCGCGGGGCCCCGTCGAAGACGGGGACGAGGTCGTAGCGACGCAGCTCGCGCAGGATCGACGAGGCGGCAACCTGCCACTGGTTGTCGTCGGGGGAGCTGCTGTACGGGCGCCCGATCAGGTCGTTCGGATGGACGTGCAGCTCCGCGGCCACCTGGTTGAGCAGCCCGACTCTGTCCAGCTCGATCAGGCCACGTTCCATCTTCGAGACCCAGCCCTGCGACTTCCCCAGGGCCGTCGCAAGGTCGGCCTGCGGCATGCCCAACCGCAGCCTTGCCCTGTGGACGCGCTTGCCGATCTCCTCGGCTTCCTCCAGCATCAGGACACCTTCCGGCCGCCGGACGATCCGGCGCGATCGCCGGTCTGTCCGTACAGAGTTCGTCTCCAGCACGGTACCCATGACGCGGCTTCCGCGTGAGACGAGCTGCCGGGACAGGGCTGCCACAGCCGTGTTTCCTGTTTCGACATGAAGGGCCAACACGAGGCAGGGGGACTTTTGCCTTATCGGCGACTGGCCCGTCCGAGCCAGGTGCCGATTCCTCCGCCGTTGCTGCTCTACGGCAGCGGATCATGTTGATGAGGAACACACCCACGTCGCATTTCGCCGGAGGCAGCCAGTGACCGTCGTGACCGTCTTGCACCCGGGATCCATGGGCGCGGCGGTCACCGCCGAGCTTGTCGCCGGCGGCCATGAGGTGCTGTGGGTGCCGAAGGAACGCAGTGAGAAAACGTGGCGCCGGGCGAGGGAGGTCCGCGCCACGGCCTGCGACTCACTCGCGGAAGCGCTGTCCCGTAGCGCGGTCGTTCTCTCGGTCTGCCCACCGCAGGTGGCGGAGGACGTGGCAGCGACCGTAGCCGTGCACGCCTTTGCTGGGGTGTACGTCGATGTCAATGCCATCAGTCCGCAGCGCGTGCAGCGCATCGCCGAGAAGATCCGTCCCGGCTCCGAGGTCGTCGACGGCGCTGTCTTCGGTCCGCTGCCGGGTGAAGGGCGTACGGCACGGCTCTATCTCGCAGGGGCCGACCCCGCCGTCGACCTGGTGGAGCCGCTGTTCACGGACTCTTCGTTGGATGTGTGCCGGGCAGGCAAGGCCATCGGTTCCGCTTCAGCTCTGAAGATGGCCTTCGCCAGTTACCAGAAGGCCGCTCGTACTCTCGCAGGCGTCTCCCACGCGCTCGCACACGCCCATGGAGTCGGCGACCAGCTCACGGCTGAAGCCGAGATCATGGTCTCGGCGATCCTCTCTGACCCGCAGTACCTGCCGAGCGTGGCCGCCCGGGCCTGGCGCTGGGCGCCCGAGATGGAAGAGGTCGCCGATACTCTCCGGGCGGCCGACCTGCCCGCGGACATGGCCGAGGCCACGGCTCGGGCCCTTTCGTTCTGGGAGCAGGACAAGGACCAGTACGACTTGCCGGTCGCGCAGGTCCTCTCTCAGCTCCGGTCAGGAAGAACCACTTGACCCCGCTCCCGCTGAGAGTGCCCGCCCAGGGCTGATCACCTCCGCCGAGGTGGAGAGGTAGCGGCGGGTGTGGCCGGTGCCGCAGGCTGCGGGAGAGCTACGGGGCGTAGGACGGTGCTGCGTGCCTGTGCTGCCTGAGCTTGCCGGCTTGGAGCGGGCCTCTGCGAGAGCCGTTGCACGCGCCAGGCCAGTGTGCGTGCTGGGGAGCGGGCGTCGTCGAGGGCGCGTTCGTCTGCCGCCTGCTGCAACAGCCGGCCGGGATCGTGGCCTGCGGTCTCCGCGGCGGCCAATGCGGTGGTCAGCGCATCGGCGGCGGGGCCGGCGAGAACTTGGTCGGCGTGTGCGGGGGCGGCCTGGCGGATGAGCTGGGCGTACCGGACTGCGACCTTCCGAGGCGGTCGATGCTGGCCGGCGGCAAGCAGGTGCCCGGATGAGGTTCGCTCGTAGGCGGCCTGGAGGTGGAGCAGAGTCTGGTGGGCGGCTGCGGTCTGCTGGTTGTGCTGTCGTTGGTCGTGCCAGCAGGCGGCGGCGATGACGGCCAGGAGCGCGGCATCGAGGAACATCGCCAGGAGAGCTCCGTCCTTGGGTGATGGCTCGCGGAGCATAGACTTCACTGCCCCGCGCAGGGCGCGGGCGTGGTGGTGTTCGGCGTGGATACGTGAACGGGTTGCCCGTTCGAAGGCAGAGGCCGCCGCTCGGAGTTCGGTACGGATGTCCGGCGGTGCGGTGAGGGATACGGCGTCGAGTGCTTCGCCGAGGGCGGCCAGGTGGGCCTGGGCGGCTTCGGCGTCCGGTCGGCCGAGGTGGTGAGGGATGCGCTCTGTGGCTGCGGTGGCTTGGTGCCACGGGTGCGGCCGTAGATGCCCGTTGGGATTGCCGGCAGGGATGTCTGCTGCGGCGAGACGGCTCTGGATCTTGGGGAGGGAGAGGTCCGGTGACAGCGTGGAGCCGGAGAACCACACCGGTTCCCCTTCGGCGTTCGTGTTGTCTTCCAGGGCGACTTTGTAGCCGCGTGGTTCTCCGGAGGGAAAGTGCAGGACCTCGACGAGGACGCCGTTGGTGCGGGTGAGTAGAGCGAGAAACTCCTCGGTGGTGGTGGCGGCAGCCGCTGCTGTGCGGACGACGGTGCGCAGGCGTACGCGGGCGGGCTTGTCGTGGCCGGCGCGGTGGGCCTTCTCCTGCTCGGCTCGGGTGGGCCGTTTCGCGGCGGTACGGTCTCCGCGTACGACTTGGAAGAGGCCGTATTCCTTCTCGACGGCTGCGAGTTCGCGGTCGGCGGTGAGGTAGTCGTTCCAGTGGCGTGCGGTGCGCAGGTCGCCTCGGATCTTGGTGGCGGCGATGTGGATGTGGTCGTCGGCATGCCGGACGGCGACCCAACGGCAGCCGTCCGGATCGTCTGTCGGTGCGATGCCGGTTGCTGTGACGACACGGCGGGCGATCTCCGCCCATTCGGCGTCGTCGAGGATGCGGTCGCCGGGTGCTGCTCGGACGGAACAGTGCCACACGTGCTGCTTCGGGGCCCGGCCGAGTCGCCTGGCCTGCTGCGTGCGTAGGTCGAGGTCGGCCACGAGGAGCTTCTTCGTGGCGGCGGTGTCGTCGGTGCGGCCGGGGTCGGGTGCGAAGCCGTCCCAGGAGGCGACGAGGTGCGGGTCGGTGTGTTCGTTGGCCCGGCCGGGGCCGTAGAGGTAGCGGATGAGGCCGGCTGTGCTCTTGCCGCTGCTGATCTTCGCGATCACCGTGGCCCCTTTGTGGCGGCAACCTGATTGGTGGCTGCTGCGATGTGGCGGACGGCGGTGCCGGCCGTGTCGAGGACGCGTTCCGCATGGTCGAGGAGTGCGGTGTCCCCAGGGTGTGGACGGTCGCCGGAGTTGAGCTTCTTGGCGATCTGGTTGACGTTGTGGCCGATCTTGGCGACTTCACCTCGGAGGGCTGTGAGTTCGTCGATGTAGTCGTCGAGCTGAGTGCGCTGACCAGGCAGCGTGAGGTCTCCCTGGATGTGGGCCATGACTACGGCGCCGACGTAGTGGGCGGCGGCGATGTTCAGCGAGCGGGCCACGGTGAGGATCGCTGTTTTCTCGTCGGTGCTGTAGCGGACGTCCACGCGTTCCTTGCGCTGGGTCTCTTTGCGCTGACGGCGGCGGGCGACTCGGTGCAGTGCGGCGGCTTCGGCGGCACGCTGCGGCAGCACGGTGCGGGTGGTGGTGTCGACGGGCTTGTTCCGGTCGGGCGCCCCCTGGCGCCCGAGCTCCTCCGCCACCCCCGGGGCGGAGGCATCTGCGTTGGACCGGCCCGTGGACGGTCCAACGCCATACCTTGCTCCGCCTGATGCCGGGGTGGAGGTGGTCTGCTGCTGCGCCGACGAGGGCTCGCGGACGGGCCTGTGCATGAGGGCTCCTGCAAGCGGTGGTGGAGGGAGAGGGCCCGTTCCTCCGGTGCTGATTCATGGGAGGAACGGGCTGGGGTGACGTGGGGTGCGAGGCTCAGTCCGTGCTTGTGGTGACGGCGTCGAGTTCGGCCTGCAGCAGGTCCTTGACCTTGTCCAAGCGGGCGCGTGACATGCCGAATCCGTTGTCCCGGATCGCCTTCTCGACGTTGCGGCGGGAAACGCTGTCGCCTCGTCCGAGGGGAGCCGTGCGGCCGATGGCCACGGCCTGCTCCAGGGAAACGCTCGACTGCTTGCCTCCCGGCTTACCGGGCTGCTGCGGCACATCGGTATCCGTGTCCGTGGCGTGTGGTGGCGCGAGCTTACCGATGGTGTGTTCCGCGCGGGGTTCGTGGCGGTCGCCGCTGTTGTGGCGGTCGGTGGCTGTGGGGCGTCGGGCGACGAGGAGGTAGAAGTGGACGGCTCCGGCCAGGGCGAGCGGGGCGATGGCGGAGATGACTCCGACGGTGATGTCGTCGAGGGCGAGGTTGGTGTGGCGGGTCTGCTGGTTGAGGCGGACGGCGTGCAGGACGTTGGCCCAGATGCTTGTGGCGGTGGCGACGCCGACCAGGGCGGAGACGTAGAGGCGGGCGGACAGGGGTGCGGTCCGCAGGATGAGCAGGGCGCCGATCCCGATGGCGATGAACCCGTCAATGACGAGCGGGAAGGCATAGGTGAGCGCCCGGTGGATGTGGCTGGCGGCGGCCATCTGAGAGTGCGGTAAGCGAGGTAATGCCCTTTTCGGACTTGGAGTTGGGTGAGGTTCCCTGGTCGGCGGATCGGGTCGCTGGTCAGGCGCGGGGC
>NZ_JBFAJY010000076.1:0-15776 GCF_040655445.1 Streptomyces sp. NPDC050423
TATCGGGGCGACCCTCCGCCTTGCGATCGCACGCACCAGACACCGCCGGGCCCGCCCTTCGGGCGGACGGCGCTACTTTCGAAACACGCCCTAGAGCTCGCCCTTGCGCGTCAGGTGGTTGAAGCAGATCCAGCCGGGAAGGACCGGCAGCCACAGCGTCATCAGGCGGAACAGCAGCACCGCCGGGGCCGCGACCTCCTTCGGCAGGCCGACCGCGATCAGACCCAGCGTCAGCGCCGTCTCGACCGCGCCCATACCGCCCGGGGTCGGCGCCGCCGAGCCCAGCGCGTTGCCGGCGAGGAAGACCACCGCGATGCTCGCGTAACTGAGGTGCGGCGTGTCCGGACCGCTGAACGCCCGGACCGAGGCGTCCAGGCACATCACGAACAAGCCGGTCAGCAGCAGCATCCCGCCGATGCCGGTGAGCAGCTTCTGCGGGCGCTGCACGACGTCGAGCATGCGCGGTACGACTCCGGCGAACAGCGACCGCACCCGGGTCACCACGAACTTCCGCAGGAACGGGATCGCCGTCACCACCAGCACCAGCACGGCGACCGTCAGCAGCCCCGCGATCACGGTCCTGGACGGGGTGAGCGAGGACGGGGTCTTCTCGGTGCCGGTCAGATAGCCGAAGGCGCCCAGCAGCAGGATGTGGCAGCCGAGACCGAACAGCTGCGAGGCGCCGACACTCGCGACCGCGAGCCCGGGGCGTACGCCGGAGCGTTGCAGGAACCGTGTGTTCAGGGCGACACCGCCCACCGCGGCCGGCGCCACGATCTTCACGAACGATCCCGCGATCTGCGCCAGCACCGTCTTGCCGAACGGCACCCGTTCGGGCACGAAGCCCAGCAGGCTCATCGCGGCCGCGACGTAACTGAGGGCCGAGAAGCCGACCGCGGCCGCCACCCAGCCCCACTCCGCCTGCTCGACCACCGCACCGAAGTCGGCCTGGGTGAACTGCGAGATCAGGAAGTACGCGGCGATGGCGCCCGCGATGAAGCTGAGCAGGGTGCGCGGTTTGATGCGCTCCAGGCGGACCGGTTCGACCGGGGCCTGCGGCCGGATCAGCAGCACCTCCCGGCGGATCTGGGAGAGCAGATCCTCCTCGCGGGCCTCGTCCAGCGCGTCGTCGAGGGCCCGCTTCTCGGCCTGTTTCTCGGTACGCACCGATTTGCGGACGGTCTTGCGGTCCGCGTCCTTGGCGAGCTCCGCGCCATGCGTACGGGCCCGCTTGGCCGCGTCCGACGCGTCGAGCACCGCCTCGCGCTCCCGCTGCGACCGCTCCCGGGCGAGTCTGCGCAGCTGCGCCCGGGTGGAACGGCTGAGCGCGATGGGCTGGAGCAGCGGCAGCGCGTCCGCGACGGTGTCCGGACCGACCACCGCGAGCGCGGCGGCCACCGCCCGTTCGGCGCCCACCCGCAGACCGGTCGTGGTGAGCAACTGGGCGACGTCCATCCGCAGGACCAGATCGCCGGCCGCGATCTCGCCGCCGCGCAGATCCGTGACGAACACCTTGCCGGAGCGATCCACCAGCAGGGCGTCGCCGGTGAGCCTGCGGTGCGCGATCCGGCGCGACTGGAGCGCCCGCACCTGGCGCCAGGCGCCGCGCACCAGGTCGTCGGTGATGTCGGCGTCCTCCAGGGCGTCCAGCGATCGCCCGCCGATGTGCTCGTACACCAGCATCACGGCGTCGGGGCCCAGCTCGGAGGTGGCGATCAGCTTGGGGGCGTTGGCCCCGGCGGCGATCGCCGCGTACGCGAGCAGCGCCTCCTGCTCCAGCGCCTGGCGCAGCGACTGGATGGAACGCCGCTGGGTGATCCCGCGCAGGGTGAGCCTGCGCCACACCCGGTAGAAGAAGCCCTGGGCCTGCTGTTCCCGGTCCACGACCGTCACATCGAGCGGTGGGCCGTCCTCCAGGGAGACCAGATAGCGGCGTCCGCGGTCGTTCTGGTCGACGGAGTCGGGGTCGTCGTCGGCCCGCATCGCGGTGACGGGACGGAAGCCGACATGGCGCAGACCGGCCATCAGGTGCTGGCCGGTCGGCCGGACGTTCGGCGAGCCGACCGCGTACAGCGTGCCGTACGCCACAGTCCAGCCGATCAGTACCGTGAGGATGATCGAGAGCGGTGTCGTGTAGCCGCCGACCAGCATGGCGAACGCGTCGAGCAGCAGCACCACCCACAGCACGACCCGCCAGCGCGGCCGTCTCGCCATCCCGACCGCCGTCATGTAGGCGATCACGGGGGCGAGATAGCCGTGCACGGGATCGGTGAGCGCGTCACCGGGCGCCGGCTGGGTCAGGGCGTCCTGAATGGTTCCGGAGGCGCTCTTGGCGACCCACAGGTCCGCCGCGAGCGTCACCCCGTGGGCCAGCACGGCGGCCAGCACACCGTCCGCGATGCGCAGCCCGTCCCGTTTGATCAGCCGTTCGATGGCGAAGGCGACCGGGACGAGCAGTACGGCGATGCTGGAGACCAGACCGGCGATCTTGATGAGCACGTCGGGGGCCTGGCCGGTGCCCTTGTTGATGTCCGCTTCGAGACCGGTGGTGGTGCCGTGGGCGAACGCGGCGACGGAGAACAGCACGACGATCGCCAGGACCCCGATGAGGAGCCGCAGCAGATCGGAGGGACGGTGCACCCGGGCGGGGAGCAGGGGTTCGTCCCCCGAGACGCGTTCGGACAGTTCCTTTTCGGTGGTGGAGAGCGTGGAGCCGGCCGGCTTCCCGGAAGGAGTCTCCGGACCGGTGTCCGCGTCCGGCCGGGGGCCTTCCGGGTGCGGCTCGGCATCAGAGGCGTCGGCCGCCTTCGGTGGCTGCACGCCCTGCTCCTTCGTCGCCTCTGATTGGTCTTCGTGGTCTCGTATCACCGGTCACCGCCCGCACGATGGTGGCACGGCCTGCGGACGGACGAGGGCATCAGGGTGCGATGCAGGGGCGCTGCGAAGCGCAAGATACGCCCCTTTCCCGCCGCGCGCACGCTCCGTGTCCGGCCGGACACGGAATCGGCCGCGCTGTCGGCGGGGTAGGGCAGGATGGGCCGGATGAGCGAAAACCCGACGGGCGACGCGTTGCCGGAGTACGCGGAGCGCGTGCTCGATGTCGCCGAACTGATCCCGCCCGGCCGCGTCATGACGTACGGCGACATCGCGGAGTGGCTGGGGGACGGCGGCCCGCGTCAGGTCGGCCGGGTCATGGCGCTGTACGGGGGAGCGGTGCCGTGGTGGCGCGTGGTGCGCGCCGACGGCGCGCTGCTGCCCGGCCACGAGCTGCGTGCGCTGAATCACTATCGCGAGGAGAACACCCCGCTGCGCGAGGCCCCGGGTAGCGCGGACTCCCACGTTCCGCGCCTGGACATGGGACGCGCACGGTGGGACGGCGTCGCCGCCGGAGGGGCGGGCGGTCCGGGACCGGACGGCGGCGGGGGTGCTCACACCTGACAGCTTCGGCCATCCGGCGGTGCATCGGGCGGAGCCGGGCCCGTACGGCTTACAGGAAGCGTGACGTGCGGACCGTGCGGGGCCCGCTGCCACCGCGTTCGCCGTCCGTTCTGTCCCCCGGGTGTTCGCCGTCCGGGCCGGACGTGACGATCCCCGCAGCCGTACCGCCGCGATCGGACCCGTCGCCGGAGTAGCGTCGTCAGTTCGCGGCAGGTGCCGCGCCCTCACCATCAGCACACCCACCAGGACCGGCGACCCACGTGAGCTCCTCCTCCACCACCCGGCACAGTCCGCACCGTCAGGCACGGCGGGGGACCACGGGCGCGTACCGGCTGGTGCGTACCCTGCCGGGCTCCGTGGATCCCCCTCTCCTGGACGCGGCGCAGCGCGCGGTGGTTGACCACCCCGGCGGGCCGCTGCTGGTCCTCGCCGGACCGGGTACGGGCAAGACCACCACGCTCGTCGAGTCCGTCGCGGCGCGCGTCGCGCAGGGCACCGACCCGGCCCGCATCCTGGTCCTCACCTTCAGCCGCAAGGCCGCCGTCGAGCTCCGCGACCGGATGGCCGCCCGGCTCGGCGCCGTCCGGGGCCCGCAGGCCACCACGTTCCACTCCTTCTGTTACGCCCTGGTCCGCGCCCACCAGGACGCCGATCTCTTCGCCGACCCGCTGCGACTGCTCTCCGGGCCGGAGCAGGACGTCACGGTCCGCGATCTGCTGGCCGGCCAGCTCGACCTGGAGAAGCGGGGCCACGCCCGCATCCGATGGCCCGACGAGCTGCGGGCCTGCCTGACCACGCGCGGCTTCGCCGACGAGGTACGCGCGGTGCTCGCCCGCAGCCGTGAGCTGGGGCTCGGCCCGGACGCCCTCGCGGACTTCGCCCGGCGCACCGGCCGGCCCGACTGGAGCGCCGCCGCCGAATTCCTCGCGGAGTACCTCGACGTGCTGGACGCCCAGGGGATGCTGGACTACGCGGAGCTGGTCCACCGCGCGGTGCTGCTCGCGGAGCGCCCCGAGGTGTCGGCGCTGCTGGCCGGCCAGTACGACCTGGTGTTCGTCGACGAGTACCAGGACACCGATCCGGCGCAGGTGCGGCTGCTGCACGCGCTCGCCGGCAACCGGGGGAGCGCCCCGGGCGGCGGCGGTGGCCGGAACCTGATCGCGTTCGGTGACCCGGACCAGTCGATCTACGCCTTCCGGGGCGCCGACGTGAACGGCATCCTCGACTTCCCCGAGGTGTTCCGGCGGGCGGACGGCGCCCCCGCCCCGGTCGGCGTCCTCACCACCTCGCGCCGCTCCGGCGACCGGCTGCTGGAGGCCACCCGGCTGCTCACCCGGCGGATGCCGCTGACCCGGCTGCCCTCGGCGAAGGTCCGCGCCCACCGGGAGCTCGGCGCGGTCCGCGAGGGCGGCACCGTCGAGACGTACACCTACCCGACCGCCTCCACCGAGTTCGACAACATCGCCGACCTGCTGCGCCGGGCGCATCTGGAGGACGGGGTGCCGTGGCACGAGATGGCGGTGCTCGTCCGGGCCGGCGGCCGCACGATCCCCGCGGTGCGCCGGGCCCTGACCTCGGCCGGCGTTCCGCTGGAGGTCGACGGCGACGACCTGCCCCTGCGCCACGAACCCGCGGTGGGCCCGCTCCTGACCGCCCTGCGCACGGTGGCGACGGCGGCACTGAACCGGGGCGTCGCAGGTACTGACACCGGCTTCGCGGAACCGGAAGGGGCGCCGGACGGCGAAGCCCCGGCCAATGCCCCGGCCAATGCCCCGGCCAATGCCCCGGCCGAGGCTCCGGCCGAGGTGCCTGCCGACGACGTGCCCGCCGGGCCGCAGGCCTGGCTCGGCACCGAGACCGCGCTGACCCTCCTCGCCTCCCCCCTCGGCTCCATGGACGCCGCCGATCTGCGCCGCCTGGGCCGGGCCCTGCGCGACGAGGAACGCGCGGCCGGGAACCGGGTGCCAGCGCCCTCCGGCGATCTGCTGGCCCGCGCCCTGGCCGAGCCGGAGCGGCTCGTCGCGCACGATCCGGCGTACGCCCGCGGCGCCCAGCGCCTCGGCGCCCTGCTGCGCAAGGCGCGCGAACTCCTGGAGGGCGGCGGCACCGCCGAGGAGGCCCTGTGGGAGCTGTGGTCCGGCACCCCCTGGCCGGGCAGGCTGGAGCGCGCCGCGCTGCGCGGCGGCGCGGGCGGCCGCAACGCCGACCGCGACCTCGACGCGGTCTGCGCCCTGTTCGACACCGCGGCCCGCGCCGAGGAGCGCACCGGCGGGCGCGGGGCGCTCAACTTCCTGGAGGAGGTCGACGCCCAGGACATCGCCGCCGACACCCTCTCCCGGCGCTCCGCCCGGCCCGAGGCCGTACGGCTGATGACCGCGCACCGCTCCAAGGGCCTGGAGTGGCGCATGGTCGTCGTCGCCGGGGTGCAGGAAGGCCTCTGGCCCGACCTGCGCCGCCGCGGCTCGCTGCTCGAAGCGGACCGGATCGGCCGCGACGGTCTCGCCGAACCCCTCACCCCCGGCGCCCTTCTCGCGGAGGAGCGCCGGCTCTTCTACGTCGCGGCCACCCGCGCCCGCGAACGCCTCGTCGTCACCGCGGTCAAGGCACCCGCCGACGACGGCGACCAGCCGTCCCGCTTCCTCACTGAACTCGGCGTCGAACCCCGCGACGTCACCGGCCGTCCCCGCCGCCCCCTCGCCGTCGCCGCCCTCGTCGCCGAGCTGCGCGCCACCACCGTCGACCCCGACGCGTCCGCCGCCCTGCGCGAGGAGGCCGCCCACCGCCTCGCCCGGCTCGCCGCCCTCTCCGACGACGAGGGGCAGCCGCTCGTACCGTCGGCCCACCCCTACCGCTGGTGGGGCCTGTACGAGCCGACCCGCTCGGCCGTCCCGCTGCGCGACCGCGACCAGCCCGTCGCCCTCTCCGGCAGCGCGCTCGACCAGCTCGCCAACACCTGCGCGCTCCAGTGGTTCCTCGGCCGCGAGGTGAAGGCCGATGCCCCGGCGACCGCCGCCCAGGGCTTCGGCAACGTCGTCCACGTACTGGCCGACGAGGTGGCCTCCGGCCGTACGCCCGCCGACCTGGCCGTCCTCATGGAGCGGCTCGACTCGGTCTGGGACGGGCTGGTCTTCGACGCCCCCTGGAAGTCGCAGCAGGAGAAGGAACAGGCGCGCGTCGCCCTCGAACGCTTCCTGCGCTGGCACGTCATGGACCGCACCGGCCGCACCCCGGCCGCCAGCGAGCACGACTTCGACGTGACGCTGGAGGCGGGCGAGTACGAGGTGCGCATCCGCGGCTCCATGGACCGGGTGGAGCGGGACGCCGAGGGCCGCGCCTACGTCGTCGACTTCAAGACCGGCAAGCAGTCCCCGACGAAGGAGGAGGTCGCCCGCCACCCCCAGCTCGCCGTGTACCAGCTGGCCGTCCGGGAAGGGGCGGTCGACGAGGTCTTCGACGGCGGGCGCCCCGAGTCCGGCGGCGCCGAACTCGTACAGCTGCGCCAGCCCGCCCCGAAGAAGGAGGGCGGCGACGCCGTCCCCAGGGTGCAGGCCCAGCAGCCCCCCGACACCGAGTGGGTCTCCGACCTCCTGGCGACCGCCGCGGGCCGCGTCCTGGACGAACGGTTCACCCCGACGACCGGCCAGCACTGCACCCACTGCACCTTCAGGGCCTCGTGCAGCGCCCAGCCGGAGGGCCGGCACGTCCTGGAATGAGCCGGCCGGCCCCGCCCCTGTCCCGGGGTTCTCGGGCCGTCACGGTTTGCGGGCCATCACTCCGTACACACTGACGTCCGCGTCCGTCACGTCGTTGATGTCCCGGTAGCGCGTCCGGTCCAGCTCGTCCAGGCTCGCCACGAATTCCTGGTCGGGGTCGGCGGCCTCCGGCAGATCGGTGACCTGCTCGGGACGCCAGCGGTGCACCGGGACGACGCCGGGTTCGAGCATGTCCAGACCGTTGTCGGTCACGAAACGCTCCACCTGGGCGCGCGAGCGGCGGACCATGGCGAAGCCGCGCTCCTTGAAGGCCTTCGTCACCTGGCCGACCTGCTCGGGGTTGAGATCCGAGCTGATGTTGCTCAGCACGAGACAGCTGCCCGCCGGCAACGCGTCGATGAGCTGCCGGACGATGGGGTAGGCCTCGTCGTCCTCGATGAAGTGGAGGACGGCGGCGAGGACGAGGGCGACGGGACGGTCGAAGTCCAGGGTGCGGCGGGCGGCTTCGAGGATCTTGGCGGGGTCGCGCAGGTCCGCCTCGATGTAGTCGGTGCTGCCCCGCGGACCGCTGGTGAGCAGGGCCTGTGCGTGTACGAGGACGACCGGGTCGTTGTCCACGTACACGACCCGCGCGTCGGGGGCGATGGCCTGCACGATCTGGTGGACGTTCTGCTGGGTCGGCAGCCCCGTGCCCACATCCAGGAACTGCCGGATGCCCTCGTGGGCGGCGAGGGTCACCGCGCGCCGCATGAAGTCCCGGTTGTGCCGCACGGTGAGATACCCGCGCGGATTGGCTGCCAGGGCCATGGCCGCGGCCTCGCGGTCGGCCGGGTAGTTGTCCTTCCCGCCGAGGAAGACGTCGTAGACGCGGGCCGGGTGCGCCTTCGTGGTGTCTATCCGCTTCCGCAGCTCGGCGGTGGCGTCCGGCGCTCCGGAGCCTGAGCCGGATGCGGGGCCGGACGCGGAGCCCGGCGCGGGGGCGGGTGCAGGGATGTCGGCGCTCATGTGACCGTCCTCGTAAGGCTGTTGATGCGACTGGCGTCAATCTAGACGGTTCCCTGCGGCTTGTACCCCGCCACCGGGCAGAACGGGCGGGCGCCGATGCCCTGCCGGCGCCCGCCCGCTCACGGCTTCGTGGGTTGTCGGCGCGGCCGGTTAGCCTCTGTGGAGTGTCCTCACACCTCACCGATCCCGAGCAGCTCAAGGAGCTCCTCGGGATCCCCTTCACCCCGGAGCAGACGGCGTGCATCACCGCGCCGCCCGCCCCGCAGGTGATCGTCGCCGGAGCCGGGTCCGGGAAGACCACGGTGATGGCGGCCCGCGTGGTGTGGCTCGTCGGGACCGGACAGGTCGCCCCCGAGCAGGTCCTCGGCCTCACCTTCACCAACAAGGCGGCCGGCGAGCTGGCGGAGCGCGTCCGCAGGGCCCTGGTCGCCGCCGGCGTCACCGACCCGGACGCCATCGACCCGGACAACCCGCCGGGCGAGCCCAGCATCTCCACCTACCACGCGTTCGCCGGGCGGCTCCTGACCGAGCACGGGCTGCGCATCGGGCTCGAACCCACCACCCGCCTCCTCGCCGACGCCACCCGCTTCCAGCTCGCCGCCCGCGTACTGCGCGAGGCCCCCGGCCCGTACCCGGCCCTGACCAGGTCGTTCCCCACCCTGGTCAGCGATCTTCTGGCGCTCGACGCCGAGCTGGCCGAACACCTCGTACGCCCCGAACAGCTCGCGGAGCACGACACCGAGCTGCTCCGCACGCTGGAGACCGCCAAGCTCAGCAACGCCGAACTGCGCAAGATCCCCGAGACCGCCGAGGCCCGCCGCGAGCTGCTCTCGCTGACTCAGCGCTACCGCGAGGCGAAGCGGAGCCGCGACCTCCTCGACTTCGGTGACCAGATCGCGCTCTCCGCACAGCTCGCCCTCACCCGCCCCGAGGTCGGCGCGATCCTGCGCGAGGAGTACCGGGTCGTCCTGCTCGACGAGTACCAGGACACCTCCGTCGCCCAGCGGCTCCTGCTCTCCGCCCTCTTCGGCAGCGGCCCCGACGGCATCGCGTCCGGGCACGCCGTCACCGCGGTCGGGGACCCCTGCCAGGCCATCTACGGCTGGCGGGGCGCCTCCGTGGCCAACCTCGACGACTTCCCGAGCCACTTCCCGCAGGCCGACGGCGCCCCCGCGACCCGCTACTCCCTCAGCGAGAACCGCCGCAGCGGCGGCCGCCTGCTCCACCTCGCCAACGGCCTGGCCGAACCCCTGCGCGCCATGCACGAGGGCGTCGAGGCCCTGCGCCCCGCCCCGGGCGCCGAGCGCGACGGCCTCGTCCGCTGCGCCCTGCTGCGCACCCACACCGAGGAGATCGGCTGGCTCGCCGACTCGATCGCCCACCTCGTGCGGACCGGCAAGGCACCCGGCGAGATCGCCGTCCTGTGCCGCACGGCGGGGGACTTCCCGGAGATCCAGGCCGCCCTGGTGGCCCGGGACATCCCGGTCGAGGTCGTCGGTCTCTCCGGGCTGCTCCACCTCCCCGAGGTCGCGGACCTCGTCGCGGTCTGCGAGGTCCTCCAGGACCCGGGGGCCAACGCGTCCCTGGTCCGGCTGCTCACCGGCCCCCGCTGGCGGATCGGCCCCCGCGACCTGGCGCTGCTCGGCCGCCGGGCCCGCCTCCTCGTCCACCGCGCGGCCCACGGGGACGACGACGACTTCGACCCCGACCGCCGGCTCGCCGAAGCCGTCGAGGGCATCGACCCGGCCGAGGTGATCTCGCTCGCCGACGCGCTGGACACCTTCCTCGACTCCGGCGGCGAGCAGGACGACCGCCTGCCGTTCTCCACCGAGGCCCGCATCCGCTTCGCCCGGCTCGCCACCGAACTGCGCGACCTGCGCCGCTCGCTCGCCGACCCCCTGATGGACGTACTGCACCGGGTCCTCGGCACCACCGGACTCGAAGTCGAGCTCTCCGCGTCCCCGCAGGCCCTGGCGGCCCGCCGCCGTGAGACCCTCGCCAACTTCCTCGATGTCGCGGCCCGCTTCGCCGCCGTCGACGGGGAGGCCACACTCCTGGCCTTCCTCGGCTTCCTGCGCACCGCCGCACAGTACGAGAAGGGCCTGGACAACGCGCTGCCCGGCGGCGAGAACACCGTCAAGGTCCTCACCGCCCACAAGTCCAAGGGCCTGGAGTGGGATGTCGTCGCCGTGCCCGGCCTGGTCACCGGCCAGTTCCCCAGCGGCCAGTCCCGCGACGCCTGGACCTCGCAGTCCAAGGTCCTCCCGCACGCCCTGCGCGGCGACACGGCGACCCTGCCCGTCATCCACTCCTACGACGCCAAGGGTCTCAAGGGCTTCAAGGAGGAGATGAAGGAGCACCAGCACACCGAGGAGCTGCGCCTCGGATACGTCACCTTCACCCGGCCCCGCACCCTGCTGCTCGGCTCCGGCCACTGGTGGGGCCCCAGCCAGAAGAAGCCGCGCGGCCCGTCCGCCTTCCTGCACGCGCTGTACGAGCACTGCGCGTCCGGACACGGCGAGATCGAGGCGTGGGCGGACGAGCCGGCCGAGGACGAGGAGAACCCCGCCCTGGCCGAGTCGGCGGCCGACCACGCCTGGCCGCTGCCCCTGGACGACACCGCGCTGGCCCGCCGCAGGGCCGCCGCGGACACGGTGATGGCCCACCTGAAGGCGCTGGCCACGGCGGGGCCGGTGCCGGACGGGTACGACGCGCAGTTCCGCCAGGGCGAGCCGCCCCCCGACGACGGACCATTCCCCGAGGACGAGCCGCCCCCCGACGACGCACCGTTCCCCGAGGACGACCCCTTCCTGGACGAGGTGCCCTTCCCGGACGAGGCCCCCTTCCCTGAGGGCGGGCTCCCCCCGGCCCCGCACGTCCCCGCGGCCCGCGCCCCCGAGAGCGTCCCCCCGCGCCTCACCCCCGAGGAGTCCCGCACCCTCGCCTCCTGGGACCGCGACCTCGACGCCCTCGCCGGGGAGCTGCGCCGGGCCCGCGCCGGCGTGCGCGAGGTCCTCGTACCGGCCTCGCTCTCCGCCACCCAGCTGCTGCGGCTGGCCGACGACCCCGACGGCTTCGCCCAGGAGCTGGCCCGGCCGATGCCCCGCCCCCCGCAGCCGGCCGCCCGCCGGGGCACCCGCTTCCACGCCTGGGTCGAGTCCCGGTTCGAGGAGCTGCCGCTGCCCATGCTCGGCCCCGACGAGCTGCCCGGCGGTGACGAGAGCGACACCGACATCGCCGACGAACGCGATCTCGCCGAGCTGAAGGAGGCCTTCGAGCGCACCCCGTACGCCCGCCGCACCCCGTACCGCGTCGAGACACCGTTCCAGATCACCCTGGCCGGCCGGGTGATCCGGGGCCGTATCGACGCGGTGTACCGCACCGGGGACACGTACGAGATCGTCGACTGGAAGACCAGCCGCACCAACACCGCTGACCCCCTCCAGCTCGCCGTCTACCGTCTCGCCTGGGCCGAACTGCACGGATTGCCGCTCACCGACGTCACGGCCACGTTCCTCTTCGTGCGGAGCGGTGAGAGCGTCCGCCCGGCCCGTCTCCCGGGCCGCCCGGAGCTGGAGCGCATCCTCCTGGACGAGCCACCTCCCGCGGACGGATAAGCTGAAGGTCATGAGCGACACCCCGGACAGCGCCGTCCGTACGTACACCGAGCAGCACCGCACAGCCTTCCTCGACGACCTCGCCGAGTGGCTGCGCATCCCCTCCGTATCCGCTCAGCCGGAGCACGACGGGGACGTACGGCGCAGCGCCGAATGGCTCTCCGCCAAGCTGAAGGAGACCGGCTTCCCGGTCACCGAGATCTGGGAGACGGACGGGGCGCCCGCCGTCTTCGCCGAGTGGCCGTCCGACGATCCGGACGCCCCCACGGTCCTCGTGTACGGGCACCACGACGTGCAGCCCGCCGCCCGCGAGGACGGCTGGGACACCGACCCGTTCGAGCCGGTGATCCGGGACGGCCGGATGTACGGGCGCGGCGCGGCCGACGACAAGGGGCAGGTGTTCTTCCACACCCTCGGGGTCCGGGCCCACCTGGCCACCACCGGCCGCACCAGCCCCGCCGTGCACCTCAAGCTCCTCGTCGAGGGCGAGGAGGAGTCCGGTTCCCCGCACTTCCGCGCCCTGGTCGAGCGGCAGGCCGCCCGCCTCGCCGCCGACGCCGTGATCGTCTCCGACACCGGCATGTGGGACGAGACGACCCCGACCGTCTGCACCGGAATGCGCGGCCTCGCCGAGTGCGAGATCGAGCTGCACGGCCCCGGCCAGGACATCCACTCCGGGTCGTTCGGCGGCGCGGTCCCCAACCCCGCGACCGAGATCGCCCGGCTCGTCGCGGCCCTCCACGACGCGGACGGCCGGGTCGCGGTATCCGGTTTCTACGACGGCGTGGCCGAACTCACCGACACTGAGCGCGCCCTCTTCGCCGAGCTGCCGTTCGACGAGGCCACCTGGCTGCGTACGGCCAGGTCGCAGTCCGCGTCCGGCGAGGCGGGCTACTCCACGCTGGAGCGGATCTGGGCCCGCCCCACCGCCGAGGTCAACGGCATCGGCGGTGGCTACCAGGGCGCCGGAAGCAAGACGATCATCCCGGCCTCCGCCCGGGTGAAGCTCAGCTTCCGCCTGGTCGCGGGCCAGGACCCGGACCGCGTCCAGCAGGCCGTGCAGGCCTGGGCCGAGGCCCGGATCCCGGCCGGGATCCGTCACCGGATCACCTTCCTCCCCGCCACCCGCCCCTGCCTCACCCCGCTGGAGCACCCCGCCCTGCAGGCCGTGGCCCGCGCCATGGGACGGGCCTTCGGCCAGAAGATCCTCTTCACCCGCGAAGGAGGCTCGGGACCCGCCGCCGACCTGCAGGACGTCCTCGGCGCCCCCGTCCTCTTCCTGGGCATCTCCGTACCGTCCGACGGCTGGCACGCCCCCAATGAGAAGGTCGAACTCGACCTGCTGCTCAAAGGCGTGGAGACCACCGCCCATCTCTGGAGCGAACTGGCGGCCGCACTCCGCTGAATCCTCTGAACACCCGATCCATCCCGGGGAGTAGGAAGCACCTGTGAGCACCTTCGACAGCGCCACCGCAGACCGGCCGATCGGTCTGACCGCGCCCAGCGGCATCGACCGCGCCGCGCACCACCGCCTCGACGAGGCCTGGCTGGCCGCCGCGTGGAGCCACCCGACGACCCGGGTCTTCGTCGTCTCCGGCGGGCAGGTGCTGATCGACGACACCGCCGACGGCACCGAACTCGTGATGACCCCCGCCTTCGAGGCGCCCGTCACCGAGACCCACCGCTACTTCCTCGGCACCGACGAGGCCGGTGTCAGCTACTTCGCCCTCCAGAAGGACTCGCTGCCGGGCCGCATGGACCAGTCGGCCCGACCCGCCGGTCTGCGCGAGGCGGGCCTGCTCCTCGGCGCCCGTGACGCCGGCCTGATGGTGCACGCGGTGGCGCTGGAGAACTGGCAGCGGCTGCACCGCTTCTGCTCGCGCTGCGGCGAACGCACGGTGATCGCGGCGGCCGGACACATCCGCCGCTGCCAGGCCTGCGGCGCGGAGCACTACCCGCGTACCGACCCCGCGGTCATCATGCTGGTCACCGACGACCAGGACCGCGCCCTGCTGGGCCGCCAGGTCCACTGGCCCGAGGGCCGCTTCTCCACCTTGGCCGGTTTCGTCGAGCCGGGCGAATCGATCGAGCAGTCCGTGGCGCGCGAGGTGTTCGAGGAAGCGGGCATCACGGTCGGCGACGTGGAGTACGTGGCCAGCCAGCCCTGGCCCTTCCCGTCCAGCCTGATGCTCGGCTTCATGGCACGGGCCACGACGTACGAGATCAACGTCGACGGCGAGGAGATCGAGGAGGCCCGCTGGTTCTCCCGCGAGGAGCTGACCGCCGCCTTCGAGTCGGGCGAGATCCTGCCCCCGTTCGGCATCTCGATCGCGGCCCGGCTGATCGAGATCTGGTACGGGAAGCCCCTGCCGAAGCCCGTCCGCGCGAGCTGACCCGGCGGGCGCCGGGCGCGATGCCGTTCGCGTTCGGCACCTTCGTGACCGGCCACCCCGGCCACCCCGGCCATCCCGAGCGCACCGGCACGGGCACTGACCCCGGCACCCGAAACCCGACCGGTGAGACTCCTGCGGCCTGACCGCCCTATGTACAAGAACTTGGACGTACGGCCCGCACCCGCCGATGATCGTCGTACCGGCACTTCGACGGGACGGGAGCGCATGCGGTGGACCACCACGAACGCGGGCGACGCGCCTACGAGGGTTTGACGGGCGTTCCGCCGGATGACGATCTGGCGCAGGTCCGGGAACGGTCCCCGCAGTTGTACGCCACCCTCGTCGACCACGCGGCCGGCGGGCCCGTCCCGAACTGGGCCGGGCCGAGCGGGAGCTCGCCACCGTGTCGATCCTGGCCGCGCTCGGCGGCGCCGAACGCCGGCTCGCCACCCACACCCGTGCGGCGCTGCGCCACGGCCACGCGGCCTCGGAGCTGCTCGCCCTGTGCGAACACGTGGCGCTCTACGCCGGGTTCCCGCGCGCGCTGAACGCGCTGGCCGTCATCGACGAGGCGCTGACCGGCACCGGATCGCCCCGGCCGGCGGGGCTGCTCCCGGTCCGCGTCCACGACCACGACACGGTGGTGGCCCGGCGGGGCGACGACGGCCCGCCCGTGGTGCTGGTCCACGCGGTGGGCGTCGACTGGCGGATGTGGGAACCGGTGATGGACCGGCCGGCCGTGGGGCGGCGGGTGTTCGCCTACGACTTCCGGGGCCACGGGGTGGCCGCCGGTGCGCCCGCCGACACAGCCATGTCCGATTTCGGCGCCGACCTGGTGGCCGTGCTCGATGCCCTCGGCCTGGAGCGTGCGCACCTCGTCGGGCTGTCCATCGGAGGCGCGGTCGCTCAGACCGCCGCGGTCTCTCATCCCGGGCGGGTCGCGTCCCTCGCGCTGCTGGGAGCGCCCGACCACCCGGTCCCCGAGGCCTTCGAATCCAGGGCCCGAGCCGGTGAGACCGACGGTATGGGCGCTCAGATCGCGCCCACCCCCACCCGCTGGTTCACCCCCGAGGCCCTCGCGGACAACGGCTGGGGCGTGCGGTACGCCCGTGAGCGGATCCCCCGCTTCGATCCGGCCGACTGAGCCGCCACCTGGCGGGCGTACAAGACCCTCGACGTACGGGACCGGCTCCGGGACTTCCGGGCACCGGCCCTGGTCGTCGCCTGTGAACTCGACGCGGCGGCCCCGCCCGAGTTCATGTCCGGCGTGGCCCGGCGCATCCCCGGTTCCGTGTACCGGGAACTCCCGGGCCCACCCCATATGCAGAGCCTCGAAATATGCAGAGCCTCGAACAGCCCGGCCCGCCGGCCGACGTCCTCGACGGGTTCCTCCCGGCGTCCTGACCGCTCCGATCAGGACCGGACCACGTACGGACGCCGGCGGCAAATCCCGACTTCGCCGGCGCCGTCGCGCACAGCACCGCCCCCTCCGGTCGAATTCACCGGAGGGGGCGGTGCTGTGCATTCGTGGCGTTGTCAAAGATCTGGAAAGTGCCGTTGACCTTGTCGCCGTTGGCGTCGACGAACGTGTCGCGCAGCGTGGGTGTGAC
>NZ_JBFAJY010000077.1:0-15137 GCF_040655445.1 Streptomyces sp. NPDC050423
GGCTCCACACCTACAATCACCACCGCGGACACACCGCGCTCAAAGGCCAACCACCCGCCAGCCGCGTCCCCAACCTCACGGGTCAGTACACCTAGTGGGCCCAGCTTGTGCACCCTCCCCGGTCGGGGGAAGAGTGGGGCGGCCACCACCCGCGCCCCGCCCAGGAGACCGCCATGCCGCAGATCACCGTCGACTACTCCGCCCAGCTCGACGAGACCTTCGACTTCCACGGCTTCGCGGGGGCGCTGCACCCGCTGATCGCCGAGACGGTCAGCACCAAGACCGCCGCCTGCAAGACCCGCTTCCGCCAGGTCGCGGAGACGGCGGTGTCGGACGCCCCCGACGGCGACGCGATCGTGCACATCGAGATCGCGCTGCTGTCCGGCCGTACCCCGGAGCTCAAGGCGCGGCTCACCGAATCGGTACTGGAACTGCTGGCCGGCCACATCCGGCCGACCGAGGCGCTGACCCTGCACCTCTCGGCCGAGACCCGCGACCTCGACCCCTCGTACCGCAAGCGCTGAGCCGGCGCCGGGTCCCGCTACGGCAGCCGCTGCGGGGGCACGGCGGGCACGGCGGGCGCCAGCGCGGAGAGCCGCACCAGCAGGTCTGCGAACGGCCCGTCCGCCGGCTCCTGCGCGAGGACCCGCAGCACGATGCCCGCCATCTCCTCGTTGTACGCGGCGCTCACGGCGATCAGCGCCGCGAAGTCGTGCACGAGCTGCAACTCGAGCTCGGCGCGCGGGATGTCCCGCCCGTCCAGCCAGATCAGGGCCGTCGACTCGGCCAGCGACACCCAGGACCGTACGACCAACACCAGCCGGGCCGGGGGCTCCTCGACCCCCAGGTGGGCCAGGATCTGCTCGCAGGCCGCCTGCCGCACCCCGTCGATCATCGCGTTCGCCGTCGACGACCCCACGGCCGGGCCGCCCCGCATCAGCGCGGCGAACCCCGGACCGTGCTCGTCGACGAAGTCGAAGAACCGCCCCATCACCCGCAGCAGCCGTGCGCCCAGGGGGCCTTCGCGCGGCTCCAGGAACCGGGTCGCCAGCTCGTCGGCCGCCCGCCGCAGCGCCGCCTCGTACAGGCTCTGCTTGCCCGGGAAGTAGTGGTAGACCAGCGGCCGCGAGATCCCGGCGGCGGCGGCGATCTCGTCGATCGACACCTCGTCGGGGGAGCGGTGGCTGAACAACTCCAGCGCGACACCGATCAGCTGCTGCCTGCGCTCCTCGACGCCCATCCTGCGCCGCACCCCGGTCGTCATGAGGAACAGCGTACCGACCGGCGCGACCGGGGCGCGGCGCGCGGGTACCGTCCCGGCCGCCTACAGATCGAGCACCAGCCGCTCGCCCCGGCACCGCGACACGCAGATCAGCATCGAGTCCCGCCGCTCCGCGTCCGTCAGAAGATCGTCCCGGTGGTCCACCTGGCCCTCCAGGACGCGCTGTTGGCACGTACCGCAGAAGCCCTGCTCGCAGGAGTACGGGACGTGCGGCAGCTCCGCGCGGACGGCGGCCAGCGCCGACCGGCCCGCCGCCACCCGGACCGTGCGGCCCGAGCGGCGCAGCTCCACGTCGAAGGCCGCGGAGCCGGTGGCGTCCGGGGCCGTCGCGGAGAAGCGCTCCAGGTGCAGGGTGCAGCCGGGCGGGAGCGCGGCGGCGACCGCCTCCATCAGGGGCTCCGGACCGCAGCAGTGGACCGCCGTGCCCGCAGCCGCGTCCGCCAGTGCCGCGGCGACGTCCGGGCGGCCCGCCTCGTCCTGCGGTACGAGGGTGACCCGGCCGCCGTCCGCGTCCAGTTCCCCGATCTCCTCCAGGAACGGCATCGTCGCCCGGCTGCGGCCCCCGTACAGCAGCCGCCAGTTGGCTCCGGAGGCGGCGAGCGCGCGGAGCATCGGCAGGATCGGTGTGATGCCGATGCCGCCCGCTACGAGGACGTACGCGGGGGCGTCCGCCAGTGGGAAGCGGTTGCGCGGGCCGCGGATCTCGACCTCCTGGCCCTCGTGGAGCCGCTCGTGCACCTCTCTGGAGCCGCCCCTGCCGTCCTCGGCGAGCCGGGTCGCGACGGTGTACGAGTCGGGGTCGGCCGGGTCGCCGCACAGCGAGTACTGGCGGATCAGCCCGGACGGCAGCACCAGGTCCAGATGGGCGCCGGGCTGCCAGCGCGGCAGGCCGGAACCCTTCAGGCGCAGCAGCACGACCCCGTCCGCGGGAGTGGACCGCTCGGTGATCAGCAGCCGGAGGCCGGTGGTCGAGCGGCGCTGCGAGTGGCCGGAGACGGGCTCCTCCAGCGCGGGCAGCGGCCACAGCGGGGACTTCTCTATGCGCCGGCGCATCGCCCGCTTGGCGAGCAGCGCGGCACCGGCCACCACGACGGCGGTGCGCAGCCGGGGGAGGGGCAGGGGCATGGTCAGCCGGCTTCCGTGGTGCGGGCCTCGGCGGCGACCGCGGCGGGCGAGTGGGCGAGGTAGTCGACGGCCTGCGCCGTACTGCCCTCCTGGGTGGGGTGGTACCCGCGGCTCAGATAGCGCGGGATCGAACGCAGCATCGAGGGCGTGCTGGGCAGGGTGCCCTGCCGGCCGCTGTTGTAGAACTGCCGGAACGACGCCTTGCCGTCCAGCAGGCCGGGGTCGTTCTCCATGAAGAACCGGGCACCGCGCTGCCAGAGGAAGGCCAGTGCGGAGAACGCCGTCGCCCAGGTCCGCACCCGCCGCCGGTATCCGCCGTCGACATGCATGAACACATCGAAGGCGACCGACCGGTGCTCGACCTCCTCCGCGCCGTGCCAGCGCAGCAGATCCAGCATCGTGGGGTCGGCGCCCCGCCGGTCCAGCTCCTCGGCGTTCAGTATCCAGTCACCGAGGAACGCGGTGTAGTGCTCTATCGCGGCTATCGTCGCCACCCGCTCCATCAGCCACCACTTGCGCGCCCGCCCCGGCGGCAGCGTCCGGTCACCGAGCAGCTTCTCGAAGAGCCAGTCGACCTGGGCCGTGTACGGGGTCGGGTCGAGGCCCAGCTCCTTCAGGTGCGGGAGTACGTCGTCATGGGCCTGGGAGTGCATTGCCTCCTGGCCGATGAACCCGATGACGTCCTCGCGCAGTCGCTCGTCACGGATGTACGGAAGCACCTGGCGGTAGACGTGGATGAACCAGCGTTCCCCGGCCGGGAGCAGCAGATGGAGCACATTGATGGTGTGCGTGGTGAACGGATCGCCCGGCACCCAGTGCAGGGGCGTCCTGTCCCAGGCGAAGGAGACCCGGCGGGCCTTGAGCGCGATCCGCTCCGACGCGACCGCCGCTGGCTGCGTGTTAGACATGTTGTCAATGTACTGAGGGGTAAGCCCGGGGAACAGGGGCCTGCGGCGAATTCCTGAGCCCGTCCGCACCGGCCCGCGCTCACCGCAGCGCCCTGCCCCGGCTGCCGTCCGCCAGCCGCCCGTCCAGATCCGCCCTGTCCCCCGCACCGGCGGGCACCGTGAGCAGCCGCCCCCGCGTGCTCCCCGCCACCCCGCCCGACGTGGTCAGCGAGGTGAACTGCTCGCTGCCCGCCGCGAGCACGTACCACCGGCCGCCGTGCGACTTCCACAGCACACCCGCCAGTACCTGCGGCATACGGGGCCCGCACGCGGGGGAGTCCTCGGAGCGCGCCGCGACGGCCCCCTGCGGTCGGCTCCCGGGTGGCCGCGCGGACGGCGCCTGGAACTGGGCGAGTACCCGGCTCCCGGTGCCCCGCCAGGTCTCCGCCCGGGTGCACAGCCACTGGGCCGAACCGCTCCCCTCGGGCAGCGGCTGCGTCGCGTACGTCCAGGAGTTGACCGACCGCACACCGTGCGAACGCACCGCGGGCAGCAGACAGGCGGTCCGTGCCCAGCTCTCGAACTCGGCCCGCCCCGCCACGTCGTGCGGTTTCGAGGGCGGGCCCGAGGTCAGCCGGGCCGGGGCGAGCTCACCGAGATCCGTCACCAGCCGGACCGCCCTGCCGTCGGACAGCCCGACCGCTTCCCAGGACCGGCAGCCGCCCGTGGTCCCCGGGCTGGTCAGCGCGTCGGTCACCCCGTCCGGGGAGCGGTGCAGCGGGCGCGGCGCACGGTCCGGCGCGAGCAGATCCCGTACCGACACCTCCCGTACCCAGGGCGCCGTCAGATAGCGGACCCGGCCCCCCGCGCGGTTTACCACCAGGGCGCCCGACGACGTCGCGTCCGCCCCGTCGACCCGGGCGAAGTCGAGCGCCGCGCCCTCGGACGGATCGGCGTTACGGGGCTCCGCGTACCGCACGACGCGCAGCCCGTCGTAGAACAGCACCACCGCCGACGCGCCCACCTCACCCGCGTACAGCAGCTGCGGGGCCCCCATCGGCGGCCCCGTGGGCGTCCGCGGCGTCGCCGACGTCCGCACCCCGCCGCCCGGCCGCGCCCATACCGTCAGCGCCCGCCGCAGCAGCCGGGTGTCCTCGGTGCGGTCGCCCCGGGTGGGCCAGGCGGTGAAGTCGGTACGCGGCGAACGCCGCCAGAACGACGCCGTCACCACCCGCAACGCCCCCGGATCCAGGGCCTCCTCGGCGGCCGGATTGCGCGCGTACGGCGGCGCGGCCGGCCCCTCGTGCCCCCAGCCGCCGCCCGGCAGCCCCAGCAGCGTTCCGCACACCACGAGCGCGGCGATGGCGGCCAGCGCGGCCCGCGCGTATCTGCGGCGGCGCGGCAGATCCGGCGGCCTGGCCTGGAGCGAGCACGGGTCGAACTCGGGCGAGGAGAGCAGCGTGTACGGCGCCGGCACCCCGTCCGCCTCCCGCAGCGCCGCGCGCGGGTCCGCCACCCCCGCGGCGGCCAGCTCCCGCCGGACCTCGTCGTCCGCGAGCGACTCCAGGCCACGCAGGACGAACGCGGCGCGTGCCGGTCCGCGCAGCGCCGACAGCCGCTGCTCCAGGGCGAGTTCGTCCGCGCCGCCGGAGTGCGGGAACAGCCGCAGCCCCCAGACCAGCGGAAGGACGGGCGGCAACGGGGAGCGCCACAACCGCAGCCGTAGCGGCATCCCCGCCGCCAGCGCGCCGCGCAGCACCTGCCGCCGGACGTACGCGTAACCGGGCGCGGCGGCCTCCGCACGGCCGGGGCGGCGCGGCAGCGGGACGCCCGAGCCGCCCGCCGGACCGGCCCTGCGCGCGGACTGCAGGGAGCGCTGGGCCAGGGCGTGGGCCGCGAGAACGCGCCGGCTGCGGCTCAGTGTGGGCGGCAGGGCGAGATAGCCGAGCCGGACCAGTCGCGGGTAGTGCTCGACGAGCGAGGTCCCGGCCTGCTCCGCATCGACCGGGGCGGCGGCTGACGGTACCTCTGGCAGTGGGCGCACATTCAGCTGAACGAGCGAATCGTGCGATGGTCACTCCGGGCCGGGTGCCTCCGGGGCGGCTCCCCGGCCCAGACCTCAGGCGAAATGGGCCAGTTGAGGATCGACGGGCGCCGCCGTCATCCGGTTGGCGAGGGTCGACATGGTGTAGGCGCCGATCCCCAGAACCACTTCCAGCGCGTTGCGGGCGGTGTGGCCGTGTGCCAGGAACGACTGGAGTGCCGCGTCGTCCACGGCCCCGCTCGTATCGATCACGGCAAGCGTGAACTGCCGTACCGCCTCCAGTCGTTCGTCCGGAAGTGGCAGCGGGCTCCCGGCGCGCAGGGCGGCGATGAGTTCGCCGTCCGCGCCGAGGGCGGTGAGCTTCGCGGTGTGCATCGCCACGCACAGGTGACAGCTGTTACGGGTGGCCACCGTCATGATCAGCACCTCGCGGGAGAGCTGGTCCAGGGTCGTCGACTCGAAGAGGGCGCTCATCTTCAGGAAGCCGTTGAGCAGCTCCGGCGACGAGGCGAGCAGGCCGACGGCGGCGGGCAGATGGCCCTGTTTCGCCGCCACGGCCGCCATGGCGGGGCGGGACGCGGCGGGAGCGGATTCGAGGCTGTGCTCGGGGAAGGGGGAGGGGGAGGGGGAGGGAGAGGGGGGTGCGGAGTGGGCGTGGTCGGGGGAGACGGGCGCGGGCATGGCTGACCTCTCGCAGTAAACTCGACAACGTGATTGACGAAAAGGTAAACCAGGTTGTCGAGTACCGCAATGGCTGAGCGCACGGGAGAGGCCTCTCCGGGCGGCGCCGGCGCGGGCTTCGAGCTGCCCCTGCTGCTCTTCGCCGGCTTCCGGTCGATCATCGACGACCTCCACCGCGAGCTGACCGAACAGGGCCACCCCGAGGTGCGTCCCGCGTACGGCTACGCACTCCAGGCGGTGGGCCGCGACGGGGCGACCGCCAGTGAGATCGGCCGGCGGCTGGGCGTCTCCAAGCAGGCTGCCGGAAAGACCGTCGACCGGCTCGAAAGCCTCGGATACGTCGAGCGCGCCGACGATCCGCAGGACGGCCGCCGCAAGCTGGTCCGGCTCTCCCCGCGCGGGATCGACGTACTGATGCGCTCCGCCGAGGGCTTCGACCGGCTGCGCGCCGAATGGGTCCGGGTGCTCGGCGCCGAACGGGTCGCCGCCCTGGAGTCCGACCTGCGCACCATGGCCCCCGCGAACGCCTTCCGGCTCGACGCGACGAGCTGGTTCAACGGCTGACCGGAGCCGGTGAGGGCTTGGACTTTACGGGCGAGAGATAGGACGTATCTGGCAGGCACTCTTCCCGCGTGCCGCTCGGTGCGGCAACATGCACGCGTCGGTACCCAAGAGATCCGACCACTCGTGGTCGAGAATGGCAGGGAACCATGGCACGACGCACCCATGTCCTCAGCGCGCTCGCGCTGGCGGCCGCCGCCGCGCTCATCCCCGTACAGGCCACGGCGCAGCAGCCCGCGCGCCCCGCCGTTGCCTGCGACGGGCCGGTGAGACCCGCGTCGCAGATGACGGTCGAGGCGTGCGACAGCCCGGAGCGGATCATCGAGAAGGCCGCGAACATCGTCCCCACCCCGGGCCAACTCGCCTGGCAGCAAAGGGAGATCACCGCCTTCACGCACTTCGGGATGAACACCTTCACCGGCCGTGAGTGGGGCTCCGGCACGGAGGACGAGAAGCTGTTCGCGCCGCAGAGCATCGACGCCGACCAGTGGATGCGCGCCTACAAGGCCGCCGGCATCGAACAGGTCATGCTCACCGTCAAGCACCACGACGGCTTCGTCCTCTACCCGAGCCGCTACACCGACCACTCGGTCGCCCTCAGCCCCGGCAGCCCCGATGTCGTCGCCCTCTATGTGAAGGCCGCCCGCAAGGCGGGCCTGAAGGTCGGTCTCTACCTCTCGCCCTCCGACGGCGCGGAACTCCCGCACGCCTGGCACGCCGAGTGGGTCGAGGAGCTCCGGGCCAAGCAGGCCGAGGGCAAGCCGCTGAGCCTGCCCGAGCGGATGGCACTGGAGGACGGCGACCGCGCCCCCGCCGGCCAGGGCCGCTTCGGCAACGGCAGCGCCGTCACCGAGCGCACCATCCCCACCCTCGTCCCCGGCGACGACCGCGCCGCCCGGGTGAGGAGCGGCAAGCTGCCCACCTTCGAGGTGAAGGCCGACGACTACGACGCGTACTACCTCAACCAGCTGTACGAGATCTTCACCCAGTACGGCCCGGTGGAGGAACTCTGGCTGGACGGTGCCAACCCCTGGTCCGGGTCGGGCATCACACAGAAGTACGACGTCAAGCAGTGGTTCGACATGGTCAAGGCGCTGTCACCGAACACCGTCGTCTTCCAGGGCCCGCAGGGCGTCCGCTGGGTCGGCAACGAGTCCGGCGTCGCCCGCGAGACCGAGTGGAGCGTCACCCCGCACATCACTGACCCGTGGACAGGGCTCGGCAGCCTCCCCAACGACTCGACCGACCCCGACATCGGCTCCCGGGACAGGCTCCTCGACCCGGCGGTCAACTACCTCCAGTGGTACCCGGCCGAGGCCGACGTCTCCAACCGCCCCGGCTGGTTCTACCATCCCGACGAAAAGCCCAGGACAGCCGCGCAGTTGATGGACCTGTACGAGAAGAGCGTCGGCCGCAACGCCTCGCTCCTGCTCAACGTCCCGCCCGCGCCGGACGGCCGGATCGCCGGCGAGGACGTCGCGTCGCTGACCGCCTTCGGTGCCGGTCTGCGCCGGGTCTACGGCGCCGATGTGCGCAAGCAGGGACCGGGTCCGTACACCTTCGACCGGGTCGCCGTCCGTGAGGACATCCGGCACGGACAGCGGGTGGAGAAGTTCGCCGTGGAGGCCCGGATCGACGGTACGTGGCAGCGGATCACCGAGGGCACCACCATCGGCCACGAGCGCATCCTGCCGCTGTCCGGGGCCGTCACCGCCTCGGCGGTCCGGGTCAGGGTGCTGGAGTCCAGGGCGAAGCCGTACCTGGGAGCCACGACGCTGCACCTCACCACCGCGCCGGCCACTCCCTAACCCCGGTCGAGATAGGCGAGTACCGCGAGAACGCGGCGGTTGTCGTCGTCGGAGGGCGGCAGGCCGAGCTTCCCGAAGATGTTCGAGGTGTGCTTGGCCACCGCCCGCTCCGTGATCACCATGTGCGAGGCGATCGCCGCGTTCGAACGGCCCTGGGCCATCTGCTCCATGACCTCCCGCTCACGCGGCGTCAGCCCGCCCATCGGCTTGTCCTGCGAGCGCCGCGACAGCAACTGCGAGATCACCTGCGGGTCCATCGCGGTGCCGCCCGCCGCGACCCTGCGCACCGCGTCGATGAACTGTTCGGCGTCGAAGACCCGGTCCTTGAGCAGATAGCCGATGGCGCCGTTGCCGTCCGCCAGCAGCTCACGTGCGTACAACTGCTCGACGTGCTGGGAGAGCACGAGCACCGGAAGCCCCGGTCTCGCCCGCCGGGCCGCCAGCGCGCACTGGAGCCCCTCGTCCGTGTGGGACGGCGGAAGCCGGACGTCGACAACGGCGACGTCCGGCTTCAACTCCGCGAGGGCTCTGGTCAGTTCGGGTCCCGTCTCGACCGCGGCCGCGATCTCGAAGTCGTAGGCCTCCAGCATGCGCACCAGGCCGTCGCGCAGCAGGAAGAGATCTTCGGCTAGGACAACTCGCAAGGAATCTCCATGGTCACCATGGTGGGACCGCCCGCGGGGCTGCTGACGGCCATGATGCCGTCGAATGTACCGAGTCGGCGTTCGACCCCGCTCAGGCCCGAGCCGGCACCGGTCGTCGCACCGCCCTTCCCGTTGTCCGTGACGGAGATCCGCAGCATTCCCCCGGCATCGTGCAGATCGACCCAGATCCGGTCGGCGCCCGAGTGCTTCGCGGCGTTCGTCAGGATCTCGCTGACCGCGAAGTAGGCGGCCGACTCGACCGGGGCCTCCGCACGACCGCTCAGCTCCACGTCCACCTCGGTCCCGATCGGCATCCGCAGCGCCAGCGCCTTGACCGCGTCCCCGAGCCCGCGCTCGGCCAGGACCGGCGGATGGATGCCCCGTACGAGATCGCGCAGCTCCGTGAGCGCCTCCGCGGACGACTCGCGGGCCATCGCCAGGAGCTTCTTCGCCTGCGCCGGGTCCTTCTCGACCAGCGCCTCGATGGTGCCCAGATTCATGCCCATGGCGACCAGCCGGGCCTGCGCGCCGTCGTGCAGATCGCGCTCGATGCGCCGCAGCTCGGAGGCGGCGGTGTCGACCGCCTCGTGCCGGGTCTCGGTCAGCCGGTCGATGCGCAGGGCCAGTTCCCGTTCATGGGTGGGGGCCAGCACCGAGCGCGCGATCACGAAGTGCGCGTGCAGCAGCCGCTCGCTCAGCAGCACCCCGGTCGCGAAGAGCGCCACCCCGAGCCCGGCGGCGGCGAGCCCCGTCGCCTGACTGTCCACGGGGACGAACCCGTACCAGTACCGGTCGTCCGTGAAGACCCGCCACAGCCCCGCCGCCAGGACGAAACCCTCCACCGGGTAGATCATCAGCGCCGCCGCCAGGATCGACACCACATAGCCGGCCGTCATGTCGACCAGCAGCCACTGGATGTCCCGCCAGGTCGCCGGGTCCTTCAGCATCGCCCCGGTCCGCTCCACCTGTCCGATGAACCCGCTGCGGACATCCGCCGGTATCGGCCGGTACGGCACCGGGATACGGACGTCCGACCAGGTGATCGCCAGCAGCCGGCGCTGATTGGCGTGCTTGCGCACCGCCGACAGCACGTACGGGGTGGTCACCAGGCCGATGCCCAGCGGGATGAGGACGATGGAGGTCACCGCCAGCACGAACAGCGTGACCGACCCCACGATCGAGGCGAACGACAGCACCAGCCCCCGCCCAGCGGCCAGCAGCGCGCCCCTTGTCCGTCCGTGCGGCCTGTTCATATCGGTCCCTCTTCCCTCGCCGGCACTCGTGGCAGCCCCCCGGTCCGCAGACAGTCTGCCGCCTCGGGCGGCCGGGGCGGCAGCCGTTCCGGCACCCGCCCGGGGTGTACCCAGCACCACCCCCGCGACCTCGCCCTACGTCACGGGGAGTGGGTGTTCCAGCGGCTGGGGCGGCGGGCCCCGGGTTCCTAGATTCGAGGTGTCTTTTCCGACGGCTACTTCCAGGGGGCGAACACGCCATGAGGCGTAATCTCGCGGCACGTATCGGTGTGTGGAGCGCACACCACCGAAAGACGGCCATTCTCGGCTGGCTGCTCTTCGTCGTGCTCACCGCGGGCATCGGCGGTGCGTCCGGCATGGTCGAGATGACCAACGCCGAGAACGGTGCGGGCGACTCGGCACGAGCCGAGCAGATCCTCTCCGACGCCGGCCTCAGCCACCGGGCGGGCGAGCTGGTCATGGTGTCGGCGGCCGAGCCGGACGGCTGGCGGACCGCGGCGCGGGAGCTGACCACCGCCCTCGGGAAGACCGGCGAGGTGACGGGCCTCGGCGCTCCGGTCGCCTCCAGGAACGGCAAGGACGCACTGATCACCTTCGAGATGAAGGGGGACGCCGCCACCGCGTCCGACCGGGTGCAGCCCGTCCTGGACGCCGTCGACCGGGTCCAGAAGGAACGGACGGACATCACGGTCCAGCAGTTCGGCGACGCCAGCGCCGGGAAGTGGCTCGGCGACCTGCTCTCCGAGGACTTCAAGAAGGCCGAGTTCACCGCCGTACCCCTGGCCCTGGGCATCCTGCTGGTGGCCTTCGGCGCCGTCGTCGCGGCCCTGCTGCCCGTCGGGCTCGCGCTGACCGCCTGCCTGGCCGCCTTCGGTCTGCTGTCGCTCGCCAGCCACCAGCTGCACCTCTTCCAGACCACGTACTCCGTGATGTTCCTGATGGGCTTCGCCGTCGGCGTCGACTACTGCCTCTTCTACCTGCGGCGCGAGCGGGACGAGCGGGCGGCGGGGCGCGACGCCGAGACGGCGCTGCGGATCGCCGCGGCGACCAGCGGCCGGTCCGTCCTGGTCTCCGGGCTGACCGTCATGGTCGCGATGGCCGGCATGTTCCTGTCCGGACTGCTCCTGTTCAAGGGCTTCGCACTCGCCACGATCATCGTGGTCTTCATCGCCATGATGGGCTCCGTGACGGTACTGCCCGCACTGCTCTCCTGGCTGGGCGACCGGATCGACGCCGGACGGGTGCCCCTGCTCAACCGGCGCGGCAAGCGGGGTACGAAGCAGAGCGGCCGGATCGCCGGCAAGCTGCTGCGCCCCGTCCTGTCCAAGCCGAAGTTCTTCGCCGCCGCCTCGGTCGTCGTGCTGCTCGTGCTGGCCGCGCCCGCCCTCGGCATGAAGACCGAGGAACTCGGCCTGGAGAAGCAGTTCGGCTCCGACTCCCGGCTCGCGGTCGCCTACCGCGACATCAGCGATGCCTTCCCCGGCGGGCCCGCCCCGGCCCAGGTGGTCGTCGAGGCGGACGACATCGGGGCGCCCGGCGTACGCAAGGCACTCGACGGCTTCGACAAGGTGGCCGTCCACCGGGCGCAGAACGTCGCGGAGATCGAGATCCCGCTGCCGCACGGCGAGAGCGATCTGACCGAACTGCGCGAGAAGCGGCTGCCGGCCGCGTTCGACGGAACGGGCGCCCGCGCCTATGTGACGGGTGAGGTGGCCGGGTCCACGGACTTCAACGACCAGCTGAAGCGCGGCATCCTGCCCGTCCTCCTCTTCATCACCGCGGTGACCTTCCTGGTGATGCTGTTCTGCTTCCGCAGCTACGTCATCGCCGTGACCGCGATCCTGCTCAACCTGCTCTCGGTGGCCGCCGCGTACGGAGTGATGGTCGCCGTCTTCCAGCACGGCTGGGGTGCCTCGCTGATCGGCTCGGAGGGTGTCGGCGCGATCGAGTCCTGGATGCCGCTCTTCGTGCTGGTCGTCCTGTTCGGGCTCTCGATGGACTACCACGTCTTCGTGGTCTCCCGGATCCGCGAGGCCCACGGCCGCGGTCTCTCCACCCCGGCCGCGATCGACGAGGGCATCCGTCGGACGGCGGCTGCGGTGACCGGCGCGGCCGTGATCATGGTGGCGGTGTTCGCGGTCTTCGGGACGCTGTCCATGCAGGACATGCAGCAGATGGGCGTAGGCCTGGCCGTCGCGGTGCTGCTGGACGCCACGGTCGTACGGATGGTGCTGCTGCCCTCCGTGATGGCGCTGCTCGGCGAGCGGAACTGGCGGACCCCGCGCGGACTGTCCCGGCTGCCCGCCCTGGACCACAGCGAGCCGGAGCCGGAGCCCGGCCCCGCGGCGGACCCGGTGGCGACAGGACTGCGCGGCTGACCCCCGGGCGCGTGAGGGGCCCAGGTTCCGGTGCGTACGGGAACCCGGGCCCCTCACCTGTCTTTCAGGCGTCTTCGGGGCGCACTGCTCAGGGCGTGTACTTGTACCCGACGCGCCGCACCGTCTGGATCGACCGGCGGTGCTCGGCGCCCAGTTTGCGGCGCAGCCGGGCGATGTGGACATCGACGGTGCGCCCGTCGCCCACGTGCCCGTAGCCCCAGACCGTGGTCACCAGCTGGTCGCGGGTGTGCACCCGGTTCGGGTGCGCCACCAGATGGGCGAGGAGCTCGAACTCCAGGTAGGTGAGGTCGAGCGTGTTCCCGTTCACCGCGGCGGTGCGCTGGACGGGGTCGATGCGCACCGGACCGGCCCCCGGGGCCTCCAGTAGCTCCGGCACCACGTACTGGGCGGCGCCGGCCGCCGCGGCTGTGAGCGCCGGCTGCTGGTCGGCGGGGACGAGCACCAGATAGCCGACCATCGGCGGCCGGCCCGGCAGCGCCGGCAGGGTGTGCTGGGGTGCGGGCAGCCAGGTCGTGCCCGGCGCCAGGAACGCGGCCACATCGGCCGGCTGGAAGACCTCGTCCGGCGCGACGGCCCGCAGCCGGTGCCGGTTGGGGGAGGGGGGACGGGTGGGGGTGGCCGCAGCGGTCGCCGTCTGCGCTGCGGTGGCAGCGGCTGCGGCGGAGAGGGTACGAGTGTTCGCCATGGGAGTCAGCTCTTTCGCGCGAAGGAGTCGTCTGTGGACGGACTTGCTGCGTGCGCGCGGACCGAAGACCGGGGTGAGCGGCTTTAGAGGGCCAGCGCGTTCAACGCGCGGCAACACACCCGGTCGAAGTCGTGATGCTGACGGGAGGGCCAGAACGGCTCCAGGTCGCTGCGACCTGTCGAGGTGTGCTGGAAGCTGGCCATGTCCCCATTGAACCAGAGAAGACGACCCCGCAGCAGGCCTCTCCCACCCGTCGATACGGACCCTTCGCGTTACCTTCCTCACCTCGGGCACGTACGAGAGGCGCCCACCGGCGGTGCGGTGGGCGCCTCTTGTCACGTGCGGGCGGGATCAGACCTGCCCGGCCTTCTCCAGCGCGGCGCAGCAGGTGTCGACGATCAGCCGGGTGACGACGTACGGGTCGACGTTGGCGTTCGGGCGGCGGTCCTCGATGTAGCCCTTACCGTCCTGCTCGACCTGCCACGGGATACGGACCGAGGCGCCGCGATTGGAGACGCCGTAGCTGTACTCGTTCCACGGGGCGGTCTCGTGCAGACCGGTCAGCCGGTCGTCGATGCCCGCGCCGTAGTGCTTGACGTGGTCCATCGGCTTCGAGCCCTCGCCCAGCGACTCGCACGCGGTGATGATCGCGTCGTAGCCCTCGCGCATCGCCCGGGTGGAGAAGTTGGTGTGCGCGCCCGCGCCGTTCCAGTCGCCCTTCACCGGCTTCGGGTCGAGGGTCGCCGAGACGTTGAAGTCCTCGGCGGTGCGGTAGAGCAGCCAGCGGGCGATCCACAGCTGGTCGGAGACCTCCAGCGGGGCCAGCGGGCCCACCTGGAACTCCCACTGGCCGGGCATGACCTCGGCGTTGATGCCGGAGATGCCCAGGCCCGCCCGCAGACAGTTGTCGAGGTGCTTCTCGACGATCTCGCGGCCGAAGATCTCGTCGGCGCCGACGCCGCAGTAGTACCCGCCCTGCGCGGCCGGGAAGCCGCCCTCGGGGAAGCCGAGCGGCCGGTGGCCGTCGAAGAAGGTGTACTCCTGCTCGATGCCGAAGACCGGCTCCTGGCCCGCGAACTGCTCGGCGAGCGGTCGCAGTCCGGCACGCGTGTTGGACTCGTGCGGGGTCATGTCGATGTGGAAGACCTCGCACAGGACCAGGACGTCGTCACCCCCGCGGATCGGGTCCGGGCAGGTGAACACCGGCTTCAGCACCCGGTCGGAGGCGTGGCCCTCGGCCTGGTTGGTGCTCGACCCGTCGAAGCCCCAGATGGGCAGCTCCGCGACGTCGGACGACGGGGAACCGGGCATGATCTTCGTCTTGGAACGGAGCTTGGCGGTCGGCTCGGTGCCGTCGATCCAGATGTACTCAGCCTTGAACGTCACGGAAGCCATCCTTCGCAGGTGCTGCGGGTCTATGCAGCGCAGCTTCGCAAGACGCGATTTCCCGTCCGTTGCTCTCGTGTGAACCCCGTGTTACCGAGGTTTCCCGTACCGGAGGGACCGGTTGCGAGGGCCCTCGCCGGGGCCCCGCCACTGCCGGCCCTCAGCCGCGGGCCCGGAGCGGCGACCCGAAGCCGGCCACCCCGTAGGTGTCCTCCGTGCGTGGCGGCAGGCCGACGCGCTGCGCCTCGCGAGACCACTCCTGCCGGCCGGGCGACAGCCCCGGACGTCTAGGTGTACTGACCCGTGAGGTTGGGGACGCGGCTGGCGGGTGGTTGGCCTTTGAGCGCGGTGTGTCCGCGGTGGTGATTGTAGGTGTGGAGCC
>NZ_JBFAJY010000078.1:0-11742 GCF_040655445.1 Streptomyces sp. NPDC050423
GGCCTTCGACGTATTGCCCGGTGAGAGCAATGGCGGAGGATACGAGATTCGAACTCGTGAGGGGTTGCCCCCAACACGCTTTCCAAATGTTCGTCCGACGGTTCGGCGGGGGCCGCGGGTGTCCTGACCTGCGGTGGAGGTTCTACGGTTACCCAATGCGGACGTGGTCGGACGGGGCCGAATGAGACCAGGACTGAGACCGACACGCTGGCGACTGCCGCGGTTTGGCTCGGCCACCTGTTTCCGTTGGCTTGCCCTGCGTTCGCCGCCGATGTGAATGCATCCCGCTACTCCACAGCTGTTACGAGCGGCCACACCTTGCGATCAGCCCGCGGCAGCCTTCGATCCGCCTCGAACGCCCTTTGTGGACAAGGCGGATGGTGTTTACTGCCTGTCGGATGGGCTGCTCACGCGGCGTGAGAATGAGCGGGAGGCAGCAGTGAAGCAAGTAGGAGGTGGGGAGGCCGCCTCCCCGAAGCCGTCGGGTGTCAGGAATGAGCTCTCCGGGGAGGTGGCTGGCCCGGCCATCCAAGCGGCAGCGATCCATGGCGACGTGAACATCACAATGACTGGCCTACCTGCGGTCGCCGAAGAGGTCACCGACGAAGCCCTCGCCGAGGAACTGCGCCAGTCTTCACAGATCTGGCGAGCCCGATTCTCCAGTGTTGATCTGGTCAACCTGCCACGGATGGCGATGCTCGCACAGAGCAACGCGGTGGCGGCCGCGGCAAGGAGGGCCGGACTAGACAGTACGAGGCCCTTTGGCGGGCAAGGCATGGCGCCAGGAGAGTTTGTCCGAATCGTTCGCCCTTTGTTCGAGACATGGGACGCGGAGGCGGTAACTCTCTGCGAGCGCACGGTGGCGAAGGTGCATCGTGGCCTTCTGGTCTCCTTCGAAGGCTCTATGCGCTGCAGTAACCCGCCTGCGGTTCCACTGGAGGAGCCGACTGGAGTCCTGGCCAAAGATCCCCACCTCGTCTTCTCTATCGGGTCAAGGAAGGTCGTAATCACCTTTGACCCGCGTTGGCTGACCACGTCGACGGCAACTACAACGCTCTATGACGCTGCAGAAGAGCCACTTGTGTTCTCAGGTATTGGAACTGTGGCGTCTGTGTCGGAAGGAGGAAGGATTCGAATTTCGGCTCTTGTGTTCGGGCAGCCGGAGACCCTAGCGCAGGCGCAGTTCCATTATGCAATTAGATCCACTGTCCCAGATCCTCCCGGTCTGACTTTGGACGATTTCCGTAACGAGCTTTCCAGCTCGAAGCTGTCCCATCTCTACGGGGACCAACCGCAGGAAAGGGGAGCTGTGACTCGCAAGAGTGTTGCTCTGTTGTTCGATGAAGATGAGGTGCTGCCCGGGCAGATTGACCGAGTCGTGCTGACGCAGGTCTCGCGTGTTGTTCCCGAGTACCGGCGTGATCTGCGCGTGGCCGTCGCGAGTCTGCTTTTCGCTGGGGGTGGCGTTACGCCTACTGACCTCGCTGCTCATTTCCTCGCTCGGGAACCCGCCCTCTGGAAGTCCTTTACGGTGCCTGGGCTTACTACTCTGATCAGGTCTCGCAACCTAGCCGTCTCAACTGTTTCCGGGCTCAGCGAGGAGCAGGCGGTGGACCTGCATGCGGTGATGTGTGAAGCAGATGCCAGCTATCTCGGATATGTTGAGGTGGATAAGGGCCTGCCTTTGCATGGCCAGCTTCTGCCGCCATGTGATGACTATCATGTTGCCGGTACTGAATTGCGGCTAATCTACAGCGCAGCAAGGCGAATTGTCGACGAAGCTAATGGCGAATACCTTGATGCGCCGTTGATTGAGTGGCGGGAGAGAGGGCTGTTTCGCAGTGTGGAATGGGAAGAAGATCTAGAACAGTCTGCGGCCGAGGAACAGGAAGCATCGATGGCTATCGAGGCTTGGCTGAACGCGCAATCTGAATGATCTGCACGGTTTGCGGATGGAGTAACCCAGTTGCATGGCCTGGTGCTGCGCCACTACGCGTTGCGGTGAGCGTCCTACGGTCAGTCGTGTTGCGAGTCCACGTTGAAGGTGAGACTTGAGAAGTCCCGGCCTTGGAGCACTGGCCCGTGCTGAGTGCCGCCGCTGATGCTGTTGTGTACCTCGCTACCCGAGGAGTTGGCCTGAGCTCGTTGCCACCACTCATCGAGCAATACGCGGAACTCGCCATCCAAGGCAGCTCGCACCCCGAGGGCGGTGGCCAATGCCTGCGCGCGCATTGCATCAGCAGGGTCTCCTTCTAGCGCGGCTACTTCCAGCTCGCCGGAACTGACCTGGGGCGTTCCGCCGTCTTGTGCTCCCTGTGTCGCGATTCGCCCGAAGGGGCGCCGTACCAGCGCGGTGAGTCCTTGCCATACCTGACGTCCGGCTTCGCCGCCAAGACTGCCGGCCAGTGCGGCGAGGGCGGCTGCGGTGATCGGGTCCATGCTGGGACTCCCTCGGTCGGTGAAGAATCCCACCCTAGGTCTGCCGCGCAGCCTCCCGAAGCGGTTCCGGATATAGCAGCTACTAACTTCGATCAGCGCCCTGCGCTCCTGCGAGACGTGTGTCCGGGCAGCGTGATCAACCGGCGGCTGGCCCTGAGCCAGCACCCAATAGCCTGGACACCTGAAGTCCTGCACTTGTGATGAGGGCCTCTTCCTATGCGATGGCCGAGGCCGCGCGGCGCTCTAGACAGCTACGACCCTCTGAGCGTAGTTGTCGAGCCCAAACAGCTTTGTCAGCTCTGCGGAGATGAGGGAGGGGATGGCGGTGACCGGTCGGTCCCAGATACGCGGGCTACTCAGAAGATCATCTTCTTCGGTGAGCGCATTGGGTCGTCCCCGCTGTCGAAGTGCGAAGTTCGTGAGGGCTTGGCCCCGTGGGCTGGTAGGCGGTGAACAGGCGGCGCTCGGCAAACTGCCACGGCATCCTTGCGGCGGTTGCGAAAGCGGCGGGGCCTTCCGCAAGGTGCGTCAGAACGCCCAGCAGGAGCGTGTGCGAGACGGCCAGGACTGGGCCGTATCGGTGGGCAGTCTGGTGGAGCAAGGCGACGCAGTGGCGGGTGCGGGTGTGGAGGTCAGTGAGGCTTTCGCCGTCTTCGCAGCGTAGGGAAGGGTTGGCGAGCCTGCGGGCGCGCCAGGCCCGGTAGGCCGGCGGATAGGTCTCGGCGGTGCGTCCGAGGACGATGCTCGGGGCGCGCCACTCGGCGAGGAGGCCGGAGGTGGCGACGATCGGCAGGCCCGTGAGGTGCGCGATGAGGGACGCGGTCTGGCGGGCGCGGGGGATCGGGCTGGTGACGATCGCGGTGACGCTCTCGGGGAGGGGCAGAGAGCGGCGAACTCCGTCGCGGCCGTCGGCGGTGAGGGCGGCCTCGTGCGGGGCGTGGTAGCCAGGACGGTGGCCCTCGTAGGCGCCGTGGCGCATGAGCCAGATGTCAGCCAAGGATCCAGCCTCCGTCGACGCGCAGGGTCTGGCCGCTGATGAAGCCGGCGTCCTCCGTGGCGAGGAAAGCGACAGCTGCCGCGACGTCGTCCGGGCGGCCTCGGCGCTGGACGCATTGGCGGGCGAGCTGTCGTGCGGTCATGGCTTCCGGGTCGTCGACGACCGTGTCCTCGGCGGGGACGCGGATGGAGCCGGGGGCGATGCAGTTCGCGGTGATGCCGTCGGGTCCGAGTTCGCGGGCGAGGGCGCGGGTGAGTCCTTCGAGGCCGGCCTTCGCGCTGATGTAGCCCGCGAGGTCGTGGCGGCCTGCGGTGGCGAGGACGGATCCGATCGTGATGATCCGGCCCCAACCTGCGGTGGTCATGGCAGGAGTCAGTTCGTGAGCGAGGAGGTAGTGGCTGGTCAGGTTGGTTGCCAGTGTCTCGTCCCAGTGGAGAAGCGTCGTCTCCGTCCACGTTCGGCGCGGGTAGGCGCCCGCCGTGCTGACCAGGATGTCGATCGGGCCGAGCTGGCCGTGTGCCTGGTGGCAGAGGGCGCGTACGGCATCAGGGTCCCGGAGGTCAGCTTTCAGAAGCGCGGCAGCGCAGCCGTTCCCGGTGATCTGGGCGGCGAGCTCGGCTGCGGTCTGTTCGTTACCGAAGTGGGTGAGAGCTACGGCGGCGCCGTCGGCGGCGAGGCGGTGGGCGATGGCTGATCCGATGCCGCCGGTTGCGCCGGTGACCAGGGCGGTGCGGCCGTTCAGGGGGCCGGGCATGGTGACTCCAGTGGGCAGAAGTAGGTGGTGGGGTCGAAGGCTGGGCTCATGGCTTCGGCGAGCCGGGCGAGGAGGACCAGCCGGTCCGCGGGGGCCAGGTCGGCCAGGTTGTAGACGCCGAGGATGCGCATGGCAATGTAGGGGCGGAGAAGGTTCGGCAGGTCCGCGCCGGGCCAGAGGCGGTCCGTGATCGGCCGTACGAGCCGGTCCCAGTACAGGGTCACGGCGGTGCGTCGCGGAGCCGAGAGGCGTGGGGCGTAGTCGATGTGGATGGTGCTCGTGGCGTGGTCGACGTCCGCCCGCCGGATCTCGGGGGAGTTGGCCGGCACGCGGTCGAAGGTTGCGGGGTGGTCGGTGAAGGCTGCCGGGTTGTACGTGGGCACAAGCCAGCCGCCGAGGGCGGAGGCGTACCAGAGGAAGTTGGCGAACTCGCCCAGGATGCTGTTCATTCCGGCGGTGTCGTAGTCGAACCAGGCGAGTGGGTGGGCGAGGTTGACGTCGGTGGGGTCGCCCTGGGTGAGGGCCGTCCAGACCGGTGGCGTAGAGGCGAAGTGAGCGCGTAGCCAGCGGAGGGCGGCGGCCCAGTCCACGTGATGTCGGCGGCCGTTGATGCTCAGGGTGTACGTGCCGAGACGGGAGACGGGTATGTCTACGAGGCCGTCGGCGACCAGGATATCCCTCCCGGCGTAATACGTGTCGAGCCGCCCGCCGGGCGCCGCGCGATCCCCGTACAGCTTCTGGACGACGCGGGTCGGATCGGTCGGCCGCGCGGTCGTGAGAATGACGGCGCGGTACGTGCTGGTGAGCCGGTCCATGTAGTCGTGGAGGGCGCTGCTCGGTTCGTCCGTGTTGAGGAGATCGAGCAGGAGTCCTTGATCTGTTCCGCAGGGGAGGCGTTCGTACGCGAGGAGGTGTCCGCCGGGTACGCGGAGATGCGCGTGGAGAGTGGGTACGCGGTAGTGCCGGGCCAGGCGGGCGTGTCCGCGGATCTCCTGGCGGGCCTCGGACGGGTCCGGGGTGTACTTCAGGAGCAGCGGTCTGCCGAGGAGATCGACGGGGCAGACCAGGTTGCGGGTGAAGCGTCGCACGGGACCGACTCGCATAATAGGCCGGACCGTCATAGCCCCACCCCGTTCAGCAGGTCGATGCAGACCCGGACCAGCGAGGCGGACGGGAAGGCGTCCATGTGGACGTCCGCGCCCGGGGCGATGGCGTCGCGGACGGGGCAGAGGTCGCCTTGGTGCATGCGGTGGGACTGGCCGGTGGCGACGGCGTGGTGGTGGGGCAGGCCGGTGCGCCACTTGCTGTGGCTGTGGCGCGCGTACAGGCCGACGACCGGCGGACCACTGCCGTCGCTGCCGCGCGCCAGCGCGCCGAGGTGGGTGAGGCCAGTGTCGTTGCCGACGACCAGACGGCAGCGCGGGAAGAGGTCTGCCAGGTCGTTTGCTGGCACCCCGTCGATGCGTAGGACCTGGACGTGGCGTCTCGATGGTTCCGCGGAGATCCTGATACCGCCATCCTGAGCGCCGCCGATGAGCAGGAGCCGGGCCTGTGACTGCTGTGCCTCGGCGATCTGCTCGGCAAGGGCGATGTAACGCTGGGCGGTGTAGTCCTTGCGTTCCGGCCAGCTGGTAGCGGTGATGGCAGCGATGGTGAGGCCGTTCAGCCAGCCCACTGAGCCCAGTTCTTCCACGAGTTCGTTCGGCCCGGTTGCGAGGAGGGGAGCGAACGGTGCGGTGGCGGGCAGGCGGATTCCGAGGCGGCGTTCCAGTGCCAGGTAGTGGCGGGCGGGCAGGTCCGGGTGGGCGTAGCCGTCGCTCGACCAGCAGGGCGGGGCGGCCGGGTCGCACACCAGGTTCACCGCTGCCGCCGAGGCCCGTGCCTTGACCCCAGCGCGGTCGCCGATCACGGCACGATGGCCACTGGGTGTGGCAACTGGTGGTTGCGTGATCAGACCGGTTCGGACGATCAGCCCTGCGTACGGGCCAACTGCCTGCACGGCCACCCGAACCGAGCGCACACGCAGCCAGTCGACGAGCGCGCGGACCGCCGAGAGGGCGAGGAGGGTGTCCCCGAGCTTCCCCTCGAAGGCCACCTCGATCTCGCCGCAGCTGCTCAGGCGCTCGACGAGTTCGTCCGAGGCGGGAAGAGGAAGTGGTGCGTCGAGGGGAACACCGTCACGGTTGTACCCGAGCGGAGTGGTGTGGACGGCCCCAGCGGGGATGGCCTGCGAGCCGGGATGAAACCGGATCCCCGCCGAGGCGACCGCGGTCACGCCGGACCCTCGATCGTGGTGAGGGCGACCAGCGGCAGGCCGAGGCCGGTGAGCAGGTCGCGGGCTCCGCGCGTGGTGTCCTCCACCAGACAGACCGCAGCCAGCGGGACCGCACCGACCTCGCGGAGACGGCAGGTGAGGTCCGCCAAGGTCCGGCCGGTCGTGATCTCGTCGTCCACCAGGACCATCCGCTGTCCGGGGGTGATGCCGTACGCGAAGACGTCGGTACGCATCGCGTGGGGCTCGCTGAAACGGACCGCGCCGTCGAGCGGCAGGTGCAGCTTCCAGGCGATCTTGTACGGCAAGTGGGCGGCGGCAGAGAGGGAGACGGTCGGCAGGATGCCGCCGGCATCTAGACCGAGGAGATAGTCCACGGCACCAAGTCCGTCCGGTACTTGCTCCTGGAGGCGCTGCCACAAGTCTGCCCCGATGGTGGCCAGGCTCTCCGGGTGAACCGGGTCCTCCAAGCCGTCCAAGGAGTGGATGACGCGTTCGCGGCGGCTGGCCGCACCGACGCTCAGGCGTTTGACGATTCGGGCCGAGAAGGGCTGCACGGCGACGGTTTCGGGCATGACGAAGCTCCTGTCGGATGGAGGGGAAGGAAAAGAGGGCGTTGTTCAGGCAGCGAGCTGAGTGGCGTACCAGGCGAGGAGCTGGTCAACAGCCGCGGTGACGGGCTTGAGGGCGAGCTCGGTGTCACCGTCACGCCAGGCGCTGGAAATCTTGGCCAGGGAGGGCACGGGTGCAGCGGTCAGCCCCGGCATCCGGGAAGCCGCGGAAAGAATCCGGTCGGACCCGACCTCCCACTGCTCGTGCTCGCGGAGGAGGAGACGGCAGGCCAGTACGAGGTGCTTGTAGAGCTGCCGCAGGGTGTCCGGTCCCGCGTCGGCTCGCAGGCGGCGCATGGTGAGGATGACTTGGGGGAGTTCACGGATGGCGGCCAGTGCGAGCTCGTCCCGTGTGATGATCGGCAGTTCGATGCCGGGTGCGGTGTGCAGGGCGGGTTGGCCCTGCTGGAGCTGGTACAGGGCGAAAGCCAGGCGGGGAGTGAGGCGCCGGGCGGTCAGTTCGCCCGGGGTGACGAGGGTGGGGCCGAGCGAGGCAGCACCGTTCAGAGCGCGCCGGTACTCGTGCACGGCCTCGTGGATCCGGCCGGTGATCTCGTGGTCGGCGATCACGAGCAGATCCAGGTCGGACCAGCCGGCGATCCAGGTCCCCTCGCCAGGGCTGCCGGTCAGGGCGGCAAGTCGCACGCCAGGGCCGTATGCCCGTACCGCGTCGGTGAAGTCGGCCGTCGCCGAGGCGACAGCGGCCGGCAGGCCCAGCCCGTACGGGGTGGCTACGTGCAGTGTTGTGGGGGCGGGTGGGGTGGCGATGCGTCGGAGTCGGGCGCGCAGAGCGGTGATGCTGCCCGAGTTGTCGATCACGTGGTCGGCGAGCGCGGCGACCTGGTGGGCGCCGCGGCTCATCTTGATCTCGTCCTTCGCAGCGACGGCCGGGGCCTGCATACCGGACCGTTCCACACGTACGGCGAAGGAAGCGTCCAGGTAGACGACCTGGAGCCTGTCACCCATGAGTTGCTTGAGCTCGGCAATCGAGGAGTCGTCGTGCACGGACTCGATGGTGAACAGCCGCGTGTCGACGTGGTGCTCCGTGAAGCGGTTCAACTCGCCGAGCATCAGCTCGGCCTGCCTTCGCGCCGACAGGGTGTACGGGTCTGCGAGCCCCTCCCGGTGCGCGGCCTGCTGCAACAGGAAGCCGATCTTGAGACGCTGGGCCCCGCACGTGCGGCGGACGAACTCGGCACTGGTGCTCTTGCCACACTCACTCAGCCCGCCGAAAGCGAGAACCCGGCGCAGGTGCCGGCTGGGCTTGATCTCCGTGGGGACAGCATCGTCCCGGCCGTACAACTTGAACCGGGCCGGCGTGGGGAGCCGCCGGTGCCCGGCGACGACGTCGGACACCAGCGAATCGAGGGCGGCACGCAGCTCCTCCCGCTGGCCAAGGAGAGCCGGCACGCGACGGCGGGCCACCTCATCCCTGACCGCGGCCCGCTCGCTGTGCCAGAGGCGCAGCGTCAGCACCGACAGGCGGTCGACGACGGACGCGAGCGTCTCGGTGTGCAGCGGCGCGTCGGCACAGCCCGCGTCCGCCAGCGTGCCGAGGATCTCGTCGGCCCGCTCGGCGAGTGTGTTGCGTTCGGCGTTGAGCTGGTCGATCTCGCGCTTGCAGTCGGCGACCTGGGCGGTGGACAGTAACGCGCCGCGCACCCGGTCCTCGGTGTCCCACAGGCGTCCGTTGACGGTGTGGAGCCGCGTAACGGTGTCGTCCAGGCGGCGCCGGTCCTTGTCCTGGAGGGCTGCCAGGGCCCGGGCCAGGCCCGAAGACAGGACCAGAGGCGGGGAGTTCTGGGTCATCGGGGACTCCCGTCGGTGAGGTGGGTGATACCGAGGTGATCGCGTACGTCGTCGTGTACGTCGTCCAGGGAGCGGCCTTCACAGTCCACGACGGCGGTGTACGCGCCGTGGCCGGCCTGGTGGAGCAGGACCTCGTGCAGCGTCTTCTGGTACGCCGGATAGATCCCGGTCCAGGGGCGGCCCTCGCGTGCGCTGGTGATGGCGTAGCTGCGCTCGGCGTCGTGGGACGGGATCAGGAGGATCGAGGTCTCTGCTGCTCCGGCACGTGAACCAGCAAGGCTCATCACGGTTTTGAGCGCTTCTCCCACTGTCAGCCGGTCCTTGACCACGCAGGTCGCGGCGGACACGGCGAGGAGCATGGGAAGGCCGCGATCGAGCAGGCCCGTACGCCCGGTCTCGCGGGCAGCGGCCCGCTTGGTGTGGCCGGCCAGCAGCATCTCGGTCAGCTCGACGGTCGTAGATGTCTCGAACCACCATCGGGCGTAGTCGCCGCTCGCCACCCGCGCCCACGGCTCGGGGTCGTGCTCGTGGACGGCGCCAAGCGGCTGGCAGCCGCCCCACCGCTCGGCCAGCCGCACGAGGTGGGTTGTCTTGCCCACGTTGTCAGGGCCGTTGAGGCTGATGAAGTCCGGTGCTCGCCTCATCGCTCACGTCTCGCGGATCGGAGCGTTGAGGACAGAGACGATCGCGTCCGTGTTCGTGGCAATGAAGTCGGCCAGCTCCGGCGGCATCAGGTTCAGCTCACGGGCGGCCTTGGCGGTGAACGGCATCCGGACCACCTCGTACCCGCCCCGCTCCGGCTTGGCGAACTCCGTGCCCGTACGGGTGGACAGGTCCATTGACTTCAGGCGGGCCGCGAAGATGTGCTGAACGCCGATGCCACCCTCCAACTGGTCGGTGATCAGATGGACGAGCTCGGCGCGTTCCAGCTTGCCGCCGAGCTCCTCGAACACCTCACGGTGCAGGGCTGCTTCGATGGTTGCGTCGTCTTCCTCGACGCCGCCGCCGACCGTCACCCAGTACGGGTCCCTGCCCGGCTTGGTGCGCTTGATCAGGACCAGGTCGTCGCCGTCGAGGAGGATGACGCGGGCGTTGCGCTTGACGATGTCGGTCATACCGTTGGCTCCTTCTGAACGTGGTACAGGAGAGAACGGGCGGAGGGCCGCCTGGTGGCGGTCGGTGCTCTCCGGCTCGGTGAACTCAGCATGGTGCAGACCCGGTCCGGGGAGTGAGGTAGGAGCGCTGCAGCAATGCCGCACCGTTGCTGCAGTTGGCTGGCTACGCTGGGTGTTTGGGTGTCCCATCGGGCTGCGGACAGGGGGTACGGCGATGGTCACGGTGCAGCGATGGTCCGGCCGGGAAGCGCGGCTGCTGCGCGACTCCCTGCGCATGAGCCTTCGGGATTTCGCCGCGTACCTGGGCGTCAGCGACCGGACTGTGTCGAACTGGGAAGGCGGCGGGACCGGTTACCTTCCGCGTGCCGAGTCGCAGGCAGTCCTTGATACGGCACTCAGCCGGGCGTCGGACGACGCGAAGGCGCGGTTCGGCGCGGCCCTCGGACCGGAGAGTGGTGTGCCGTCCGTCGCCGGCGTGATCGAAGTGGACTCCCATAAGTTCCTGCCGGTCTTCATCGGCGTCGAGCGCGCCCGCCGACTCCGCGCACACATGACACCGAGTGCGGGCACGGACTGGCTGGAGTCCTCGGCAGCACGTGTGGACCACCCCGAAGCGCAGGAATGCTCCCTGTACGCCTTCGCGTGCGGCGTCGCTGTCTTCCACCTCGTCCAGCCCCACGAGCCGGCATCGCTCACCGAACTTGCCGTGTGGCGCTACCGCTCGTATGCCTCTGACCTCCCCTGGGCGCGGGCCAAGATCCGCGACTTCCTGGGCGACGACCACTCCGGAGTCCCCCATCCCGAGTATGTCCTCTCCCTGTACTGGCTCACCTCCAGCCCCTGGACCGGCAGCACATACGACACCGTCCTGCGCCTGCTCTCCACGCCCTCGGTCCTGGTCGACCGCGGCGCCTTTGGCGGCCCCGCGCCGTTGGACGGTTCGGTCGAGGCGTCGCTCCTCGCCACCGGCTTCGATCACCCGGAGGTCGTGCCCTTCGGCGTACGGGGAGTCTCCACCGGCTATGCGGGATGGTCCGGCGTCGCGTATGCGTCCCACTCCCGCGAGCGCAGCCTCACGATCGACGAGCTGATCACCTGCGAGCTGACTGTTCAGGCCCTGTGGTGCTTCACCCACCAGATCCAACAGATGATCGAGGACAGACAAGACCCCTCCATGCCCGAGCAGTACGGCTGGCGCTTCCTGCGTGCCGCGTACTCCCGGCTCACGACGGCCCGCGCTCAGGAGACCGCTCAACACGTTCTGATGCGGGAAGCCATCATGAAGACCAGCGGGCTGGCCGAACGGCTGCGCGCCGGGCAGGACGCTCTACGCGAGGGCGTTGGCTGAGGGGCAAGAGGCAGGAGAGACGGCGGATGGACATCGGCAGCGCCGCGCTGGTCGTGATCGACTTGCAGAACGGCTTCGTGAACCACCACAGCCGCCACGCTGTACCAGCGGTCTCCGACCTGATCGCCCAGTGGACGACCACCGGCCGACCAGTGGTCTTTACCCGCTACTTCAACTACCCCGGCAGCTCCTACGAGCGCTTCTTCCAGTGGCACCGGCTCCAAGAACCGCCCGAGACCGACATCGTGCCCGAACTCGCCGAGGCCGCCGCCCACGCGCACAAGGTCATCGACAAGACCGGGTACACGCTGTTCACCCCCGAGGCGGACGAACTGATCCGCCAGGCCGGCTGGACCGACCTAGTCTTCTGCGGGATCGCCACCGAGAGCTGCGTCCT
>NZ_JBFAJY010000079.1:0-8361 GCF_040655445.1 Streptomyces sp. NPDC050423
GTATCGGGGCGACCCTCCGCCTTGCGATCGCACGCACCAGACACCGCCGGGCCCGCCCTTCGGGCGGACGGCGCTACTTTCGAAACACGCCCTAGTAGGGCTTGGTCATGTGCGGTCTGTGGTGGCGTGTCTTCTTGATCGGTCGTGTCGTTGACTGGGTCTGCTGAGTGAGGAGTTGGCTGCGGTCCGGTGTGATCCGGAGGACTTCGCGGCGGAGATGTTCGAGCCGTTCGCGCGGGCGGATCAGCGACGGGGGGCGGGGTCTATCTGCGGGGCCTACTGTTGGACGGCGGGCGCAAGTCGGTGGAGCCGATGGCCGCCCGCCTGGGCGAGGACGGGAACCGGCAGGCGCCGGCCCACTTCGTCACCTCCAGCCCGTGGGATGCGGCGCATGTGCGGGCCCGTCTGGCATGGCGCATGCAGCCGGTCGTCAAGCCCACGGCGTTGATCATCGACGACACCGGGTTCCTCAAGGACGGGGACGCGTCGGCGTGTGTGACCCGGCAGTACACCGGCACCGCGGGCAAGGTCACCAACTGCCAGGCCGGGGTCTCCTTGCACCTTGCTTCCAACGGCGCCTCCGCGGCCGTGAACTGGCGCCTGTTCCTGCCCGGGAGCTGGGATCCCGCCTCGCTCAAGGCCGACCGGGCCAAGGTGGCCCGCCGTGACAAGTGCGCCATCCCCGCCGAGGTGGGCCAGGTCGAGAAGTGGCAGCTGGCCCTCGACATGATCGACGAGACGCGGTCCTGGGGCATCGAGGTGCCCCAGGTCATCGCCGACGGCGGCTACGGGGGACACCGCTGCCTTCCGGCTCGGCCTGGAAGAACGCGAACTCGACTACGTGGTGGGCATCTCGACCACGACCACCGCGCAACCCGAAGACGCACAGCCATGCACCGCGGCCTACTCCGGCCGCGGCCCACATCCGGTTCCGGCCTACCCCGAGCCGGCCCAGCAGGTGAAGAGCCTGGTCATCGAGGCCGGCAGATCCTCCGCGCGGCCAGTGCAGTGGAGGGAAGGATCGCGGCCGGGCACCGGCCGCAGCGGATTCAAGCGCATGTACTCGCGCTTCGTGGCCCTGCGGATCCGGCCCGCCGGACGTGAGATCCGCAAAGCCACGGCCACCGCCGAGCTCCCGGTCCGCTGGCTGCCGCCCGAATGGCCCGCCGACCAGGACGAGCCCGTTCAGTTCTGGCTCTCCAACCTGCCCGAGACCACCCCGCTGCCTGTCCTCGTGCGCACCGCGAAGCTCCGCCGGCGCATCGAGAACGACTACCGCGAGATGAAACAAGCCCTGGGCCTGGCCCACTTCGAAGGCCGAACCTGGCCAGGCCGGCACCACCACGTCACCCTCGTCTCGGTCGCCCACGCCTTCTGCACCCTGTAGCGACTGAGCCGATCCCCAAAAGAGACGGCATCGGCCTGAGCCTCTACCGAGTCGTCCGCGAGCTGCAACTACTCCTCGCGGCCTGGACCGGCGCCTGCCCCACCTGCCACCGCGACATACCAACCGTCACACCAACCTGACCAAGCCCTACTAGGGCCTGTATTGGGTTGTCCCGCGGCGTCACGGGGCTGGGCACGCACGCTCGCAGCGTTGCCGAAACGCCCTGGTAGCTCCGCTACAAGGGCGCTCCGGCGCCTTGCGATCGCACGCACCCAGCCCCGCTCCTCCTTCCGCGTGACAACCCAATACAGGCCCTAAACCGTTCGCCTCGTATACAGGGTGTGAGCTGCTATTGAGTGGAACGCCCGCCCGCACCCTCCATCGCCCGATTCGAACGGCCACGGCGGCGCACCGGGCACACTTGTCCCATGACGACACCCGTGGCCCCCCTGCGTATCGGCCTGGCCGGTACCGGCCCCTGGGCCCGCATCACCCAGGCCCCCGCCCTCGCCGAGCACCCCGGCGCCGTGCTGAGCGGGGTGTGGGGCCGCCGGGCCGAGGCCGCGCGGGAGCTGGCCGCCGCCCATGGCGCCACCGCGTACACCGGTGACGCGGGCCTCGACGAGCTCTTCGCCGTGAGCGACGCCGTCGCGTTCGCCCTGCCGCCGGACGTCCAGGCCCCGCTCGCCGCCCGCGCCGCGGCGGCCGGCTGCCACCTGCTGATGGACAAGCCGGTGGCCACGAGCGTCGCGGCTGCCCGCGAGGTGGCCGAGGCCGCGGAGGCGGCCCGGGTCGCCTCCGTCGTCTTCTGCACGCTGCGGTTCGCCCCGGAGACCTCCGTGTGGATCGCCGAACAGGAGGCGCTGGGCGGCTGGTTCACCGCGCACGCCCACTGGATCGGCGCCCTCTGGGCACCCGGCGTGAACAGCGAGTTCGCCGCGTCCCCCTGGCGCCACGAGAAGGGCGGACTCTGGGACGTCGGCCCGCACGCGCTCTCCGTCCTCATCCCGGTGCTCGGCGACGTGACCCGGCTGACCGCGGCCCGCGGCCCCGCCGACACCCACCACCTCATCCTCCGCCACGCCTCCGGAGCCTCCAGCACGGTGACGCTCACGCTGGCCGCCCCGGTGGCGGCGGCCGGGGTGGAGGTCGAACTCAGGGGCGAGCACGGCACCGTGGGGCTGCCCCGCTGGGACGGCGCCGTCGGTGCCTTCCGGGCGGCGGTGGACGCGCTGATCGAGTCGGTGCGTACAGGGGTGGCGCACCCCTGCGACGTACGGTTCGGACTCCGGCTGACGGAACTGCTCGCGGAGGCCGAGGCGCAGGCGGGGGAGTAGGACGCGGACGGCGGGGCCCGGCCGGTCGCTGAGCCCCGGACCCCTCCTGACCCCGGGCGCCGGGGCTCAGCGCCCCATGGCGTCCCGTACCGCCTCGTCCGTGCGCGCGACCACGGCCGTGCCGTCCTCGGCCGTGATGATGGGCCGCTGGATCAGCTTCGGGTGCGCGGCGAGCGCGGTGATCCACCGCTCCCGCGCATCCGCCTCGCGCGGCCACTCCTTGAGCCCCAGTTCCTTCGCGTCCGCCTCCTGCGTCCGTGTGATGTCCCACGGCTCCAGCCCGAGCCGGTCGAGCACGGCCCGGATCTCGTCCGGTGACGGCACGTCCTCCAAGTAGCGGCGGACCGTGTAATCGGCGCCCTCCGCGTCGAGCAGCCGCACCGCGCTGCGGCACTTGGAACAGGCAGGATTGATCCAGATCTCCATGGGGCCAACGGTACGCGATGGACCCGCGAAAACCCCTCTGGCCAGGGGCGATTGTCAGTGCGGGGCAGTAAAATGGGGGTAGTTCGTGAGCGTTCCACAGCGTTCCGCCACCGCGCCAGGAGGTTGCCCATGGCCGTTGCCGCAGTCACGACCAAGCCGCTCCACAAGCCCCTGAGGAAGAAGCCGCTCCCCGCCGGCCGCCCCCGTGAGTGGTACGTCACCCACAACCGCCGGCTGAAGGCGATGCGCCTGGCGATCGCCCTGCTCGACACGGGAGTTCACCACCCGTCGAGCGCGAGCAACGCCCGGATACGCACGACCGCCGACCTGCTCGGCATCCACCCGCCGTCCGACACCACCTGCCGCATGGTCCGCGCACTCATCCGCTACGGCCGCTGACCGCCGGCCACCCGTCCGACCGCCGCGCCCCCGGGAGATCCGGGGGCGCGGCCGCGTCTCAGTACCCGTCGCACGTGGCGGTGGCGAAGGCGCCGGAGGCCCGGTCGGTCCGCCGGGTGATGTCGTCCACCGTCACGGAACAGGCGACGTCACCGCCGGACCTGCCGAGGCTGACGGCGAACGAGCCGCCGTTCATGAACCCCCTGGTCTCCAGCTCCCCGGCCCACGGCAGGCTCCGCAGGGTCAGCCGTCCGGTCGACAGGGCCTCGCCCCGCCAGGTGCTGTAGGTGAGGGTCACGTCCTTGGCGGTGCCGGTGACCTCGTACCTGACCCGCAGTCTCTGCGAGCCCTGCTCGGAGAGCCCGTGCGCCAGCACCGCGGAGACCGCGCCCGCGGCCAGCGCCAGGAGCACGACGACCATCAGCAGCACCCACGGCCAGATCCGCCGCCGAGGGGGCTGCGGCCCGGCCGGTCCGTCGTCGGTCGGCTGCTCGCTCATGCCACCACCCTCCACGGTCCGGCCCCGCCCCGCGACCCCGCCGCCTTCCTCACCCGTCCGGCCCGCACCACATGCGCCGCTTTGCTCGACACGGTCGTGGTGACGGTCGACGCCGTCCCATGAAGCAGGCCTCGGGCGTACACGGCGACCGCGACGTCGCGCCCAGCAGTGCGGTGAGCCTCCGGAGCCACAGCAGGAGGCCGGCGTTCTCCGGCCGCCGGTTTCGAGCGCGTGCTCCCGGATCGGCAGGAGCCGCCGAAAAGTTCGGGACCTTGGGAAGCCACTGGATACGGGTGGGGGGTATAGTCCCGACCCAAGGAAACATACCCCCCATCGGTATAGGAGAACTTGCTGTGTCAATCCCGGACGCCCCTCCCGGTCGGCGCCGCTGGACGGCGCTCGTCCTCATCGCCCTGGCCCAGTTCGCAGTCATCATGGACACGTCCATCATCGGGGTGGCTCTTCCCGAGATGCAGGGTGACCTGGGCTTCTCCCAGGGGAACCTGTCCTGGGTGTTCAACGCCTATGTCATTGCCTTCGGCGGGCTCCTCCTGCTCGGCGGGCGGCTGTCCGACCTGTTCGGCGCCAAGCGGATCTTCGTCGCGGGCTGGACCGTTCTGGCCGCGGGGTCCCTGGTCGCCGGCCTCGCCTCCGAGGTCTGGGTCGAACTGACCGGCCGCGCGCTGCAGGGCGTCGGCGCCGCGCTGATCGCCCCGTCCGCCCTGACCCTGCTGATGATGCTCTTCGGCGCCCGCCCCAAGGAGCTGACCAAGGCACTGGCTCTTTACGGCGCGGCGGCTCCGGCGGGCGGTACCGCCGGTGTCTTCCTCGGCGGCGTCATCACCGAATACGCCAGCTGGCCCTGGGTGTTCTACGTCAACATCCCGATCGCCCTTGCCGTGCTGGCCCTCACCCCGGCCGTCATGCCCTCGGCTCCGGTTCGCCGCGGCGCTGTAGATCTCGCGGGAGCGGCCACCGTCACCGTGGGACTGGCCACCGCCGTCTACGCCATCGTCCGCGCCCCCGAAACCGGCTGGGGCTCAGCCAGGACCTGGCTCGTGCTGCTGGCCGGCCTGGCCCTGATCGCGGCCTTCATCGCCATCCAGTCCAAGCGCCGCGAGCCGCTGATGCGGCTGGGCATCTGGCGGGCCCGCAACCTGGCCGGGGCGAACATCGCGCAGTTGCTGATGGCCGCCGCGTGGATCCCGATGTGGTTCTTCCTCAACCTCTACCTCCAGCAGGTGCTGGGACTGGGTGCCTTCGCCTCCGGCGCGGCCCTGCTGCCCATGACGGTCGCCACCATGATCATGATGGTCGTGCTGGCGCCCCGCCTGATCACCCGCTTCGGGACCAGGCCTCTGATCGTCATCGGCCTGCTGTCCCTCGCGGCAGGCATGTTGTGGCTGTCCTTCGCCCGGGTGAACGGCACCTTCTGGGTCGATGTCCTGCCCGCCTCCCTGCTGGCCGCGGCCGGCATGTCGCTGGCTTTCATACCCTCCCTCGGCACCGCACTGTCCAGCGCGCGCCCCGAAGAAGGCGGCCTGGCCTCCGGCATCGTCAACACCAGCTACCAGGTCGGCTCCGCTCTCGGCCTGGCCGCGATGACGGCCGTGGCCGCGGGGTACGGCGCCAACGAACTCGGCAACCCCGACGCGCTCACCAACGGCTTCTCCGCCGCCTTCCTCGGCGCAGCGGCTCTCGCCGCCGTCGGCGGACTCGCGTCACTGCTCACTCTGCGCACCGCTCCCGCGCTGGATTCCCCTCACGGCGAGGAGCGGCCCGCGAAGGCGGGGGCGGCCTGAGCACGCCGGAATGCCTGTGAGGGCCGCTTCCCCGGCTACGGGGAGCGGCCCTCACAGGCATTACCGGTAACTCTGACACCAAGTCAGCAAATCAGCCGCGCAGTGCGCACTCGGTGCGCAAAGGCACGGAAACCAACCGGTGACAGACCCTGTCGCTTAGAGGTCGAAGTACAGCTCGAACTCGTGCGGGTGCGGACGCAGCTGGATCGGGGCGATCTCGTTCGTGCGCTTGAAGTCGATCCACGTCTCGATCAGGTCGGGCGTGAAGACGCCGCCGGCCAGGAGGTACTCGTGGTCCGCCTCAAGGGCTTCGAGGACGGCCGGGAGGGACGTCGGGACCTGCTGGACGTTGGCGTGCTCCTCGGGAGCCAGCTCGTAGAGGTCCTTGTCGATCGGCTCCGGCGGCTCGATCTTGTTCTTCACGCCGTCCAGGCCGGCCATCAGGAGCGCCGAGAAGGCGAGGTACGGGTTGGACGACGGGTCCGGGGCGCGGAACTCGACGCGCTTGGCCTTCGGGTTGGAGCCCGTGATCGGGATGCGCATCGCGGCGGAGCGGTTGCGCTGCGAGTACACCATGTTGACCGGGGCCTCGAAGCCGGGGACCAGGCGGTGGTAGGAGTTCACCGTCGGGTTGGTGAACGCCAGCAGCGACGGGGCGTGCTTCAGGATGCCGCCGATGTAGTAGCGCGCCATGTCCGAGAGGCCCGCGTAGCCCTGCTCGTCGTAGAACAGGGGGTCGCCGCCGGCCCACAGGGACTGGTGGACGTGCATGCCCGAGCCGTTGTCGCCGAAGATCGGCTTCGGCATGAAGGTCGCGGTCTTGCCGTTGCGCCAGGCGACGTTCTTCACGATGTACTTGAAGAGCATCAGGTCGTCGGCCGCGGCGAGCAGCGTGTTGAACTTGTAGTTGATCTCGGCCTGGCCGGCGGTGCCGACCTCGTGGTGCTGGCGCTCGACCTGGAGACCGTTCTTGTCCAGCTCCAGGGAGATCTCGGCACGCAGGTCGGCGAAGTGGTCGACCGGCGGGGTCGGGAAGTAGCCGCCCTTGTAGCGGACCTTGTAGCCGCGGTTGTTCTCCTCCGACCCGGTGTTCCAGGCGCCCGCCTCGGAGTCGATGTGGTAGAAGCTCTCGTTCGCCGACGTCTGGAAACGGACGTTGTCGAAGACGTAGAACTCGGCCTCGGGACCGAAGTACGCGGTGTCCGCGAGACCGGTGGAGGTCAGGTACGCCTCCGCCTTCCTGGCCACGTTCCGCGGGTCACGGCTGTACTGCTCGCCGGTGATCGGGTCGTGGATGAAGAAGTTGATGTTGACGGTCTTGTCGCGGCGGAAGGGGTCGACACGGGCGGTCGACAGGTCCGCGCGGAGCGCCATGTCGGACTCGTGGATGGCCTGGAAGCCGCGGATCGACGAGCCGTCGAAGGCGAGCTCCTCGGTCGGGTCGAAGACCGCCGCCGGGATGGTGAAGTGCTGCATCACACCGGGCAGGTCGCAGAACCGGACGTCGATGAACTTGACGTCTTCGTCGGCGATGTACTTCTTCACGTCGTCGGCGTTCTGGAACATCCAACTCCTCCTACTCCCGGCCCGGAGTGGGACGGGGTTGCAGCTCGTTGTGCGGCCAGTGCGGTGGCACACGCTGGACCCGACCATAGGCAGACCGGATTTCCCAAGCATGACCCATTTGTTTCGCAGAAGTTAACCGGGCCGGGTGTGAGCGGCGCCTCGTGGCCGTACGGCGACCGGTTCCGGGCGGGTTCCGGACCGGTTTCCGGGCGGTGTCGGAAGGCGGCGGCTGCACCCGCCCGGCAGAGCGCTCGGGCGGGCGCAGTACCGTGGTCGGGTGGACAATAGGCAAGCAATCGGATCGTGGCTCTCCGGGCCGCGTGCGGCAGCCGAGGAGATGGGCGCCGACTTCGGGTACCGGGGCAAGCGGCTCGGGCTTCCCGAGCAGGGGCCGGGGGCCGTCGCGCCGCTCGGCCGCCGCTTCGGTGCGATCTTCATCGACTGGGCCCTGTGCCTGCTGATCGCATACGGGCTGTTCGCTCGCGGTGACCAGCAGGCGGCCGGCAACTGGGCGGTGGGGATCTTCCTCGTACTGAGCGTGCTCACCGTCGGCACCATCGGCTGCACGCCCGGCAAGCGCCTCCTGGGCATCAGGGTCGTTGCCGAGGGCGGCGGACAGCTGGGTCTCGGGAGGGTGCTGGTGCGCAGCGTGCTGCTGTGCCTGGTGATCCCGGCCCTGGTCTGGGACCGTGACGGCCGGGGCCTGCACGACCGGCTGGCCCGCGCCGTTCAGATCCGTATCTGAGCCGGATCCGTATCCGAGTCAGATCGGTATCCGAGCGGGTTCGTATCCGTCGGCCGCGTCGAAGAGCGGTAGGCGGTAGGCGGTATACGAGAAGAGCGGCATACGCAGAGGGCGGGACACGCAGTGAGCAACGGCAACGGCAACAGCGACGTACGCCTCTGGGGCGCCCGGTTCGCCGACGGTCCGGCCGAGGCGCTGGC
>NZ_JBFAJY010000080.1:0-8136 GCF_040655445.1 Streptomyces sp. NPDC050423
CCGCGAACACGAACGGCTCTACACCCACCCCCACCAGGCCGGATTCAGACTGACCGCCTGAACAATCTTCACTTCAGAAGAGCCGCACCCATCGGAGTTGGAGCCGCTGAACTTGTACATGTGGCCGTTGTAGGACGTCTGGTCCCAGACGCAGAGGTAGCCGGACGGGCAGTCGGCGGTGGCGGCCTGGGCGGGCGCGACCGGGCCGAGGAATACGGCCGCGACGGCTGCGGCGACCAGCGGCAGGACACGGGTGAGACGCATGGGGATTCTCCTCTGGCGATTCGGAGAGCAGGAATGTGCTCTGCGGCAGTTGCCGGCATGGGCTTCGAAGGATGCTTTTCGGCCCCTGGTAAGGCATCTGCGTCAACTCGAGGTTCCGGGAAGCAAGAGTTGTTCGCCAGGCCGGGAGGACGGCCATAATCAACGAATCAATCGGACCATTCGGAGGGTAGACCGAGTTGGCAGGCAGGCCAGGCCGTCCGGAACAGCCGCTGGATCCTGAGGCAGGGCCTCTGGAGCGCTTGGCATTGGATCTGCGTGCGCTCCGTAGCAGGGTGCGGCTCACCTACGCGCAGATGGCCGCCTCGACCCGCTTTTCGCAAAGTGCGCTGTCCCAGGCCGCGGCCGGCCAGCGGCTGCCCAGCCGCGAAGTCCTCCTCGCCTATGTTCGTGCGTGCGGTGGAGACCCGCGGTGGTGGGAGGACTGCTGGGAGCGTGTTCGGCAGGAGCTGAACCGGCTTGAGGAGGCGCGGAACGCCGACCCGTCCACTCCGGCGGGCTTCGGCGGCGTGGAAGCCACCAGCTTCGTGGGCCGCGAGACCGAGCTCGCCCAAACCACTGCTCTGCTGGAGCACAGTCGACTGGTCACGCTGGTCGGCGTGGGCGGTGTGGGCAAGACGCGGCTGGCCGGGCGCGTCTTGCGAGAAGTGGGCGAACGGTTCACGGATGGCACCTACTGTGCGGAACTGGCTGAACTCGGCAGCGACCACGCTGTCCCGGAAGCGGTCGCCTCCGCCGTCGGCGTGCATGCCAGGGCAGGGCAGGACCCTCTGACCGCACTCGCCGAGGCGTTGCGCGGACGGAGCGTTCTCCTTCTCCTCGACAACTGCGAACACGTACTCGGCGGGTGCGCCCGCACCATTGGGGGCCTGCTGCCGCTGTTGCCGGACCTACGCGTCCTTGCGACCAGCAGGCAGCCCATCAATCTCGGCGCAGAGCATGTGCTGCAGGTGACACCGCTGGGGCTTCCTCCCCTGCCCCAGCCACAGTCGGCCCACGAGGCGCCCGCTGACAAGGAGCGCGCCCCGGGAGCGTGCGGCGTGGACTCGCCGGCCATGACGCTCTTCGCCGATCGGGCCGAGGCCGCCTCTCCCGGCTTCCGGGTGACTGATGCGAACCGGCACATCGTCGCCCAGGTGTGCCGAAGGCTGGATGGTCTGCCTCTCGCCCTGGAGATCGCCGCGCGGCGCCTGCGCACCTTGGCACCCGAGGAGCTTCTGCAGCGGCTCGATCACAGGTTCCGCCTTCTGGGCCCCAGCGCCGGGGAGCGCACCGCGCCCCCTCGCCACCAGGCGCTGCGTGCACTCTTCGACTGGAGTTATGAGTTGTGCACCGAAGCCGAGCGAACGGCCTGGGAACAGCTGTCGCTGTGTACCGGCGGGGTACTGCTGACCGACGCGGAGCAGCTCTGCGGCCCCGCCGGGCAGGCCGCCGCGGGGACCACTGGCGCGGGTGAGGCATTTGAGGCCCTGGTCGGACTCATGGACAAGTCGCTCCTCATGCGTGTCGAGACCGATGGCTGTACCCGTCTGCACATGCTGGAGACCGTTCGCTCCTATGGCCAGGAGCGCCTCGTGGAGAACGGACCGGCCCAGTCGGCTCTGCGTTGCCACCGTGCCTGGTACCTCCGGCTCGCTGCACGGGCGGGGCTCGCGTACGGCTCATCCGCACAGGCATCGTGGTTACGCCGGCTGCGTGCGGAGCACGCCAACCTCCGGCAGATCGCCACCTCGCCTCCGCCACCCGGTGAGCCTGCGGCGATTGTGCTGCACGCGTGTCTCGGGTTCTGGCTGCACTGTCTGACCTCGGCCAATGTGGGCGAGGGCGCGGGGTGGATGCGCGGCATTCTCGAACGCCACCCCCGGCCTCCCTCCCCCGAGACTGCCCTCCTGTGGTGCCAGGCCGTGTGGGTGGCTGGGTTCCTGTTGCTTCTCCAGGGTGATCACGATGGCGCCCAAGAGGTGATCACGCGGGGAGAGGGAGCTCTGGCGGATGTGCCTGCTGTGAATGCCGCCGAGGCGGGCGTCCCCGCGGACCACCCAACTCCTGCCCAACTGACTTCGGCGTTCCTTCAGTTGCGTGCTCTTCCTGCCCTGTTCGCCGGAGACACGGAGACCGCCGTGAAGTTCACGGAAGCCTCTCTAGCGACCGGCCAGTGGTCCGACGCGCTGTTGACTCGAGAGCAGTGCATCGCCCAGCTCGGCTTCGCCGCCGTGATGCAGGGCGATCACGCCCGCTCCACCGTGTTACTCGAACAGGCGCTGGGGATGTCCGAGGCCCGGGGCGATGTGTGGCATCGGTGCTATCTCCTGTGGGCCCTGGCCGTCAACTACAGTGACGCGGGTCGGCCCGAGCTCGCCCTGAAGCCCCTCAAGCGCGCCCTGCACCACACGAGAGAGATCGACGAGCACTTGGGAGAGGCGGCCCTCAGCGAGACCCTTGCCTGGGTACTCTCCTCCTGTGGCAACCCTCGCTCAGCGGCAGTCGTGCTGGGAGCCGTGGACCGCGTGTGGCATCCCTCCGGCGCCCCCCGACTATTCGGATTCGCACTTTTGACCGCTCACCGTGAGCGCGCGCTCCACAGCGCAATCCGGCTGCTGGGCGAGAACGAGTACCAACAGGCGTACCTGGAGGGGCAGAACCTCGGCCTGCGGGGGACGCTGGAGAGAGCCTTCGCCGCCAATCAGGTTCGTTCCTGAGCTGCTCCCGGCTCTCACCCGGCGCGCCGGCATTGAGCCCTTTCGCCACCGACACGAGATGTGCCTCTACCTATTGAGAGAGGTCTTCATTCGCGTTCAATCCCGGCCAGCGCGGCAAAGGCGGCAGCGTCCGCTTCATCCAGCCATCCGACCTGGACCAGTACGACATCCACCCCAGCATGCGCCAGCAGGTCGGCGACTGCCTCGGCGGCACCCACCCCTACCTGGACTGAGCGGCCAGAGCCGCCTCCACCCGCCCCGCGGCCGCAAGGATGTCCGGCTCGGCCCTACGGATGAAGCGTCCCACCAGGCTGTCGACTCCATAGCGGGCAGCGATCTCTGCTAAGGGCTGTGACAGAAGTGACTTCGCCATCGGGCGTGGTCGTCATGTCACAGAACACGAGGACGTCCACAAGAACCTGGTCCTCAGGCAACGGAAACTCGGCCTCCAGGACGTCCCGCAGGCCGCGCTCCTCAGCCTCCAGCAAGGCCAGCGAGTGGTTCGCTACCAACCGGACCAGCCGTCGATCCGCGCCATGGACGTCACGAAGAAACCGGGCGCCATCCAGCGATGAGAGCCGGTATCGGCCAGCCGCGGAGCGTATCCGACATCATGCAATACGGCCGCAGACAGCATCAGCTCGGCGTTTGATCTGGAACGCCCGCCTTGCTGCTGCTTCGCCCAAAGGTGAATCCCTCCGGGTAGAGGGCCGCCCGTCTGAAACGTGCAAGAAGACGAAACACCACGGACCGTCGAAACCTTGCATTCATGGAACAAACCCAGTGCGCTTACCGAGCAAATCAGCGAGCCATGGGCTCTCCACCGTTCGGGCCGCGAAATGCTTACCGAATGTCGGGCTGACGCATCCTCGGCCGCGAGCGGAGGGGAATTCCACAGACTGTTCCACCCCTCGCATTGCATCACGCGGAGTTACCTCTAGTGGAACCGCCCGGCCTTCCATGACGTGAATGGCTCCAGCCTCCCGATCTCCGGCACGGCAGCACTCACCGCTTCAGAGAAGTCTGTTGCCAGCTTCCTGGCCATTCTGAGAAGCTCAGCCAAGTCATGGTATTCCATCCGAGGGTCTGGGGCCCACGACGTTCGCGATGTGCACTCAACGCTGACTGCATCACCCTGGGGGGTGAACGTGAGAACACGTTCGACCCCTTGTGGATAGAGGTCTATCGCCACGGCTCGACCCGAATCAAGCGCCGCGAGTAGCTCGGGGAGACCTTCAAGGAAGGAAGACATGTCGTATTCGATGTCGAACCTCCAGTCGTCCTGCCCGAATCCACCAATCACGAATTGGCAATCAGTCTCTGACAGAGAGTAGCACCCTTCGATGACCAGGTACTGATAGTCATCATTGTCCTCCAACCCTCCTTCCGGACCCCGCCCGGAAACGACCTCCGAAGGCCCCTGGAATTGAAAGTGAAACATATTTCCCCTCATGGAATTATTGGATAGGCGGACCTGAACAGGCCATTTCGCCCCGGAACGAGGATAGCGTGAGTTGCCTCTTTCCAGGTTTCGTCTTCGAATACAACCCTGCCCATCCCCTTGGGGATCTGAACGATGTATGAATCCTCCGTTCCTGTCAGACCGGGGCGATGTTCTCGGCGCAACAGGTCTGCGGCCGCGTTGTCGTCAAGCCATTGACCTTGGGGCGTTCCCTTCCCTCGCGCTCGATCCGCCATCTGCTGGAGAGTGCGCTTCCGGCCATGCATCTTGAAGGTGTGTCCGAACGTCTTGGTGCTGGCCGGCTTCCAGTTGACTTCCCCCCCACTCGATGATTGCGAACCCTGCCCGCCCGTCCCGCTGTCGCCGAAGCCTCCGTTGGCGCTTGCCCCCATGAGGACGATGCCCGCGGAGCCCAGGAGAGCTGCGTTGACTGCGGCTTGGACGGTCAGGCCGCCCACGGCGCCCCCGCCGGCGAGGGCCAGACCGGCAAGACCGGTACCAGGTCCGATGAGTGCGGCCAGGGCGACCAGAAAGAGAAGGAGTCCGACCCAGAAGAGAGTCCGGTCGAGGGCTTCCAGTAGATGGGCCGGGGAGAGGAGCGTGTCGGTGGTGACGTCGGCGCCACCCAGGCCGCGGTAGAGCATGAACACTCCGGCGGCGGCGGAACCCAGGGCAGTGGTGATGCGGAAGCGGTGCAAGGCCACTTGCTCACCGATGGGCTGAGCCGCAGTAGCCCGCCAGGTGCGGAGCAGGGCGGTCAGTTGCCAGGCGATCCAGGCCAAGGCCGCCATGGCGCAGTAGAGAAGGATCTCAGGACGCGGTCCAGTGGCGATATACGTCTGCAAACCAGAGGTGGAGTGGAACGATCCGATACCTAGGAAGATCAGAGAGGGCAGAGCCAGGAGACAGGGAATGACCAGTTGCCATCTCCAGCGTCCGCTGCCGGCGCGGGTCTTTCTCAACAGGCCGCGGATGTCCAGACCCTTCCAGGCACCTTCACGGTCGGAGGTGTCGATGCGGGCGGCGATGTCCGCGGTCAGGCGACGCAGCTCCTCGGTCTCCGCAGCTGGGGCGAGGGCACTCATGTAGCACAGCGCGCGGCGCAGCCGTACGAAACGAACGGCGATCAGCAGGGTCCAGGGCAGGCGCCAGGCGGCGTAGCGGATGAGGGCAGCGGGGCTGTCGCCGACCTCGCGTTCGCCGGCCAGCAGCACGCCAGGTATTCGATTTCTACCGTGGTGCAGTTGGCGCAAGTCAACGATCATGGCCGTGGCCAGGCAGACCAGTGGCATCAACCACGACTTTGCGTCCAGCTTCTCCAGCCAATCCGCCGCGCCGGTGGCGTCATAGTGCTGGGCCGCGTAGTTGTTCAGCGTGTGGTACCCGATCGCAGCCGCTACCGGTACCACCGCCAACACCCGTATCCAGCCGCGGCCGCGCAGCAACACCCCAACACCAAGGCCGGCCAGGGCCGTCCACACCAGATGCGAGAACGTCGCAGAGGCAGCCTCCTGGCCCATCTCCAAGGTAGCGAACGGGGCCGGAAGCCAACTGGTGAACACCTGGTGTGGGCCGGGCACATACGGCGGGGACAGTCCATCGGGGATCACCCAGCCGCCATGGGCGCGCGGGATGGCCCGCTTGGCTTCAGCTGCAAATCGCAGCAAAGCCTCCAACAGCCCGAACCCGGCCCCCAGAGCCGAGCCGAGCACCACGAAGTCCGCCAGCCCCCACTGTCGACGCACCTTGGCATACAGCCCGGCCAGCAACAACGGGCAGAGTTTGATCAACTCCTCCACCCATGGCGCCACCGTGTAACTGGTGGTGTCCACCACCTCTGCCAGCGGAAGCCCTGAACCATCCGCATACAGACGGGTGTAGGCCATCTCCACAAGCGCCACCACCACGCCGCACCCGTACACACCCACCATCAGGGCCAGCAACACCGTGGACAACCGCACCGACCGCGTGGGCCACGCCAACGCAAACAGCTGCAGCACACCCCACACGGCAGCCGCCACCATTAACAACGCCACGACGCAACCCCCACAGATAGATTGAATTCGCAGTAGCGAACGAAATGCTAGGGGGGTGTTCGGTCGAGGGCAAGAGCCAGATCCAATGCGTCTCGGTCGGCTGGATGCGCTTCATTGAGCTTCTTCGAGTAGCCACCGATCGGGTGATTGTGACTGAGCGCTTCACTTGGCGAGTGAGCGGCTACAGCGTCCGGTGCTGGCAGCTTGGTGAGCCGGGACAAGGGTCCACTCGAATCTGCCGGCCTGACGCCAACACGGCGGGCACGGCCGGGTGAGCGGCGATCAAGCTGTTGTCAGTGGCTGGCTCTAGGGTCGGCCCTATGTCAGCAGACCTGGTCCAGGCCTCATGGACTCGCATCGACGCGTGGCTGCGCGAGCACGCGCCCCGCACTTTCGCCACGCTTCGGCCGCCCGCAGGAGACGAGGAGATCGCGGCAGCGCAAGAGGAACTGGGTGTCACCTTCCCTCCGGACCTGGTCGCTTCACTCCTCCGACACAACGGGGCGCTGGAGGGACCTGAGGCTTTCCGGTTCAGCACGGGCGACCGGCTGCTCGGAGTGAGCGGGATCCTCGGGGATACCGGGTTCATGCGCGGCATCGACCAAGGCCTCGACGGGGAGGCCGAGGGCTACTGGCTCAGCGGCTACGTAAAGTTCGGTTCTTATGACGTGACGTCGGACGGTGTCCTGATGGATTGCCGTACCGGGCGGGACTCCTTCGGTGCGATCGGACGGTTCTTCAACGAGACCGGCACCAGTTTCGGGGAGGCCGACTCGCTGGGTGGGTATCTGGCCGAATTGGCCGGCAAGCTTGAGCGCGGCCAGGACGCTGGTGTCGTCACGTTCAACGGCCGGCTGTTCTGGGAGGGGCCTCTGCCTGCCAGGCCGGAGTGCAGTGCCGACGAGCCCCTTCCCGCGCCGGATGAGCAGCTGCCGGAGCTGGATCTGTCCCACAGTCCCACCGACCTCCTCCACGTGAGCTACCTGGACGGACATGAGGAACTCGGTGCACTGATCGCGATCCTGCCGTATGAGCAGGTGGTTGAGGCCGCGCGGAAGCAGCTGCGCAGACTGGCGGTCGGAACGGGCCTCAACAACTACCCGGAGGTCAAGGCAGCCCTGGACGCGTGGGAGCGCGGTGTGGCCCCACCACGGCCGGACCAAACCGGCCCGCTCGCCTTGCGGCTCCGCGCGGTGCTCGCGCAGGCCGACGCCGGCCGAGACAACACTCGCAGGTGGGCCGCGGAGAAGATAGCGCTCGGGATCTGGGGGTCCCCCTACAGGTCCGTGTGCGAGAGCGCGGAGATCCGAAGTCACTTCACTCTCGACTGGCGTGCGGATCTGCATGCGGACCTGGGCAATCCGCCGCTGCCACCGATACCTGACGACCGATTCTGGGGAACCCTGAGCAACCCCGCCATCGATTCCAGTTGGTACGCAGCTCAGTACACCCAAGATCAGGACTGACCTGGAGCTGGAGGAGGCCGAGACCGGACAGCTCTCGGCCGCGCGCAGGCAGCGGGACCGGCGGATGCGGGAGATGGTCCTGACGGCGTACGAGTATCAGAGTGCGGTACGCGATCTTATGCCCGGCTTGTCATCGCTCGATGGGGTGACGTTGGGGCATCGTTGCCGGTCAAGTGTTCGTGATTCGCTTG
>NZ_JBFAJY010000081.1:0-6644 GCF_040655445.1 Streptomyces sp. NPDC050423
GCCCGCGAACACGAACGGCTCTACACCCACCCCCACCAGGCCGGATTCAGACTGACCGCCTGAACAATCTTCACTTCAGAAGAGCCGCACCCATCCTCGAAGGGCCCCCATGAGCACCCGTCCGTTGGGCCGCACCGGCGTCCAAGCCAGCCCCTCCTGCGCGGGTTCGGCCATGACCGTCCCGTTGTCCGCTCTGGATCTTGTGATCGCGGAGTCGAACCGGACGGCCGCCGAGTCGCTCGAGGCGACCGGCCGGACCATGCTCCGACTGGACGAACTCGGCTACCGGCGAGTCTGGTTCGCTGAACATCACGGGACCGACCTGTCTGCGAGTGTGGTGCCAGCGGTTCTGATGGCACACTTCGCGGCACTGACACGGCGGATCCGGCTCGGGTCCGGTGGCGTCCTGGCACCCAACCACGCGCCACTGGCGGTCGCGGAACAGTTCGGCACCCTGGCGGCCCTGCATCCCGACCGCATAGACATGGGCATCGGCCGCGGGCCGGGCACGTTCGACCAGTCGATCGTACGGGCGCTGCGCCGGGGCGGGGAGCCGGCCACGGGCGCGGAGTACGCCGAGAACGTGGCCGAGATCTTGCGCTACGTCTCGGGCGAAGGCGGAGTGCAACTGCTGGCCGGCTGGCAACCGGACGCGGAAGGCGCCAGCCCGTGGCTGCTGGCATCCAGCCAGGCCAGCGCGGAGCTGGCGGCTCGGCTGGGACTGCCGATCGCGCTGGCGCACCACATCCGGCCGGACCAGAGTGCTGCCACAGCGGAGCGCTACCGAGAGCTCTTCACACCGTCGCGGTGGGCGGACCGGCCCTACGTGATGGCCGCGGTCGAGACAGTCGTAGCCGACACGGACGAGGAGGCCGCACGCCTGGCCCGCCCGACCGACGTCGCGAGGGCCAAGCAGGTGCCGGCGGCGCTGCTCTCCCCGGAAGAGGCGGCCTTGTACGAGATCCCGGATGAGGTGCGCGGCGCTGTGGAGGCGATCGGCGCGGCGCAGGCGCGCGGCTCGGTGGAGACGGTGCGACGCCGGTTCACGGAGATTGTGCAGCTGACCGGCGCGGACGAGCTGATGATCTACGCGTCCGTGTACGACCCCGACGCACGGATCCGCTGCTACGAGCTGGCCGCGAAAGCCGTCGAATAGAAGGCGGAGCGAAACCGCTCACCCGTCACCACTCTGTGGGCACAGACAGCCGGACGGCCTGAACCCCCGACGGCACAACTCTCACAAGTGACGGTACGCAGAAGAAGCCGCACCTGGCCGGAGAGCGAACCGCCGGGCCCTGTACGAGCAGCGAGACGAGGAGCACCAGCAATCCGCCACCGATCACTTCGGCGAGCGCACGCCACATTCTTCCTCCCCAGATCTTCCCGCCAGGAGCCGCGAAGGGACTGCGGGAGGTGAAGGGCATCAGCCGAATGTTCAGGAATCATCACGGACGCGAAGGCGCGGCCAAGGTGGGTGCAGTCCGATGCTGGGCGCGATGAAGGCGAACATCGTCCCGTGCACGCGCTGGCCGATCGATCCGATCGATCCACAGGTGCGCATCGGCGACCGGGCCGGGCGAACGTCCTCATGGTGTAGCGAAGCGACCCTGGTACGCGGCCTGGAACGAGCGCTTTCCTCGCGCGCTGCGACGATCACGACCGGCGTGTACATCTACGGCGAGAACCGCTGTGCGAACGACGCGGTCACCGGTTTCCTCACCACGGCTGCGTAGCCCCCGAACAACCACGCCTGCGCGGTACAGGCCCGCCGATCAGGCTCTTCGCCTTTCGACGCGCCACAGCACACTCGCGGTGGGTGCCGGTCTCGATCCGTGACCCGAAGCCGTGGCGGCAGAATAGGCGGCCCCGGATGGATCGGTCACGGAGGTGTCCGATCCATCCGACCTGCCGTCACCCTTCGCGCGGCTGCGAGGAGCCGAGTCCGGGTGGCACGTGCCTGAAGGGATCAGTCCAGGAGCGCGGTCGCCTCAACCTCGACGAGGACGTCCGGCTCGAAGAGGTACTCAACGCCAATGAGGGAGGCCGGAGGCATGGGAAGCCGGAGGCCGATCTCGTCGGCGACGGCCTCCACACCGGTCATGAAGTCGCCGATCTTCTCCGGGCTCCACTGGGTCACGTAGAACGTCAGACGCAGTACGTCCGCGAAGGACGCCCCCGCGCCCGACAGCCCGATGGCGGTGTTGCGCAGGGCCTGGGCGACCTGCCCGGCCAGATCGCCGGGCGCGACCCGGGACCCGTCGGCCAGGCGCGCGATCTGGCCGCTGACATGGACGTGCTTCGACCCGGTGCCCACAGCAACGTGGTGGTACGGAGCCGGCTGCAGCATGCCTTCCGGGGTGAAGTGCTGAACGGTCATGGTCTCTCTCCTCCGAAGTAGGTATCTGTAAGCTACCTAGTGGCAGGAAGACACTTCAACGAGACCAGGTTTCGCCATGGATACCGACGACGAACTTCGCATCGACGCCCCGCACCGGGAACTGCTCGACCAGATCCTCGACAAGTGGTCGCTCAGCGTCCTCAACGAGCTCTGCGAACAACCCTGCCGCTTCAACGAACTGCGCCGGGCCATCCCCCAGGTCACCCAGAAGTCGCTGACCGCCACGCTCCGGCGGCTCGAACGCAACGGCGTGATCGGCCGCGAGGTCGTCTCCACCCGCCCCGTGGCGGTCAGGTACCGGATCACCCCCCTTGGCAAGACCCTCCGGCACCCCATCGACGTGCTGCTGGCCTGGGCCGCACAGAACATGCCCGCCATCGAAAACGCCCGCGAAGGCTTCGACGTGCGGGATGAAGTGGTCGGCCTCTGACCTCTCCGCTTTCGCCGCCCGGGCGGGAGAGGGGAAGGCGCAGCGAGGCGCGCTTGGCTCGCCCCGCCCTTGTTGCAGGTACGGGAAACCGGTGAGCCTGATGCAGTCGGTCATGCAGAGTGCCATCGCCATCGCCGCGGGAGCAGGCGGACTGGTCGCAGCCCGCACGCCGGCCGTGCGGCCTTTGACGGTGGCCACCGTAGTCGCCGACTCCCTCGCCCTTCAATCCTGACGCGCTGCCGGAACGCGCACAGGTCATCAGCGGCGCCTACCGAGTGTCCGCAGCCATGACGCGATGAACTGCGGTGTGGCACACATCGGGTCCTGCCGGACTTCGAGCGCCGACAGCTTCAGCAATCCTTGCAACCTCAAGCGATCAATGCGTCACCGCTGGTCAGGGTTCGAGTGCAGCCCCTGCCAGGGGCTGCGGGAATCGTCGGGCCCGTCGCGGCCGTGACAGCCCCGCGCTCCGCGATCTCCGCCCCCATCCCGGATCGGAGTGCGCCGCGTCGGAGAAGGAATGCCGAGCGGGCTGCTGGCCAGGTACGGGGACGACCTGATCGGCCGGCGGGCCGAAGCACCGCCTTGCTCCCGCACCCACCGCCACCGCCGCCCACTGTCGGCACACACCCCCACCGCCCCCGCTCTCCGCACTCGGGACGCTGCCCTCCAACAACTCCACCGGACCGCCACCCTCAAGTCGATTCAGCGAGGGACAGGTCAAGGGAACAACGGGTTGGTCTTGAGGCCCTGGCGCGGGCGGATTCCGTGCGCCCGAGCCCAAGTGGTGCCGTCGCCTCGGCGAGGCCGCGGTAGGCGGTGGCGACCGAGGGGCGCTGCCGGTCTACGAGCACGGCGTCGAGTTCGGTGTTCCTTGCGCGGTGTTGTCGAAGCTGTCGATGTGCTCCTCGACCCAGGTCCGCAGGAGTCGCAGGGGCACGGCGGCACTGTGGCCGAGGGGGGTCAGGCTGTATTCGACGTGCAGGGGGACGGCGGGGTAGATGGTGCGGTCGACGAGCCCGGTGCCCTCCAGGCGCCGCAGGGTTTGCGTGAGCACCTTGGGGCTGACCCCTTGAAGGAGTCGCTGCAGTGCGCCGAACCGCCGTGGGCCGTCTTCGAGGGCTCCGATGGCCAGGGCCGACCACTTGTTGGCCAGGAGGTCCAGCATGGCCCGGCAGGGGCACTGGGCCGCGTACACGTCGTGGTGGGCGTGCTGTCCGGTGAGGCAAAGGGTGGTCACAACGCTCCAAGCTGCATGCTTCCCATGGGGAAGTAGATTCCCTTGATGGTAACTACCTCCTTGGACATACGGTCAACCGACTGGATCGGGGGGTCGGTACGCGGCCTTTCGGCAGATTTTGAGGGAGTTGGCGTATGTCTACGATGCGCGCGGTGGTGCAGCATGCCTTCGGCGGCCCGGATGTCCTGCGGGTGCGTGAGGTGCCGCGGCCTGTGCCGCTGCCGACCGAGGTCCTGGTCCGGGTGCACGCAGCCGGGATCAACCCGGTCGATTGGAAGACCCGGGGCGGCGGCGGGATGGCCGGAGTGCTCGGCGAGCCGCCGTTCACCTTGGGCTGGGACGTTTCCGGTGTCGTGGAGGAGACCGGTTTCGGTGTGACCACGCTCAAGCCCGGCGACGAGGTGTACGGGATGCCGTGGTTCCCCCGCGCAGCAGGCGGCTACGCCGAGTACGTCACCGCCCCGGCCCGCCAGTTCGCCCGGAAGCCCGCGAGCATCGGCCACGAGCAGGCCGCCGCCGTACCACTGGCCGCTCTGACCGCCTGGCAGGCCCTGGTCGACACCGCCGACGTCCGCCCCGGCCAGCGTGTGCTGATCCACGCCGCCGCCGGAGGCGTCGGACACTTCGCCGTCCAGTTCGCCAAGCACCTGGGCGCCCACGTCACCGGCACCGCCAGCGCTCCGCGCCACGCCTGGCTCACCGCACTCGGCGCCGACGAACTCATCGACTACACCGCCGTCCGCTTCGAGGAACACACCAAGGACATCGACACCGTCATCGACCTCGTGGGCGACACACGCGACAACACCAGCACCCGCTCGCTGGACGTGCTGCGCCCCGGTGGACTGATCGCCGCGATCCCTGCGGGCGGCTCGCCCGAACTCCTCCAGGCGGCGCAGTCCCGGGGGTTGCGGACCAGCCCGTTCCTCGTCGAGCCCGACGGCCCGGCCCTCACCCGCATCGCCGAACTGATCGACGCCGGCGAGGTGAGTGTGGAGGTCGAGGAGGTCTTCCCGCTGGAGCAGGCCGCCCGGGCCCATACCCGCGGCCAGAACGACCACACCCGGGGCAAGCTCGTGCTGCGCGTCTCCTCCTGACCTCCCCCGCTCGGCCGCCCTGGATCCCCGCAGCGGGCGGCCGTCACATTCACCGATTCCACGATTCGAGGGAGTTCACCGTGTTCTACGAGCTTCGGCGTTACCAGACCAGGCCCGGCCGCCGGGCCGAGTGGGTCCGCTACATGGAAGATGTCATCATCCCCTTCCAGACGTCGATGGGGATGACAGTCACCGCGTCCTTCATCGACGAGGAGGACCAGGACGGCTACGTCTGGATCCGCCGCTTCGACGACGAGGCACGGCGTGAGGAGCTGTACGCCGCCGTCTACCAGAGCGAACGCTGGCAGGAAGAGATCAGCCCGGTCGTCGACGGCCTGCTGATCCCGGAAGAGGTGGTCACCCGTGTGGCTCCCACACCGCAGTCCCCGCTCCGTTGAAGGGCCCCACTCACTGCGGGAGAAGGTCTTCATGAACAGCGCAGCGGAGCCGGAATCTCTGGCCGCACCGCCGGCACCCGCCTCGGGAGCACGCTGAGATGCGTCGTGGTGCGGTCCTGGGCGGGTGTCTGTCTGAAGCCATTTCTCATAAATGGGCACGGGAGGTGGCAACCCGCTGTTGATGAGATGCTCTGGCTGCCTCGGTCGGCGGTGCGACGTGGGGTAGGCAGGTGCTCAGGTGGGGTGTCATTTGACCGAGGTCGCGGTGTCGTTGGCCCCGCAGCGGACCGTCCACGGTTCCTCGGGACCAAGGTTGATGCCGTGGATGCGGACGTGGACCTGCGCCGCGGGTCTGTCGCCTGGGACCTGGGCGTGGGCGGCGGTACAGACGATCTGGCTGACGGTTGCAAAGCTGAAGTTGCCCGTGGTGGCTTGGTCGGGGATGGAAATCTCGACGGTGCCGGGTGCCGTGGTGGCAGTGAGCCGGTCGATCGTCGGGGGGACTTGGGTGGTCAGGCCGCGGTCGCGTTCGGCGGAGGTGGGGCCCTTCAGGAGCAGATCGAGGGCGTGTTGCGGGTCAAGCGGCCGGTCGGTGGGGCGGGTTACGGCGCGGACGCCGTAGGCGTCGGTGAAGTAGATGCGGACGGAGCTGCTTTCGGAGCCGGGCTGCGGGATACCCGAGGCGGGGGCGCCCGCCTGCACGGGCCCGGTGGTGCTGATTCCACAGCCGGTGGCCGCAGCGATGAGCAAGGCGGCAGCGCAAGTTCGGACGGCGCGCCGCCCCCCGTTGCGAGGGATCATCACTGTTCCTTCAGGGAGGCGGCGAGGGGGAGGGTGAGGGTGAAGACGGCTCCGTGGTCCGGGGTGTTGCCTGCGGTCAGGGTGCCTCCGTGCAGGCGTGCGTTCTCCTGGGCGATGGCCAGGCCGAGGCCGCTGCCTTCCGAGCGGGCGCGCGCCACGTCGGCTTTGTAGAAGCGTTCGAAGACGTGGGGAAGTGTGTCGCCGGGGATGCCGGGGCCGTTGTCGGTGACGGTGACGACCGCCTTGTCGTGCTCGGCTCGGGCGGAGATGGTGACGGGGG
>NZ_JBFAJY010000082.1:0-5767 GCF_040655445.1 Streptomyces sp. NPDC050423
GAATACATCCAGTATTCGGGCGTCCCTCCGCCTTGCGATGCACCGCATCTGACGCCGCGCGCTGTTCCACCAGCAATTGCGGGACAGCCCTTAGCACTTCCAGTCGTTTCTGCATTTCAGAAGCGGTGGACGTCGTCTACCACCAGCAGACGAAGAACCTGCTGGAACTCTGCGCAGGTGGCTGAGTGGGACCGCTCAGCGCCACGAAATCCCGGCACCTTGCCACACCCGTACAGTCAGGAGACCGCCTGACCAGCGGTGCAATGCACCTGACGGCCCATCAGGACGAGCGTTAAATGAGCGTCACGATGCCTCTGAGAGCGTCATTTCAGCGTCAGGATATCGCCCGTAACGCACACACCGCACATAACGCACACCACCCAAACCCGCAGGTCAGGCGGCCTTTGCGATGGGTTCGAGGATCGCCACGCACTCCACATGGTGCGTCATCGGGAACAGATCGAACGCACGCAGCGTCCGCACCTTGTACCCGCCCTCCGCGAAGTACGCCAGGTCCCGCGCCAGTGCCGCCGGGTCGCAGGCCACGTACGCGATGCGGCGGGCGCCGAGGGCGGCGAGGCGCTTGACCGTCTGCTTGCCGGCTCCCGCGCGGGGCGGGTCCAGGACGATCAGGTCGGCCTCGGTGATGCCGGTGCGGGGCAGGATCTGGTCGACCTTGCCGTGCTCGATGCGGACCCGCTCCAGGTCCTTGAGGTTGTGGCGGGCGTCCTCCACCGCGCGCTTGCCGGACTCGATGCCGAGGACCGCGCCCTTGTCGCCGAGGCGTTCGGCGAGGGAGCCGGCGAACAGGCCGACGCCGCAGTAGAGGTCGAGGGCCATTTCGCCCTTGCGCGGCATCAGGCCCTGCATGACGGCCTTGACCAGGGTGTAGGCGGCCTGCGGGTGGACCTGCCAGAAGCCGCCGGAGCCCACGCGGTAGGTGCGGTCGTCGGCGCGTTCGCGGACGAAGCCGCGGCCGTGGACGCGGTGCACTCCGCCGTCGTGCTCGTCCACGCGCAGGACCGAGACGGGCTTGTCGAGCTCGACCAGCGGGAGGCGGCCGCCGGAGCGGGGGGTGAGGATGACCTGGCGGTCGTTGGAACCAGTGGCCGCGATGGCCTCCACCGTGGCCATCTGGGGCCAGTCCTGCTTCTCGATGCCGAGTTCGGAGACGCCTGGGGCGGCGATCAGGCACTGGTCGATGATCTCGATGTCGTGCGAGCGGTGCTTGCGCAGACCGACCCGGCCGTCCTCGTCGATGGCGTACTGGACGCGGGTGCGCCAGGCGGGCACCTCGCCCGGCGGGAGCTTGTCGCCCTCGGCCGGCATGACGGTGCCGTCCCAGCCGGCCTCCTCGGGGGTGAGACCCGCGAGGTGCTGGAGCTGTTCGGCGATCACTTCGCCCTTGAGCCGCCGCTGGGCGCCGGGCTTGGCGTGCTGCCAGTCGCAGCCGCCGCACTTGCCGGGGCCCGCGAACGGGCAGGGCGCCTTCACGCGGTCCTTGGACGCCTCGATGATCCGCACCGCGTCGGCGCGCAGGAAGCGGGAGCCGGCCGCGCCGTCGGTGACCCGGGCGACGACCGTCTCGCCGGGGAGCGTGTGGCGCACGAACAGGACCTGGCCCTCGGAGGTCCGGGCGATGCAGTGGCCGCCGTGTGCGACCGGGCCCACCTCGACCTCGTACTCCTGCCCCACCAGCGATTCCACGGCCTGCGATTCTTCCGCCTGCGGCTCTCCGGCCTGCGATTCCCCGGTCTGCGGCGAAGTGGATTCGTTCTGCATGAGGGGGTGGCTCCAGAGATCAAGGGGAAACAGGGGGAACGAACGCGACAAGAGAGCGGCCGGACAACAACCTATGAGTCTACGTGGGTGTCGTCCGGCCGCTTACCAGGAGGAGCCGGGGCCCGCGCACCTGACCCGCGTCAGCTCTTGTTGGTGGGCTCCTTCGACCTGCGCTCCACCGGGCCCCGGCGCACCGAGCCCGGGGCGCTCCAGTCGGCGCGCTTCCTGGCGCGCTTCTTGGCCGCCTCGGAGGACTCCAACTGGTACGGGACCGAGGTGACCATCACGCCGGGCGTGAAGAGCAGCCGGCCCTTGAGACGCAGGGCGCTCTGGTTGTGCAGCAGGTGCTCGTACCAGTGGCCGACGACGTACTCCGGGATGTAGACGCTCACGACGTCGCGCGGGCTCTCCCGGCGCAGGCCCCTGACGTACTCGATCACCGGACGGGTCACTTCGCGGTACGGAGAGTCGAGGATCTTCAGCGGTACGTTGATGCCGCGCCGCTCCCAGTCCTCCCTGAGGGCCTTCGTCTCGGCCGGATCGACGCTGATGGAGAGCGCCTCCAGGTGGTCCGAACGGATCAGCTTCGCGTAGGCGAGGGCGCGCAGGGTGGGGCGGTGGAGCTTGGAGACCAGGACGATCGAGTGGACCCGGGAGGGCCGGATGCTCTCGTCGGACGGGGTCTCGTCGGCGGCGATCTCCGCGGCGACCCGGTCGTAGTGCTTACGGATCGCGGTCATCGTGCCGTAGAAGATCACCATGCCGAGCAGCGCGACCCAGGCGCCGTGGGTGAACTTGGTGGCGAGGACGACGACGAGCACCAGGCCGGTGAAGAAGGCGCCGAAGGTGTTGATCGCACGGGAGCGGACCATGTGGCGGCGCTTGAGCGGGTCCTTCTCGGCCCGCAGGTGCCGGTTCCAGTGCCGGACCATGCCGGTCTGGCTGAGGGTGAACGAGACGAACACGCCGACGATGTAGAGCTGGATCAGCCGGGTCGAGTCCGCGCCGTAGATGACGACCAGCAGGATCGCGGCGCCGGCCAGCAGCACGATGCCGTTGGAGAAGGCGAGCCGGTCACCGCGGGTGTGCAGCTGGCGCGGCAGGTAGCTGTCCTGGGCCAGGATCGAGCCGAGCAGCGGGAAGCCGTTGTACGCGGTGTTCGCGGCCAGGAAGAGCACGAGTGCGGTGGCCCCGGCGAGGATCACGAAGAAGAACGTTCCGTCACCGAAGACGGCGGCCGCGACCTGGGAGATCACCGGGTCCTGGACGAAGTTCGAACCGACCGGGGTGCCATTGTTGATGAGGTCCGTCGCCGGGTTCTCGGCCATCTTCACGTCGGTGGCCATGGCCAGCCCGATGATGCCGCAGAACATCGTGACGGCCAGCAGGCCCATCGCCGCGAGGGTGGTGGCGGCGTTCTTGCTCTTCGGCTTGCGGAAGGCGGGGACGCCGTTGCTGATCGCCTCGACGCCGGTGAGGGCCGCGCAGCCGGAGGAGAACGCCCGCAGCAGCAGGAAGACCAGGGCGAAGCCGGCCAGGCCCTGGTGCTCGGCCTTGATCGTGTAGTTCGAGGTCGGGGCGTGCATGGTGTCGCCGAGGACCAGCCCGCGGAAGGCGCCCCACACGATCATGATGAAGACGCCGGCCACGAAGAGGTACGTGGGGATGGCGAAGAGCTTGCCCGACTCCTTGACGCCGCGCAGGTTCATCAGCGTGAGCAGCACGATGGCCCCGACGGCGCAGGCCGTCTTGTGCTCGACGACGAACGGGATCGCGGAGCCGAGGTTCTCCACCCCGGAGGCGATCGACACGGCGACGGTGAGGACGTAGTCCACCAGCAGGGCGCTGGCGACGGTCAGGCCGGCCTTCGGGCCGAGGTTGGTGGTCGCGACCTCGTAGTCGCCGCCGCCGCTCGGGTACGCGTGCACGTTCTGCCGGTAGGAGGCGACGACGGTGAACATCAGGACCACGACGGCGACCGCGATCCACGGGCTGAAGTGGTACGCCGACACGCCTGCGACGGACAGCACCAGGAGGACTTCTCCGGGTGCGTACGCCACCGAGGACAGCGGATCGGACGCGAAGACGGGCAGGGCGATGCGTTTGGGGAGGAGTGTCTCCCCCAGCTTGTCGCTGCGCAGGGCCCGTCCGATCAGGATCCGTTTGGGCAGGTCGGTCAGTTTGGACACGCTGAGGATCGTAAGGGTTCCGTATGGGGCCCGCCCACGCACCACCCCCGTATCAGTTGAATCTCCTGCACTCGGACGGAAAGGCCACGAAATCCTTAACGGAATCCTTGCGCCGCGGCCCCTGAAACGCACCGGAACTCTTCGGGGAGCTGCCCCTTTGCCATAGTGGCCCCGGCGAAAGGACACTCGCATGAGGCAACGCACCCGGCGCCGCATAAGCTCATCCTGGGCAACGGGGCGAACCCGTTGCCCCATTGTTTGCCCGGCCAGCCGAGGAAAGAGTGTGAGCAGGGTGTTTTCGCAGGTCAGCCGGACGACCAGGAGTGCGAGGTAGGCGCAAGGTGCACATCGTCATCATGGGCTGCGGGCGAGTAGGAGCCGCTCTCGCGCAGACCCTGGAGCAGCAGGGGCACACGGTCGCCGTCATCGACCAGGACCCCACCGCATTCCGGCGCCTCGGCTCCGGATTCGGCGGCCGTCGCGTCAGCGGCGTCGGTTTCGACCAGGACACTCTCCGCGAGGCGGGGATCGAGGAGGCCGGTGCGTTCGCGGCGGTGAGCAGCGGCGACAACTCGAACATCATCGCGGCCCGGGTGGCGCGCGAGATGTTCGGGATCGAGAACGTCGCGGCCAGGATCTACGACCCGCGGCGTGCCGAGGTCTATCAGCGCCTCGGCATCCCCACGGTCGCCACCGTGCGCTGGACCGCGGACCAGATGCTGCGCCGGCTGCTGCCCTCGGGCGCCGAGCCGCTGTGGCGGGACCCGAGCGGCGGTGTGCAGCTCGCCGAGGTGCACACCACGCCGTCCTGGATCGGCCACAAGATCAGCACGCTGCAGGAGGAGACGGGCGTCCGCGTGGCCTTCCTCACCCGGTTGGGTGAAGCCATACTGCCGTCGTCGCAGACGGTGCTGCAGGAGGGTGATCTCGTCCACGTGATGATGCGTACGGACGAGATCGCGAAGGTCGAGGCGGCCTTCGCCGAGGGCCCTGAGGAGGGCGGTCACTGATGCGTGTCGCGATTGCCGGGGCCGGTGCGGTGGGCCGTTCCATCGCGGCCGAGCTGCTGGAGAACGGCCACGAGGTGCTGCTCGTCGACAAGGCGCCGACCGCCATCTCGGTGGAGCGGGTGCCGATGGCCGAGTGGCTGCTGGCGGACGCCTGCGAGATCACCTCACTGGACGAGGCGGCGTTGCAGCGCTGCAACGTCGTGATCGCCGCGACCGGCGACGACAAGGTGAACCTGGTCGTCTCGCTGCTCGCCAAGACGGAGTACGGCGTGCCGCGGGTCGTCGCCCGGGTGAACAACCCGAAGAACGAGTGGCTGTTCAACGAGTCCTGGGGCGTCGATGTGGCGGTGTCCACCCCGCGGCTGATGTCGGCCCTGGTGGAGGAGGCGGTGAGCGTCGGCGATCTGGTCCGGCTGCTGCGCTTCAGCCACGGCGACGCCAACCTGGTCGAGCTGACGCTGCCGCCCGAGTCGGCGCTGGCCGGCACGCAGGTCGGCGAGGTCGCGTGGCCCGAGGACACCTCGCTGGTGACGATCATCCGCGGACAGCGGGTTCTGACGCCGAGCACGGAGGAGACCCTGGAGGCCGGTGACGAGCTGCTGTTCGTGGCGGCCCAGGCGCGCGAGGAGCAGTTGGAGGACCTGTTGTCGGTGCGCCGGGGCGATCCGGAGGGCTGAGCCGCGGGCACACGGAACAGGGAAGGGGCCCCGGTGGTCACCGTGCCGGTGACATGCCTGCCCAGCCCGTTGGCGCCGACTATCGACACCTCGGCCGTCCCGTCGTCAC
>NZ_JBFAJY010000083.1:0-5759 GCF_040655445.1 Streptomyces sp. NPDC050423
GTCTTGCGTTTCCGACTCTATCAGACTCTTTCGTGTCCGATTCCCGGTCGAAGCGGGATTGCTTTCGGGGAATTCGCTTTCGCGCTTTCCCTTTCGGCGTGTTCACTACTTTAGCCGATTCCCCCGGTGACTCATAATCGAGTCAATGGCCCGGATTTCAGCATGCCAAAATCCGCACCCTCTGGGGTGAGTCGTAGGTAGTGGTTGGCCGCTTCGAGTGGCCCGGCATCAGGTCCGATGGACCAAACCGTTGGCTGTACCCGTGTCAAGCGGCTCGGACTACATTAGGTGCCCCGCATGGGCGAGTCAAGTTGACCTGCGGCGTGGTGCGTGCGCCCGGTACGGGCTCACCGTGCGGTCACCCTCCACCCAGAAGCGCCACGGATGGACGGCTCCGTCCCCGCCCACTCCGGTGCGGGGGCCGTTGCGTACCTGGTCGCGGGGTGGCGGGGTGCCGTACAGGACGGAGAGGGCCGCGCCCGGGTGGGCGATGGCATCGGTGCCGTTGAGCGCGCGGTCGATGTCGAGAGCCGTCGCGAGCCGGGCCGGTCCTTTGGCCAGTTCTCGGTCATTGCGGGCCGAGATTCGACGTTTACGGGTGAGGTCGGCGCCCGTAAGGATGTCGCCGGCCCTGAGCAGTACACCGCTCGCCATGCCCTCCGGGCCGCACACCAGGTTGAGGCAGTGCCACATGCCGTAGGTGAAGTAGACGTACGCGTGGCCGGGCGGCCCGTACATCACGCTGTTGCGCGAGGTCCGGCCGCGGAAGGCGTGCGAGCCGGGGTCGATCTCCCCCGCGTACGCCTCCACCTCGGTGAGGCGCAGCTCGATGGGGCCGTCAGGCGTGCTGCGGACCAGCGTCCGGCCCAGTAGATCCGGTGCCACGTCCAGCACGGGGCGGTCGAAGAAATCCCGCGTCAGCGGCGTACGGTCCTGGTCCTCGATCATGAAGTCCGAGGCTACCGGGAACCGACTGCGTTCATCACGCGTATGTAGGGGTCAGGACCTAGGAGGAGAAGACATGGGCTTCAAGCGGCTGCTCGCGAGCATGGGTGCCGGCGGTGCCTCGGTGGAGACGGAGCTGACCGAGCTCAACGTCGTACCGGGTGGGGTCGTCCAGGGCGAGGTGCGGGTCCTGGGCGGATCGGTGGACCAGCAGATCGAGGGGCTCTCCGTCGGGCTGCAGGCCCGGGTCGAGGTCGAGGGCCAGGAGCAGGAGACCAAGCAGGACATCGAGTTCACCAGGCTTCGGCTCGGCGGCGCGTTCGAGGTGCGGGCGGGTGCGGTGCACGTCGTGCCGTTCGGGCTCGAAATCCCCTGGGAGACGCCGATCACCATGTTCGCGGGACAGCACCTGCACGGGATGAACATCGGGGTGACCACGGAGCTGGAGATCGCACGGGCGCTGGACTCCGGGGACCTGGACCCCGTCAACGTGCACCCGCTGCCGGCGCAGCAGGCGATCCTGGACGCCTTCGGGCAGCTGGGCTTCGGCTTCCGCAGCGCCGACATGGAGCGTGGTCACATTCGCGGTACGCGGCAGCGGCTGCCCTTCTACCAGGAGATCGAGTTCTTCCCGCCGTCGCAGTACCGGGGGCTGAACCAGGTCGAGCTGACGTTCGTCGCGGACGACCGCGAGATGGACGTCGTACTGGAGATGGACAAGAAGCCGGGTCTCTTCAGTGAGGGCAGCGATTCGTACCGCGCGTTCAAGGTGGGTCTCAACGACTTCCAGGGGACCGACTGGGCGGCATACCTGAACCAGTGGCTCGCCCAGGTCGGCGGTCAGCGCAACTGGCTGTAGACACCCTCCAGGTCGTGTCGTCAAACTGCGGGCGACGCCGGTAGTTTGACGGCACGGCCTAGGGTCGGTGGGAGATCTGCTGACACCAAAAACCGCCGACAGGAGAGGTGCTGACGTGACCGAGCCGAAGAGGGCACCGTTGCCGCACGACTTCCATCCCGAGGTCCCCTCGTTCACCGTGGTGAGCGAGGACCTCGCGCCGGGGGCCGTGCTTGCGGACGCACAGGTGCAGGCGGCGGGGAACACCTCGCCGCAGCTGCGGTGGGAGGGGTTCCCCGCGGGGACGAAGAGTTTCGCGGTGACGTGCTTCGACCCGGACGCTCCCACCGGCAGCGGGTTCTGGCACTGGGTGCTCTTCGACATCCCGGCGTCGGTCACGGAGCTGCCGGCGGGTGCGGGCGGCGGGAGGTTCGAGGGGCTGCCCCCGGGCGCCGTGCACGTGCGCAACGACTACGGGTCGAAGGACTTCGGCGGCGCCGCGCCGCCGCCCGGCGAGAACCACCGGTACGTGTTCACCGTGTACGCGGTGGACAGCGAGAAGCTCGGGCCGGACAGCGATGTGTCGCCCGCGGTGGTCGGTTTCAATCTGCGGTTCCACACGCTGGGCCGTGCCCAGCTGATCGGTCAGTACGCGGAGCCCGCCGAAAGCACGACAAGTCGATAGTTCCACCCTGTTTGCCCTGCCCTGGTCCTGGAGAGATCAGGGCAGGGCGTTTTTTATTGCGTTGTCCATCACGGCCTGCCCGGCCAAAGTTGATCCGGGCCTGCCAGGTGGCGGGCGGCACACGGGAGGTGGGCGGGATGCGGGACACGCTGGTGCTGAATGCGAGCTTCGAGCCGCTGTCGACGGTGACGCTGAATCGTGCGGTGGTGCTGATTCTGCAGGACAAGGCCGTCGTCGAGCAGTCGCATCCCGGCCTCCGCATGCGCGGTGCCGCCGTGGACATTCCGGTGCCCCGGGTGATCAGGCTCTGCCGGTACGTGCGGGTGCCGTTCCGAAGACAGGCACCGTGGTCCAGAAGGGGGGTGCTGATACGGGACCAGCACCGATGCGCGTACTGCGGGCGGCGGGCGAGCACCGTCGACCACGTGGTGCCGCGTGCCCAGGGGGGTCAGGACACCTGGCTCAACACGGTGGCCTCCTGCGCCGAGGACAACCACCGCAAGGCGGCCCGTACGCCGGAGCAGGCGGGGATGCCGCTGTTGCGGCAGCCGTTCGTACCGTCTCCGGCGGATGCGATGCTGCTGGCGCTGGGGGCCGGTGACCGGTCGGCGCTGCCGGATTGGCTGGACCGGTCCGCGGCGTAGCGGCCGTACGCCCGGTGCGGTAGCCGAGGCCCGTCTCCGTGCGGAGTCGGGCCTGCGGGTGTCAGCGGAGCAGCAGTTGGACGATGGCGACCGTGCCGACCGTGACGATGAGGGCGCGCAGAACGGCGGGGCTCAGCCGGCGGCCGACCTTGGCGCCGATCTGGCCGCCGAATGCGGAGCCGATCGCGATCAGCACGACGGCGGTCCAGTTGAAGTCCGCGACGAAGAGGAAGAAGAGCGCGGCGATGCTGTTGACGAGGGCGGCCAGGACGTTCTTCACGGCGTTGAGGCGCTGCATGGTGTCGTCGAGCAGCATGCCCATCAGGGAGAGGTAGATGATCCCCTGGGCGGCGGTGAAGTAGCCGCCGTAGACGCTGGCGAGCATCAGGCCGACGAAGAGCAGCGGGCCGCCGTCGGGGCGGGCCGGGACGCCGGTGTGTTCGCGTCGGCGCTGGACGGCTTTGCTGATGCGCGGTTGCAGGATGACCAGGACGAGGGCCAGCGCCACCAGGATCGGCACGATGGTTTCGAAGGCCGTGGAGGGCAGCGCCAGCAGCAGGGTGGCGCCGGTCAGTCCGCCGACGAGCGCGCCGACGGCGAGCTTGAGAACGCGCGGGCGCTGCCCTGCGAGCTCCTTGCGGTAGCCGATCGCGCCGCTGATGGAGCCGGGGATCAGGCCGAGTGCGTTGGAGACGGTGGCGGTGACCGGTGGCAGACCGGTGGCGAGCAGGACCGGGAAGGTGATCAGCGTTCCCGAGCCGACGATCGTGTTGATCGTGCCCGCGCTGATGCCCGCGGCGAAGACGGCGAGCATCTCCCACATGGTCATCCCGAACCCCCCGTGCCTGATCGGTGCTTGGTGCATTGATCATGCACGAGGGGGTGTGCGGGTCAGTCGATCGGGGGGTCCTCGCGACGTTCCTTGTTGCCGGTGTTGTTGCCGGTGTTGAAGCCGGGCATGCCGGTGCCGAGGTTTCCGAAGGCGCCGCTGAGGCCCTTGAGGGCGTCACCGATCTCGCTGGGCACGATCCAGAGCTTGTTGGCGTCGCCCTCGGCGATCTTCGGCAGCATCTGGAGGTACTGGTACGAGAGGAGCTTCTGGTCCGGGTCGCCGGCGTGGATGGACTCGAAGACCGTGCGGATCGCCTGGGCCTCGCCCTCCGCGCGCAGGGCTGCGGCCTTGGCCTCACCCTCGGCGCGCAGGATCGCGGACTGCTTCTCGCCCTCGGCGGTGAGGATCGCGGACTGGCGCGTTCCTTCGGCCTGGAGGATCGCGGCGCGCTTGTCGCGGTCGGCGCGCATCTGCTTCTCCATCGAGTCCTGGATGGAGGTGGGCGGCTCGATCGCCTTCAGCTCGACGCGGTTGACGCGGATGCCCCACTTGCCGGTGGCCTCGTCGAGGACTCCGCGCAGGGCGGCGTTGATCTCCTCGCGGGAGGTCAGGGTCCGCTCAAGGTCCATGCCGCCGATGATGTTGCGGAGCGTGGTGACGGTGAGCTGCTCGATGGCCTGGATGTAGCTGGCCACTTCGTACGTCGCGGCCCTGGCATCGGTCACCTGGTAGTAGATGACCGTGTCGATGTTGACGACCAGGTTGTCCTGGGTGATCACCGGCTGCGGCGGGAAGGGCACGACCTGTTCACGGAGGTCGATCCGGTTCCGGATCGAGTCGATGAACGGAACGACGATGTTCAGGCCTGCGTTGAGGGTGCGGGTGTACCGGCCGAAACGTTCCACGATGGCGGCACTGGCCTGTGGGATGACCTGGATCGTCTTGATCAGAGCGATGAAGACGAGCACCACCAGAATGATCAGGACGATGATGATCGGTTGCATCGTTTCCTCGTGCCCTTCGGTTGCCGACGGATCGCGATGATCGAGGTCGAGATCGAGATCGTATGAGGGGCCGTGCGTCAGGTCGGTTGTCCTGGCGGTCCGGTTCTCATGATGATCGACTTCGAGTCTGACAGAACGGGCTCTGCCGTGTGGGCTGTTCGGTCACATGACGACGGCCGTGGCCCCGTCGATCTCGACGACATCGACCTGTTGGCCCGGTTCGTAGCTCAGTTCCGCGTCGAGGGCGCGCGCCGACCAGATCTCCCCGGCCAGCTTGATCCGCCCGCCGTCGCCGGTGACCCGTTCCAGGACCACGGCCTGACGGCCTTTCAGTGCGTCGATGCCGGTGGCCAGGTAGGGCCGGTCCGAGCGATGCCGGTTGGCGATCGGCCGGACCACGGCGATCAACGCCACCGACACGAAGACGAAGACCAGGACCTGGGCCACGATTCCGCCGCCGAGCGCCGCGACCACCGCCGCGGCAACCGCCCCGACGGCGAACATGCCGAACTCGGGCATCGCGGTCAGGACGAGCGGGATGCCCAGCCCCACCGCGCCGATCAGCCACCACACCCATGCGTCGATGATGTCCACACGGCCATCGTATGGCCGCAGGCACCTCCGCCGACAGGGCGCAGGCGGGCCGGCACTTGCGTGCAGGGGTCGACAGGACCTAGGGCGTGTTTCGAAAGTCCCGCCTGCCCGGCGGTGTCTGGCACGCACGCTCGCCGCGTTGTCGGGGTGGGCCCCATACAAACAGGGTCGGGGCGGACCACCCACCATCGGTGGCCGGCCGCCGGCCCCCCACCCA
>NZ_JBFAJY010000084.1:0-5400 GCF_040655445.1 Streptomyces sp. NPDC050423
TCCCGGCCCTCCACCACCAAATCCCACAACTCATCCGGAGAACCCACCCCACCCGGATAACGACACGCCATCCCGACAATCGCGATCGGCTCGCCACTGGACTTGCGTTCCGCGGCAGCGAGCCTCTTGCGCATGTCACGCAAGTCGGCTGTCGCCCGGCGCAGATACTCGAGAAGTTTTTCCTCGTTACTCACCGAGCATGCCCTCCTGTGTCATGACGTTCAGCGGACCGCGGATCCGCGCAGATGGCGGAATGCAGAGAAAGAGAAGAGTGGGACCGCTCGAAAATTACGTGTCGGCGGGCCTGTTTGCCCACCCCTTAGTCGTGTCCGGGGTCCCCACAATCCGGCCCCCTGCCTCACCCCGGCCACCCCAGAGCCGGTGTGGGGTCGCGGATCGGCCCCGGTGGGCGGCGCACGTCGGACGGGGGTGCCGCCCGGCCGGTCCCACCTGCGGCGGAGGGTGTGTGCACGGTCGGCCGGTGCCGGGCCCACCGGCGCGGACGTACTGGGTGCGGCGCCTTCATAGGGGCGGGTAGGGGTACTGGTTCCGGCCCGCCGGGGCTAGCGTCGGGGGCCGGTACCCCACCTTGCCGGGCACGTGGGCGGCCGGCTGTTTTCCCGGCTCCGTTCCGGCCCGTCCGTTCGTTTCCGTACGACCGGCGCTCGGGCGGCCCCTTCGGCCCTTCCGTCGTTCGGTCGTTCCGTCTTTCGGTCGTTCCGTCGTTGTCCGCAGGCGGTTTCGTGCTGCGGTACCGGTGGGGTCCGGTGAGCCCGGAACAACCATCCACCCCTTCGCGCCTGAAACCGGAGTCATCATGTGGGATGAGCAGTTCGACATTCTCCTTCGGAAGCAGTTGTCCTTTCTTCCGCCGGACGAACCGATCACCGAGGACATGAAACTGCGCGATTTCGGTCTCGACTCACTGGGGATGATCGAGCTGCTCGCGGGCCTCGAATCCGCATATGAGGTGCATTTCCGCGACGAGGCGCTCTCCCTGGAGATATTCGAGACCCCGGCGGTTCTCTGGAACTCGCTACAGCGTCTGCGCTGAGTGCCGGACATGCATAGCGTCCCGGCCTTGCGGCTGCACGAGGGCGACCGGGCCCGGCTGGAAGCGCTGACCCGTATGTCGACCGCGCCGGCCGGGCTCGTACGGCGGGCGCGGATCGTGCTGCTCGCCGCGGGGGGTGCCTCGAACACGGAGGTCGCCACCCTGCTGCGGGTGTCCCGTCCGACCGTCCTCAAGTGGCGTTCGCGGTATGCCGAGTCGGGCATCGCGGCACTGGGCGATCTGCCCCGGCCGGGGCGTCCCGCGACGGTGGACGAGGTGGCGGTGCTCGTCGCCACGCTCTGCGACGGCGGTGTACCGCCGGCCCGGTTGCGGGCGCCGTACTGGTCGTCGCGGCTGCTCGCCGGCGAATTGGGGATCGCCCACTCCACGGTTTCGCGGGTGTGGCGGAGGTGGGGGGTGCAGCCGCATCGCCCCGAGTCCTTCCAGCTGCCCGCCGAGCCGCCCCTGCCGCCCGGTGCCCATCGCGGTGTCGTCGGTGTCTGTCGCGTGTCGCCGTGGAACGCCGTGGTCCTGCGGGCGGACGGCCGGACGGGGCACCGGCCCGAGGAACGGCTGCGGCCCCCGTTGCTCGACCGGTCCCGCCCGGGGGCGGACAGGGCCTCCGCGCCTGCCACGTTCCTGAATCTCCTGGACGCGGTCACCCAGGCCCATCCCTACCCGAGGCTGCACGTACTGCTGGACGGGAAGGGTGCGGCGCGTTCCCGTGACGTACGGGAGTGGCTCGCGAGGAATCCCCGGGTCGCCCTGCACCACGCGCCGGCCGGCCGCTCCTGGGCCGACCTCACCGAGGTCCTCCTGCGGATCTCGGGCCCGGCGCCGCGCCCCGGTGCGCCCGAGTCCGCCCCGGCGGCCGGCCGGCCGCCGCGCGTCCTCGCGGGCATCGAGCACCGCTCCACCTCATCCGTCCACCGTCACTCGGGGAACACTCATGGACCAGACATCGGCCCACGCCCTTTATGACCGTTTCCTGCGCGGGCTCGCGCGGTCCCCGCAAGGGGTGGCGATCCGCGTCGGCGATGCCACGCTGACGTACCGGGAGCTGTACGACCGGGCGCTGACCTGGGCGGGCTCGCTGCTGGCCGCACTGCCGGAGCGTCCGGCCGCGGTGGGGGTGCTCGCGGGCAAGGGCGTCGACGCCTACACGGGCATCCTGGCCTGCCTGTTCACCGGGGTGCCGATGGTTCCGTTGCAGCCTTCCTTCCCTGTGCTCCGTACCCTCCAGATGCTCGAAGCGGCGGGGGTGCAGGCGTTGATCGTGGACGCCGAGGCGGCCACGGTGCTGGAGAAGCTGCGTGCGGAGGGCGTGGGGCTTCCCGCCCTGCTGGACGGGGCGGCCGCGGACGGTGCCGAGGGGAGGATCGTCCCGGATCCGGCGGCGCGCCTGGCGCACCCCCGGCCGGTCGCGCCCGGTGACACCGCCTATGTGCTCTTCACCTCGGGTTCCACGGGCCGGCCGAAGGGCGTGCCGGTCACGCATGCCAACGGCGCCCACTACTTCGGGCTGCTCGACGCGCGGTACGACTTCGGTCCGCACGATGTGTTCTCGCAGAACTTCGATCTGAACTTCGACTGCGCGATGTTCGACCTGTTCTGCGCGTGGGGCGCCGGCGCCGCACTGGTTCCCGTTCCGGCGGGCGCCTACCGGGACCTCCCCGGTTTCGTCGCCGAACAAGGCGTCACCGTCTGGTTCTCCACCCCCAGCGTGATCAGCCTGATCCGGCGCACCGGCCGGCTCACCGGCGGCGCCCTGCCCTCGTTGCGCTGGAGTTTCTTCGCGGGCGAGGCGGTGACCTGCCAGGACGTGACGGACTGGCAGCACGCGGCGCCGGGGTCGGCCGTCGAGAACCTCTACGGGCCCACCGAGCTGACCATCACCATCACCCGGCACCGCTGGTCGCGTGAGACGTCGCCGCGGATCGCGGTCGCGGGTGTCGTCCCGATCGGGCCGGTTCACGCGGGGCACGAGTGGATGCTGCTCGGCGCCGATGGCGAACCGGACGCGTCGGAGGGCGAGTTGTGTGTCGCCGGACCTCAGCTGACCGCCGGGTATCTGGACCCGGCCGATGACGCGGGCCGGTTCCTCGAGCGGGACGGGGTGCGCTACTACCGGACGGGCGACCGGATCCGGCTGGGCGAGGAGGGGCAGTTGCTCTACCTCGGCCGGCTGGACCAGCAGGTTCAGGTGCGTGGCGTACGGGTCGAACTGGCGGAGATCGACGAGGCGCTGCGCCGGTGCCCGGGGGTGGAGGACGGTGTCGCGGTGCCGATCCCCTCCGAGCAGGGCATCACGCTGGCCGCGTTCCACACCGGGGAGCGCGTGCCGCCCGTCGTCCTGGCCCGCGAGCTGAGCCGCACGCTTCCCCGGGCCGTACTGCCCCAGCACTTCTTCCACATCGCGGAATTTCCGCTCAACACCAACCGGAAGATCGACCGCCGGGCGCTGCTGCGCCGGGCGCAGGAACTGCTCGGCCGAACGCACTGAAACCGCTGCGGGGCGGGGCTCGGGAGCCTCGTCCCGCCGTCGATGGGTACGCGACACGCTAACGCGTACCTGATACGCTCAGCGTGTTACGTACTCAGGGTCATGACGCAGGAAGGCATGGACGTTTGCCATGACAGAAATCAAGCCCCGGGCGGGGCTCAAGGAATGGCTCGGCCTCGTGGTGATCGTCCTGGTCACCCTGCTGATCGCCATTGACATCTCGGTACTCGGCTTCGCGATCACGCCCATCAGCGAGTCGCTGAAGCCGAGCGCCACCCAGCTGCTGTGGATCATGGACATCTACAGCTTCGTGCTGGCCGCCGCGCTGATCACGATGGGCTGGGTGGGTGACCGCTTCGGGCGGCGGAAGCTGCTCATCATCGGCGCCCTGGTCTTCGGTGTCGCGTCCGCGCTCGCCGCGACGGCCGACAGCCCCGAGATGCTCATCGGCTCGCGCGCCCTGCTCGGGCTCGGCGCCGCGACGCTGACGCCGACCTCGCTGGCCCTGATCCGCAACATGTTCCACGATTCGAAGCAGCGCAAGTCGGCCATCGCCGCCTGGAGCGGCACCCTCGCCACCGGTGCGGCCCTCGGCCCGGTCGTGGGCGGTCTGCTGCTGAACAACTTCTGGTGGGGCTCGGTCTTCATGATCAACACCCCGGTGATGGTGCTGGTGCTGATCCTGGCCCCGATCCTGCTGCCGGAGCGGCGCGACTCCTCGCGCGGCAAGCTGGACGTGCTCGGTGCGTTCCTCTCCGTCGCGGGCATCATGCCGTTCATCTACGGCCTCAAGGAGCTGGCCGTCGACGGCTGGTCCCGCGATCCCGCGATCTGGGCCGCCGTCGGCCTCGTACTGCTCATCGCGTTCGTGCAGCGCCAGCGCATGACGTCGCACCCGCTCATCGACATCTCGCTGTTCCGCTACGGCGGCTTCACCGGCGCGATCATCACCAACCTGATGGTGATGTTCTCGTTCATGGGCGTCAGCATCCTCACCAACCAGTTCCTCCAGATGGTGCTGGGCATGACGCCCTTCCGGGCGGCCCTGTGGTCCATGGCCGTGATGCCGGCGATCGGGATCGCGGTCGGCCTCGTGTCGGCCCTGTCCCGCAAGGTCAAGCCGGTGTACCTGGTCTCCAGCGGCATGCTGGTGATGGCCATCGGCTTCGGCGTACTGAGCCGCCTCACGGTGGAGTCGAACGTCGCCGTCCTACTGGTGGGCGTGGGGCTGATGGCGGCCGGCATGACGGCCTCGAAGACGCTCACGGCGGAGATCGTCGTCACCTCCGCGCCGAAGGAACACGCCGGATCGTCCACGGCCACCTCGGAGACGTTCACCGAGTTCGGCAGCGCGTTCGGCTTCGCGGTCATCGGCAGCATCGGTTCCGCCATCTACCGGCATGACATGAACGCTGTGAACCCGGCCGGTCTCGGCGGCGAGGCGCTGAGCGCGGCACGCAACACCATCGGCGGTGCCGCCACCGTCGCCGCCCAGCAGCCGGCCGCGATCGGGTCCGAACTGGTCACCGTCAGCCGTGAGGCCTTCACCCACGGCCTCCAGGTGGCCGCGCTCTCCGGAGCCGCCGCCATGGTCGTGGTGGCCCTGATCGTCGCCGCACTCCTGCGCAAGGTGCCGATCGAGACGGGCGAGCCGATCGATCCGTACGACCTGGACGCACCGGCGACCGTCCCCGCTCCCGCACGCATGGAGCCCGCCGCGAGCTGAGGCGCCGGACGCCGAGGATGCGGAAGGGGGCTGCGGTCGGCTGGCTCGGCTCGTTCGGTCTGCGGCATGTGGCACTGCCCGCCTCGGGCCTCTACCCGATCGCCGTGATGGCCATCG
>NZ_JBFAJY010000085.1:0-1572 GCF_040655445.1 Streptomyces sp. NPDC050423
AACACAGTGGACGCGAGCAACTGAGGACAAGCCCTCGGCCTATTAGTACCAGTCAGCTCCACCCGTTACCGGGCTTCCACATCTGGCCTATCAACCCAGTCGTCTACTGGGAGCCTTAACCCTTCAAGAGGGTGGGAATACTCATCTCGAAGCAGGCTTCCCGCTTAGATGCTTTCAGCGGTTATCCTTTCCGAACGTAGCCAACCAGCCATGCCCTTGGCAGGACAACTGGCACACCAGAGGTTCGTCCGTCCCGGTCCTCTCGTACTAGGGACAGCCCTTCTCAATATTCCTACGCGCACAGCGGATAGGGACCGAACTGTCTCACGACGTTCTAAACCCAGCTCGCGTACCGCTTTAATGGGCGAACAGCCCAACCCTTGGGACCGACTCCAGCCCCAGGATGCGACGAGCCGACATCGAGGTGCCAAACCATCCCGTCGATATGGACTCTTGGGGAAGATCAGCCTGTTATCCCCGGGGTACCTTTTATCCGTTGAGCGACAGCGCTTCCACAAGCCACTGCCGGATCACTAGTCCCGACTTTCGTCCCTGCTCGACCCGTCGGTCTCACAGTCAAGCTCCCTTGTGCACTTACACTCAACACCTGATTGCCAACCAGGCTGAGGGAACCTTTGGGCGCCTCCGTTACTCTTTAGGAGGCAACCGCCCCAGTTAAACTACCCATCAGACACTGTCCCTGATCCGGATCACGGACCCAGGTTAGACATCCAGCACGACCAGAGTGGTATTTCAACGACGACTCCACAACCACTGGCGTGGCCGCTTCAAAGTCTCCCACCTATCCTACACAAGCCGAACCGAACACCAATATCAAACTATAGTAAAGGTCCCGGGGTCTTTCCGTCCTGCTGCGCGAAACGAGCATCTTTACTCGTAGTGCAATTTCACCGGGCCTATGGTTGAGACAGTCGAGAAGTCGTTACGCCATTCGTGCAGGTCGGAACTTACCCGACAAGGAATTTCGCTACCTTAGGATGGTTATAGTTACCACCGCCGTTTACTGGCGCTTAAGTTCTCAGCTTCGCCGACCCGAAAGTCAGCTAACCGGTCCCCTTAACGTTCCAGCACCGGGCAGGCGTCAGTCCGTATACATCGCCTTACGGCTTCGCACGGACCTGTGTTTTTAGTAAACAGTCGCTTCTCGCTGGTCTCTGCGGCCACCCCCAGCTCACCGAGTAAATCGGATCACCAGTGATGGCCCCCCTTCTCCCGAAGTTACGGGGGCATTTTGCCGAGTTCCTTAACCATAGTTCACCCGAACGCCTCGGTATTCTCTACCTGACCACCTGAGTCGGTTTAGGGTACGGGCCGCCATGAAACTCGCTAGAGGCTTTTCTCGACAGCATAGGATCATCCACTTCACCACAATCGGCTCGGCATCAGGTCTCAGCCTTAATGTGTGACGGATTTACCTACCACACGGCCTACACCCTTACCCCGGGACTACCACCGCCCGGGCTGGACTACCTTCCTGCGTCACCCCATCGCTTACCTAATACAAGTCTGGTTCATCGGCTCCACCACTACCCTCAACTCCGAAGAGATCGG
>NZ_JBFAJY010000085.1:1668-3281 GCF_040655445.1 Streptomyces sp. NPDC050423
AGGGCCGGCTTCACGGACTTAGCATCGCCTGATTCAGTACTGGGCGTTTCAAAGCGGGTACCGGAATATCAACCGGTTGTCCATCGACTACGCCTGTCGGCCTCGCCTTAGGTCCCGACTTACCCTGGGCAGATCAGCTTGACCCAGGAACCCTTAGTCAATCGGCGCACACGTTTCTCACGTGTGTATCGCTACTCATGCCTGCATTCTCACTCGTGAACCGTCCACAACTCGCTTCCGCGGCTGCTTCACCCGGCACACGACGCTCCCCTACCCATCCCAGCCCCCGTTGGGGGTACATGCTGGAATGACACGACTTCGGCGGTACGCTTGAGCCCCGCTACATTGTCGGCGCGGAATCACTTGACCAGTGAGCTATTACGCACTCTTTCAAGGGTGGCTGCTTCTAAGCCAACCTCCTGGTTGTCTCTGCGACTCCACATCCTTTCCCACTTAGCGTACGCTTAGGGGCCTTAGTCGATGCTCTGGGCTGTTTCCCTCTCGACCATGGAGCTTATCCCCCACAGTCTCACTGCCGTGCTCTCACTTACCGGCATTCGGAGTTTGGCTAAGGTCAGTAACCCGGTAGGGCCCATCGCCTATCCAGTGCTCTACCTCCGGCAAGAAACACACGACGCTGCACCTAAATGCATTTCGGGGAGAACCAGCTATCACGGAGTTTGATTGGCCTTTCACCCCTAACCACAGGTCATCCCCCAGGTTTTCAACCCTGGTGGGTTCGGTCCTCCACGAAGTCTTACCTCCGCTTCAACCTGCCCATGGCTAGATCACTCCGCTTCGGGTCTTGAGCGCGCTACTAAATCGCCCTATTCGGACTCGCTTTCGCTACGGCTTCCCCACACGGGTTAACCTCGCAACACACCGCAAACTCGCAGGCTCATTCTTCAAAAGGCACGCAGTCACGACTGCATGTGCAAGCACACACAGCGACGCTCCCACGGCTTGTAGGCACACGGTTTCAGGTACTATTTCACTCCGCTCCCGCGGTACTTTTCACCATTCCCTCACGGTACTATCCGCTATCGGTCACCAGGGAATATTTAGGCTTAACGGGTGGTCCCGCCAGATTCACACGGGATTTCTCGGGCCCCGTGCTACTTGGGTGTCTCTTAAACGAGCCGTTAATGTTTCAGCTACGGGGGTCTTACCCTCTACGCCGGACCTTTCGCATGTCCTTCGCCTACATCAACGGTTTCTGACTCGTCTCACAGCCGGCAGACCGTGAAAAAGAGATCCCACAACCCCGCATGCGCAACCCCTGCCGGGTATCACACGCATACGGTTTGGCCTGATCCAGTTTCGCTCGCCACTACTCCCGGAATCACGGTTGTTTTCTCTTCCTGAGGGTACTGAGATGTTTCACTTCCCCTCGTTCCCTCCACACTGCCTATGTGTTCAGCAGTGGGTGACAGCCCATGACGACTGCCGGGTTTCCCCATTCGGACACCCCCGGATCAAAGCTTGGTTGACAGCTCCCCGGGGCCTATCGTGGCCTCCCACGTCCTTCATCGGTTCCTGGTGCCAAGGCATCCACCGTGCGCCCTTAAAAACTTGGCCACAGATGCTCGCGTCCACTGTGCAGTTCTCAAGCA
>NZ_JBFAJY010000086.1:0-4956 GCF_040655445.1 Streptomyces sp. NPDC050423
ATCCGTCGCATACTCGATCGTGATGTCCAACCCACCCGGCCGACCATCCACCCCACGATGCTCCGCGAACGAGAACGTCACGTCGAACTTGGCGATCTCCACCTTGGAGAACTCGTACGACGCTTCCAGTCCCGGGAGTTCGGGGGCCTCGGCCGACATGTCGCCGACGGTGAGCATGACCTGGAAGAGGGGGTGGCGGGCGGTGGTGCGCTCGGGGTTGAGGGCTTCGACCAGCCGGTCGAACGGCAGGTCCTGATGGCTCCATGCGGCGAGGTCGGTCTCCCGGACGCGGGTCAGCAGTTCCCGGAAGCTCGGGTCACCACTGGTGTCGGTGCGGAGCACGAGTGTGTTGACGAAGAACCCGACGAGGTCGTCGAGCGCCTGGTCCGTACGGCCGGCGACGGGTGAGCCGAGGGGGATGTCGTGCCCGGCACCGGACCGCGACAGCAGCGTCGACACCGCCGCCTGGGCCACCATGAACAGGGTGCTGTCGGTGTCCTGGGCCAGCGAGGTCAGTGACTCGTGCAGGCCTGCCGGGCAGTGCACGGTGTGCGTGGTGCCCCGGTTGGACGCGGTGGCCGGCCTGGGCCGGTCGGCCGGGAGCGTGGCCTCCTCCGGCAGTTCGGCGAGTACGGTGCGCCAGTAGTCGAGTTGGCGTTCCTCGTCGCTTCCCAGGAGGCGCCGCTGCCAGAGGGAGTAGTCGGCGTACTGGACCGGCAGTGGCTCCCAGGCGGGGGCAGTGCCCTCGGCGCGGGCCTCGTAGGCGGTGGCCAGGTCGCGAAAGAGCGGTCCGTTCGACCAGCCGTCGGAGGCGATGTGGTGGATGACCACCAACAGGATGTGCTCCTGCCCGCCGAGCGAGAGCAGATGCGTGCGGACGGGGGGCTGGACGGCCAGATCGAAGGTGGCCGCCGAGAGGTCGGCCAGTTGTGCGGTGAGTGCCTCCTCGGTGGTGTTGATCAGGGGCAGGTCGGTGGTGGTCGGGGGCAGGACGTGCTGGTGGGGGGTGCCCTCGTGGGTGGGGAAGACGGTGCGCAGGCCTTCGTGACGGGTGGTGAGGTCGGTGAGGGCCAGTTCGAGGGCCCGGTGGTCGAGAGGGCCCTTGAGCCGCAGGGCAAGCGGGATGTTGTAGGTGGCTGAGGGGCCTTCCATCTGGTCGAGGAACCACAGCCGCTGCTGGGCGGAGGAGAGCGGAACGCGCTCCGGCCGCTCCTCCGGCATCAGCGCCGGCCGGGGCAGTTCGCCGCTGCCCGCGGTGACGCACTCCGAGAGGGCGAGCACCGTCGGGTTGCGGAACAGGTCCTTCACGCCGAGTTGGACGCCGAACGCCCGCCGGATGCGGCTGATCAGCCGGGTGCCGAGCACCGAGTGGCCGCCGCGGTGGAAGAAGTGGTCGTCGATGGTGACCGACGGCAGTCCGAGAACGGCCGCGAAGAGACCGCAGAGCACTTCTTCCTGCGGTGTGCGCGGTGCGCGCCCGTTGGTGGCGTGGGCGACCTGGGGTGCGGGCAGGGCGCGTCGGTCGACCTTGCCGTTGGTGGTGAGGGGGATCTCGTCGAGGACGACGAAGGCGGACGGGACCATGTACTCGGGCAGGGCGGCCGAGATGTGCCCCCGCAGCTCCGCCACGTCGATCCGGGCGCCGTCGGTGGCGACGAGGTAGGCGGCGAGGCGCTTGTCGCCGGGCCGGTCCTCCCGGACGACGACGGTCGCCTGGCCCACACTCTCGTGGGCGGCCAACGCCGTCTCGATCTCCCCGAGTTCGATACGGAAGCCGCGGAGCTTGACCTGCTGGTCCGCGCGGCCCAGGTACTCGACGGAGCCCGCGAGGTTCCAGCGCACGAGGTCGCCCGTCCGGTACATCCGCGTACCGGGCGGACCGAACGGGTCGGCCACGAAGCGCTCCGCCGTCATGCCCGGCCGGCCCAGGTAGCCACGGGCGAGACCGGCGCCGGCGATGTACAGCTCGCCGGGGGTACCCGGAGGAACGAGCCGCAGACCCTCGTCCACCACGTAGACGCGGTGGTTGTCGAGGGGCTCCCCGATGGGGACGGCGCCCGGGTAGTCCAGGGGCCGGTGGACGCGGTGGGTGGTGGCGAAGGTCGTCGTCTCCGTCGGACCGTAACCATTGACGACGGTGAGGTCCGGGCAGCGGTCCATGACCCGGCGTACCGCCTCCGGCGGAACCACGTCACCGCCCGCCCAGACCTCGCTCACCCCGGCGAACGCCTCGGGCGCCTCCTCCGCCATCACGCGGAACAGCCCGGCCGTCAGCCACAGCGAGCTGATTCCGCGCTCGGTCAGCAACCCACCCAGGGTCCCGGGGTCGAGGTAGCCCTGGGGTGCGACCACGACCGCGCCGCCGTTCAGCCACGGCACCCAGATCTCGTGTGTCGAGGCGTCGAAGGTGTGCGGCGAGTGGAAGAGCACCCGGGTGTGGCTGCCGTTGGCGTACATGGTCTGGGCGGCCAGGTCCGCGACATTGCGGTGGGTGACCGCGACACCCTTCGGCACCCCCGTCGAACCCGACGTGAACATCACGTACAGCCACTGGTCGGGATGGGCCGGCGCTGCCGGCGGCGTCGACGGGAGGTGGGCGAAGCCCGCGGTCCCGTCGAGCACGACGGTCTGCGCGGTGGTCCGGGCCACGACCGGGTGATCGGCCAGCACCTTGTCGGTGAGCAGGACGGGCGCCCCGGTCTCGGCGAGGATCCGCAGCAGGCGGGTGTCGGGGTCCGCGGTGTTGAGCGGGGCGTAGACGCCGCCGGCCTTGACGACCGCGAGGAGCACGGTGAGCAGGTCCGCCGACCGCTCCATCAGGACGGCGACGACGTCCTCCGGCCGGACGCCGAGGCCCACGAGGTGGCGGGCCAGCCGGTTGGCGTCCGCGTCCAGCTCCGCGTACGTCAGCTCGCGGTCGCCGTCGACCAGGGCGATCGCGTCCGGGGTGCGGGCGGCCTGCGCGGCGAACAGCTCCGCGAGACCCGCGTCGGAGGAACCGGTGACCGTGCCGTTCCAGCCTTCCAGCAGCTGGTGTCGCTCGTCCTGGCCGATGAACTCCAGCTCGCCGACGGGGATTTCGGGGCGGTCGACGGCGTCGCCCAGCAGCCGGACCAGCCGGTCGGTGACCGCCTCGACAGTGCCGGCGTCGTACAGGTCGGTGGCGTACTCGACCCTGATGTCCAGACCGTCCGGGCTGCCGTCCGCTGTGCGGTGCTCATGGAAGGAGAAGGTCAGGTCGAACTTGGAGATGTCCAGCGACGTGAAGCCCGACTCGGCCGTGATTCCCGGGAGTTCGACGGAGGGGGTAAGTGCCTCCTGGAGGGTGAGGACCACTTGGAAGAGCGGGTGGCGGGCGGTGGAACGCTCGGGGTTGAGGGCCTCCACCAGCCGGTCGAAGGGCAGGTCCTGGTGGGCCCAGGCGGCGAGGTCGGCGTCCCGGACCCGGGTCAGCAGCTCACGGAAGCTCGGCTCGCCCGTGAGATCCGTACGCAGTACGAGGGTGTTGACGAAGAAGCCGACGAGGTCGTCGAGTGACTGCTCCGAGCGGCCGGCGATCGGGGCGCCGATCGGGATGTCCTCCCCGGCTCCGGAGCGGGACAGCGCGGTGGCGACGGCGGCCTGGGCCACCATGAACAGGGTGCTGCCGGTCTCGCGGGCCAGCCGGGTCAGCCCGGCGTGCAAGGCCGCGGGGACGTGAACGCCGTGGGTGGTGCCGCGGTAGGTGGCCACCGCCGGGCGGGGGCGGTCGGCCGGCAGGGTGGCCTCGTCGGGCAGCCCGTCCAGCGTGTCGCGCCAGAACTCCGCCTGCCTCTCCCCGTCCGCCGCGAGCAGCTCGTGCTGCCAGAGGGTGTAGTCGGCGTACTGGACCGGCAGCGGCTCCCATGTGGGGGCGTCGCCCTTGGTGCGCGCCGTGTAGGCGGCCGTGAGATCCCGCAGCAGCGGGGTGGTGGACCAGCCGTCGGAGGCGATGTGGTGCATCACCACCAGCAGGACGTGCTCCTCGGCCCCGAGCGCGAACAGGGCGGCTCGGAAAGGCAGTTCGGAGTCGAGATCGAAGCTGCGCGCGGCGTGGTCGCCGAGCTCCGCGTCCAGGGTGTCCCTGGTCGCCGCGATGACGGGCAGCTCCACCCGCACCTCGGCCGCCGGGAGCTGCCACTGGTAGGCGGCGTCGTCCGCCATCCCGAAGAGGGTGCGCAGCGACTCGTGACGCACCACCAGGTCGGTGAGCGCGAGTTGGAGGGCTCGCGTGTCGAGTGCGCCCGTGAGGCGCAGGGACAGCGGAATGTTGTACGTCGCGGACGGCCCTTCCAGGTGGTGCAGGAACCAGAGGCGCTGCTGCGCCGAGGAGAGCGGCACCCGCTCCGGCCGCACAGCCTCCCGCAGTGCGGGGCGCTGCACCGCCTCCTCGCCGCCCGCTTCGACGTACTCGGCCAGAGCGGCGACTGTCGGGCCCTGGAAGAGGTCCCTGACGGTGATCTGGACGCCGAAGGTCTGCCGGATGCGGCTGATGAGGCGGGTGGCGAGGAGCGAGTGCCCGCCGAGGTGGAAGAAGTGGTCGTCGATGGTGACCGAGGTCAGTCCGAGGACTTCCGCGAAGAGACCGCACAGGACCTCCTCGCCCGGCCCCCGGGGCGCACGGCCGGTGGTCTCGACGCTCAACTGCGGTGCGGGCAGGGCTCGTCGGTCGACCTTGCCGTTGACGGTGAGCGGGATCTCGTCCAGTACGACGTAGGCGGACGGGACCATGTACTCGGGGAGGATGCCGGCCATGGCGCGGCGCACGGACTCTGTGTCGATCGAGGCGCTGTCGGCGGCGGTGAGGTAGGCGACGAGGCGTTTGTCGCCCGGCCGGTCCTCCCGGACGACGACGGTCGCCTGGCCCACACTCTCGTGAGCGGTCAACGCCGTCTCGATCTCACCGAGTTCGATACGGAAGCCGCGGAGCTTGACCTG
>NZ_JBFAJY010000087.1:0-4277 GCF_040655445.1 Streptomyces sp. NPDC050423
ACACCTGTTCTAATTTCTTAACCCCCCCATTTGCTCTCACCGGGCAATACGTCGAAGGCCCCCGCAGCTCGCTGCGGGGGCCTTCGACGTTGTCTCAACCATCGTTGTCCAGGTCTCTGTCCACAACAGCTACCTCTGGGCTCCCCCGATCGCCACCCCGATCTTCCGGGCCACTTCCTTCAACAGGTGGTCGGGGACGCGGCGGGGCCGCCCGCATGCGCACGGCCCCGCCGGGTTCCCCACCCATGACCTGGCGTCGGGGGCGCGGGCGATGCCGAAGTCGATGACGCGGGGGCCGTCGGCGGCAATCAGCACTTGGACGGCTTCAGGTCGCGGTGCACAATGCCGGCACGTGCACCACTTGCCTTGCCTCAGCGATCGTGGCGATGAGCAGCAACACAGTGGGGGCGAGCAGTGGCCTGCGCTCGGCAACGGCCGAGGCGGCGGCAGCCCCGGACACACGGGCGGCCGCCGGCCAGGGCTGCGGTCCCTCCACGTCGCTGTCGATCATCGGTGCCATGCACAGGCCTTGCGCCCGCTCGGCCACCCGCACTTCCTGCGCGAACCGCCCCGAAACCCCGGGTCTTGGGTGACTTCCGGCCATGTCACCTTGAGCGCCACGGGTCGTCCGCCTGGAGTATGCGGGAGACGCACCTTCCCCATGTCGCCCGAACCGGGCCCGGCAGCCAGCCGGTACCCCTCGACACTCCGCGGAGCATCGGCTCCCAGCGCCTGAAAAGCATCTTGAACAGCCCTGCCTGCGCCGTTCATCGATCCCCCCCGCAGCACCCGTCATTCAGCAGAACAAGCACCTGTACGCGGAGCAGGAGCCAGACCAGGGGCACCGGACAGGCGGGACGCCCGGAGCCACCGGACGAAGCTCGGAGGCGACATACGAATCATCTTTGGTCGGGTTGCGATCACGCTTACACCCGCACCTGGCAGATACAGGAGATTCTGATCAACGAGCCCAGCACCACTGCACGGGTGCAGGAGCGGAGACAAAGGCGCAGGCGACTTGTCGCTCGAACCTCCCGAGTCAATAAGTACGGAATGGCTGGGTTCGAGATGGCGTCGCCGAATCCAATTTATCTGGAATTCCCGCACGAGCGCCATGGCATATACGGCAGGATGGGCCATGTGTCGACAGATCCGTGGCGCGAAATGCTCTTGCCACCCAATATCGAGACTGAAGTCCCGTACGGATCAGCGCCCTATAACCCTCGAGACGGCCCCTGCGGCCTTCCTCGCACTCGTATGACAACTCCGCCCCGACGGCTGTATAGCTGAGAGAGGCGCCAGAGCCAATTGGTGCGGCTGATACTCATGCACCTTGCACCCCCTGCGGCGAGCGATTATGGCCGTCACATAGGACGGGCGAAGATTTCCACGTCCTCCAGCGCGTCCGCTGCCGCCCCGGACAGCGAGCCATCCGGCAGCAGACGCCGGACGGAATCAACGGCCTGCGGCGACACGCACCGGTGCAGTCGCGCGAGATGCCCCAATGCCAGAGCAGCCGCACGGCGAACGTCGGAATCCGAATGCCGAGTGAAGTGGATCAGCCATTTTTCCACCCATTCACGATCCTGCACATACAAGGCCGCAGAGATAAGGGAGTCTGAGATGAGGCGTGGTCGATTCGACTCGAAAGCGACTGCCGCCTGCTCCGCTGTGATCATATCGGGTGAATGGTAGGTCATGAAGTGACTCCAAGGATCGGGCTGCTCTCATGGGCGGGCAGGTCCTCATCAAGGGGATTTGATCTTGCCCTTGGCGGTTACCTTCCCAGCCTTGCGTAGAGCGCTCTGCATCTGCTGGCTCAGTTCGTCCCAGGTGCGTACGTGGCCATGGTAAATCCCGGTGCCGTTGTGGGTTTCATCGAAGACGGCGAACTCACGGTTTTCGTGGTCGACCCCCACCCGTCGTGTCGTATTGGGGTTGAAGGTGATCGAATCCTCCAGTGTCTTCTGCGGATTACCGGGTTCTGGAGCGGCATTTCCTCGCTGCTGGGGCCCGTGCTTGGGTGAGGGCTTGAACGTCAACTCCGGTTCGCTGCCGTCGAACGGTGTCTCCGAGTGCGCGCCACCGTCCGCCCCCGCAGCCATGAGGAGGATCCCGGAGATGCCGAGGGCTCCGGCCTTGAGAGCTGCTTCGAGGGTGACGCCGGCAAGGGCTGCGCCTTCGCCGGCGGCCACACCCTCGCTGGCGAAGGCAAGGGCGAATCCGGCGCCGGGCGGGAACAGCGTCAGCAGGGAGAACAGCAGGAGGGCGAAGCCGAGGTAGATCAGGAATCGGTCGAGGGCGTCCAGGAGGTGGAAGGTCTGGATGGCGTCGCCGCCGGGTCCGACGTCGGCGCTGCGGTAGAGCAGGAGCGTGCCGGTGGTGGCCGCACCCAGGGCGGTAGCAAGGCGGAACCGGTGCAGGACGAGGAACTCACCGAGCGGCAGTTCGGTGACCGGTCGCCAGGTGCGCAGCGAGTACACCAACTGCCAGGCGATCCAGGCCAAGGCTGCGACGGCAGACCAGCGCAGGATCTGCGGGCCTGATCCGGTGGTGAAGTAGTCCTGAAGGTCGGCCGTCGCCTTGAAGGAGCCGATGCCGAGGAAGAGCAAGGAGGGGAGCGTGATCAGGCAGGGGATCAGAATGAGCCATCGGCGGCGGGTGTTGCGGACCGACTTGAGGTGGGCGCGTATGTCGATCGTTCGCCAGGCATCCTCGTGATCGGAGGCGTCGATACGGGCCCCGATCTGAGCCACCACGCTCCGCAGTGGTTCGGTGTCGTCGTGCGGGGCGCCGGCGGCCGCGTAGTAGAGGGAACGACGCAGCCGGACAAAGCGCAGCGCGATCAGAGTGCTCCAGGGCAGCCGCCAGGCCGCGTAGCGCACGAGCGCGGCAGCGCCGTCACCGTCGGCGCGCTCGGCGGTCAGCAACACGCCGGGCACGGTGCGTTTGGCGCGGTGGAGTTGACGCAGGTCCAGCAGCAGGGCGAGGGTCAGGCAGACCAGCGGCATCGCCCACGCCTTGCCGTCCAAGGTCTCGAGCCATTGCGCGGCCTGCCCAGCGGAGTCCGTGACCGCGTAGTTGTTCAGGGTGTGATGCGTGATCGCCAGCGCGACCGGGAGGACGGACAGCAGCCGCCACCAGCCGCGAGTGCGCCACAGCAGGCCGACGCCGAAGCCGGCCGTGGCGGTCCACACCAGATGGCTGAAAGTCGTGGCTGTTGCGACCTGTCCGAGGTCGATTGAGCCCGACGGGGCCGGTAGCCACGCGGTGAAGACCTTGGCCGGGCCCGGAACGAATGGCGGGGACAGGCTGTCGGGAATGACCCAGCCCCCATCGCGCGGGATGGCCCGCTTCGCATCGAGGCTGTAGCGCAGCACGGACTCCAGCAGTCCGAAACCTGCGCCGAGCGCCGCACCCAGGACGGTGAAGTCGGCAACTCCCCACTGTCGGCGCACCTTGACGTGCAGCCCGATCAATACCAATGGGGCGACTTTGATGAGTTCCTCGACCCAGGGAGCCACGGTGTAGCTGGTGGTCTTCACCACCTCGGCCAAGGCCCGGCCGCTCTGGTCGGCCATCATCCGGGTGTAGGCCAGCTCCACCAGCGCCGCGAGGACCCCACACCCGTACACCCCGACCGCAAACGCCCTCAACACCGTCGACAGCCGCAACGATCGGGTCAGCGACGACAGCATGAACAGCTGCAGCACGCCCCATATCGCGGCAGTTGTCATCAGCACGACCATGCTCCACCCCCCATCACCCGAAGCGGCATTATCTTTGCGTAAGCAAAGTGATGCTAAAGGGGCGGCCTTGCCCAGGCAAGAGGTCGGCACGAATCTGGCGCGATTGTGCGGACTGCCCCTCACCCGACACGCGAGTGCATCGGCAAACTCCGCCGCGAGGGCGAAGACCGTCGCTTGAGGCTCCACCGTTCTCCATAGAAGAGCAAAGCGGCTGCGTCATCGCGAATGTCGGTCAGCGCGTGCAGCCGCAGTCCCGTGCCCTCTCGGCTTGGTGGAGCACGCCGATCCGTGGTCTCAGTTCTGGTCTCGTTCACCCACGTCCAGCACGGTTCAGCACCCAGCCCAGGACCCGCTCCACTCCAGGTCAGGACGCTCCCGACCTCTACCGAACTCCCTGACGAACATTTGGAAAGCGTGTTGGGGGCAACCCCTCACGAGTTCGAATCTCGTATCCTCCGCCATTGCTCTCACCGGGCAATACGTCGAAGGCCCCCGCAGCTTGCTGCGGGGGCCTTCGACGTTGGTGGT
>NZ_JBFAJY010000088.1:0-4184 GCF_040655445.1 Streptomyces sp. NPDC050423
ACAGCACCCTCATCCGCCAACCACCCCTGCACACGCTCAAGCACCCCACCCAACACCGACCGCACACCCACCACCGGATCCACACCCACACCCACCGACGGCACCTCAAACACCACCGCACCCGACACACCAGCACCCCCCACCACACCAGCCGACACCAACGGCCGCCACACCACCTCATGCAACCCACCACCCACACCCGACCCACCCAACTGCCCCACCGACACCGGACGGAGTGTGAGTCCGTCGACCGATAGGACCGGTGCTCCGGCGGTGTCAGCCATCGCCATGGATACGGTGTCGTCGCCGGCCCCGGTGAGGCGTACGCGCAGCGCGGTCGGACCTGACGCGAACAGGCGGACACCCTCCCAGAAGAAGGGGAGCGCGGGACGGTCGTCGCCCGCCGGGCCTGATTCGAGTTCGGCCGCTCGGAGTCCGAGGGCGTGCATGGTGGAGTCGAGAAGCGCGGGGTGCAGCCCGAACCGCTTGGCATCCGCGTGTACGGAGTCGTCGAGTTCGACCTCCGCGAAGATCTCCTCCCCGGCGATCCAGGCCGCCTTGAGCCCCTGGAAGACGGGGCCGTATCCGTAGCCACGCTCGGCCAGGAGGTCGTACATGTCGGCGACCTCCACCCGGTTCGCGCCCGGCGGGGGCCATTCGGTGAGGTCGAAGGCCGGCACCGCCTCACCCGAACCCGCACCCAGCACACCGTCCGCGTGCAACACCCAGCCCGCACCCGCGCCATCGCTCTCGCGACGCGAATGCACCCGCACCGAACGACACCCGACCTCATCCGGACCACCCACCACCACCTGCAACGCCACACCACCACGCTCCGGAAGAACCAGCGGCGCCCGCAACGTCAACTCCTCCACCACCCCACAACCCACCTCATCAGCAGCCCGCACCACCAACTCCACAAACGCAGCACCCGGCAACAACACCGACCCCAACACCTCATGATCCGCCAACCACCCCATCCCCTCCACCGACAACCGCCCCGTCAACACCACACCACCAGAATCCGGCAACGCCACCGCCGCACCCAACACCGGATGATCAACCACCACCTGACCCAAACCACCAGCATCACCACCACCCACACACTCCAACCAGAACCGCTCACGCTGAAAGGCGTACGTCGGCAGATCGACACGACGCGCACCCGAACCCTCGAAGAACCGAGCCCAGTCCACCGAGACACCCGCCACATGCAACTGACCCAACGCCGCAACAGTCACAGCCACCTCGGGCCGCCCCTTACGCACCAACGAAACGAACAGAGCCGACTCAGCGTCCACCGACTGCTGCGCCATACCGCTCAACACACCATCCGGACCCAGTTCGACGTAGGACGTGACGCCCTGGTCCTCCAGGAACCGGACCGCGTCCGCGAACCGCACGGCCTCCCGCACATGCCGGACCCAGTACGACGGCGTCGCGACCTCCTGCGACACCGCGCCCGTCACATTCGACACCACCGGAACGGACGGGGCAGTAAACGACAGTCCGGCCACCACCGCCCCGAACTCCGCCAACATCGGCTCCATCAACGGCGAATGGAAGGCGTGCGAGACACGCAGCACACTCGTCCGGCGCCCCTGCTCCTCGAACGCCGCGACCAGCCCGCGAACCGCATCCTCCGTACCCGAAACGACCACCGCACGCGGCCCATTCACCGCAGCCAGCGCAACTCCGTCGTTCAGTAGCGGAAGCACCTCGGCCTCCGTTGCCTCTACCGCCACCATCGACCCGCCGACGGGAAGCGCCTGCATCAACCGACCACGTGCCACGACGAGTTCAGCCGCATCCGCCAGCGACAACACACCCGCGACGTGCGCCGCCGCGATCTCACCGACCGAGTGGCCGACCAGGAAGTCCGGACGGACCCCCCACGACTCCACCAGCCGGAACAACGCCGTCTCGACGGCGAACAGACCGGCCTGGGCGAACATCGTCCCGTTCAACAGACCGACGTCCTCACCCCACACCACCTCACGCAACGAACGCCCCAACCGGGCATCCAGCTCAACCAGCACCGCGTCGAACGCCTCCGCGAACCCCGGGAACGCCTCATACAGTTCCCGACCCATCCCCAACCGCTGCGCACCCTGACCCGTGAACAGGAAGGCCGTAGCACCGGCCGGACGCACCGACCCCCGCACCACCGAAGCCGACACCTCGCCCTCAACCAGAGCCGTCAGACCCCGCACCAGCTCCTCACGGTCCGACGCCGCCACCACCGCACGATGCTCAAGCACCGCACGCGACACCACCGACGAAAAACCCACATCCAACAAGGAAGCGGAAGCGTCCATACGCTCAAGCAACTTCGCGGCCTGACCCGACAGCCCCGCCTCACTCCGCGCCGACAACACCACCGGCACCACCGGCACCCCAACCACGGAAACCTCAGCCGGCTCCACCTCCACCGGAGCCTGCTCCACAATCACGTGCACGTTCGTCCCACTCAGCCCGAACGACGACACACCCACCCGACGCGGACGATCCCGCTCCGGCCACACCCGAGACTCCGTCAACAACTCCACCGACCCCGCCGCCCAATCCACCTGCGGCGTCGGCACATCCACATGCAACGTCCTCGGCAACACACCATGCCGAATCGCCTGCACCGCCTTGATCACACCACCCACACCCGCAGCCGCCTGCGCATGACCAAGATTCGACTTCAACGACCCCAACCAGAGCGGATCGCCCTCCGGGCGCCCCTGCCCATACGTCGCGAGCAACGCCTGCGCCTCGATCGGATCACCCAGCCGGGTGCCCGTACCATGCGCCTCCACCAGATCAACATCGGCGGACGACAGCCCGGCGTTCTCCAGCGCGGCGCGGATCACGCGCTGCTGCGAGGGGCCGTTCGGAGCCGTCAGCCCGTTACTCGCACCGTCCTGGTTGATGGCGCTTCCCCGCACCACGGCCAGGACGTCGTGCCCGAGCCGCCGGGCGTCCGAGAGACGCTCGACCAGCAGCACACCGACACCCTCGGACCACGCGGCACCGTCCGCGGCACCCGCGAACGACTTGCACCGACCGTCCTTCGCCAACCCACGCTGCCGGCTGAACTCGACGAACATGTCCGGGGTGGACATCACGGCCACGCCGCCCGCCAGCGCCATCGAGCACTCACCCGAGCGCAGAGCCTGGGCCGCCAGGTGCAACGCCACCAGCGACGACGAACACGCCGTGTCGATCGTGAGGGACGGTCCCTCAAGGCCCAGCGTGTAGGAGATGCGGCCGGACACCAGGCTGCCGCCCGTGGTCGCGGCGGCCTCCGTTCCCTGGCCGTAGTCGTGGTACATCAGGCCGGCGAAGACTCCCGTCCTGGTCCCCTTCAGGGAGCGGGGATCGATGGCCGCACGTTCGAGGGCTTCCCATGATGCCTCCAGCAGCAGGCGCTGCTGGGGGTCCATGATCAGGGCCTCGTTCGGGCTGATCCCGAAGAACGCCGGATCGAAGTCTCCCGCGTCGTGGAGGAACCCGCCCTCGTTCGCGTAGGTCTTGCCCGGCACTCCCGGCTCGGGGTCGTACACGCCCTCGATGTCCCATCCCCGGTCGAGCGGGAACCCCGACACCGCGTCGCGGCCGGCGTCGACCAGATCCCACAGGTCATCGGGCGAGGTCACTCCGCCCGGGTAGCGGCACGCCATGCCCACGATGACGATCGGCTCGTCGTCCAGGTCGCGCACGGCGGGGCCGCTGCTCGGCCGCTCCGCCTCCCGCACCTCGCTTCCGTCGAGTTCGCCGTCGATGTACGCCGCCACGGCTCGTGAGGTCGGATAGTCGAAGACCAGCGTCGCGGGGAGCCTGAGCCCGGTCGTCAGGTTCAGTTCGTTGCGGAGCTCCACCGCGCTGAGCGAGTCGAAGCCGAGCTCCTGGAAGGGCCGGTCCGCCTCGATTGCCTGGGCCGACGCATGGCCCAGCACCTTGGCCACGCGGCCACGGACCATCTCCAGCACCTTGCGTGCTCGTTCGTCGGCGGCGAGACCGGCCAGACTGCGCACCAGTTCCTGCCCGCCTCCGGCCCCGGCATCGGCACCGGCACCGGCCACAGCGCGGACGGCGGGTCGTCTGGTGGTGGGGACGAGGTCGCGCAGGAGTGCGGGGATGGTGTCGGTACGGGTACGGAGTGCGGTGACGTCGATCGGAAGGGGAACCAGGGCGGC
>NZ_JBFAJY010000089.1:0-3336 GCF_040655445.1 Streptomyces sp. NPDC050423
TCAAGCACCCCACCCAACACCGACCGCACACCCACCACCGGATCCACACCCACACCCACCGACGGCACCTCAAACACCACCGCACCCGACACACCCGCACCCTCCACCACACCAGCCGACACCAACGGCCGCCACACCACCTCATGCAACCCACCACCCACACCCGACCCACCCAACTGCTCCACCGACACCGGACGGAACATGAGTCCGCCGACCGTGGCCACAGGGGCGCCGTCCTGGTCCGCCAGGCTCAGCGAGAGGCTGTTGACGCCCTGGGGAGACAGCCGAACCCGCAGCGAGCGGGCACCGGCGGCGTGCAGAGAAACGTCCGTCCAGGAGAACGGAAGCTCGGTCGGCTCGTCGCCCGTGACGTCCTCACCGACTCCCAGAGCGTGCATGGTCGCGTCGAGCAGGGCGGGGTGGAGACCGAATCGTTCGGCGTCCCCGTGTGCCTGCTCGGGCAGCTCGACCTCGGCGAAGACATCGTCCCCGCGCCGCCACACGGCCTTGAGCCCCCGGAAGACGGGGCCGTAGACGTAACCCTGCTGGTGGAGCAGCTCGTAGGCGTCGTCCGTCCGTACGGCGGCCGCGCCCGGCGGGGGCCATTCGGTGAGGTCGAAGGCCGGCACCGCCTCACCCGAACCCGCACCCAGCACACCGTCCGCGTGCAACACCCAGCCCGCGCCCGCGCCATCGCTCTCGCGACGCGAATGCACCCGCACCGAACGACACCCGACCTCATCCGGACCACCCACCACCACCTGCAACGCCACACCACCACGCTCCGGAAGAACCAGCGGCGCCCGCAACGTCAACTCCTCCACCACCCCACAACCCACCTCATCAGCAGCCCGCACCACCAACTCCACAAACGCAGCACCCGGCAACAATACCGACCCCAACACCTCATGATCCGCCAACCACCCCATCCCCTCCACCGACAACCGCCCCGTCAACACCACACCACCAGAATCCGGCAACGCCACCGCCGCACCCAACACCGGATGATCAACCACCACCTGACCCAAACCACCAGCATCACCACCACCCACACACTCCAACCAGAACCGCTCACGCTGAAAGGCGTACGTCGGCAGATCGACGCGACGCGCACCCGAACCCTCGAAGAACCGAGCCCAGTCCACCGAGACACCCGCCACATGCAACTGACCCAGCGCCGTGACAGCCGCAGCCACCTCGGGACGACCCTTGCGCACCAACGAAACGAACAGAGCCGACTCCGCGTCCACCGACTGCTGCGCCATCCCGCTCAGCACACCATCCGGACCCAGTTCGACGTAGGACGTGACACCACGCGCAGCGACGAACGACACCGCGTCCGCGAACCGCACCGCCTCCCGCACATGCCGCACCCAGTACGCGGCCGAACCCCAGTCCTCCGCCAGATCCCCCGACACACCCGACACCACCGGAATCGACGCGGCACCGAACGACAGCCCGGCCACCACCGCCCCGAACTCCGCCAACATCGGCTCCATCAACGGCGAATGGAAGGCGTGCGACACCCGCAACACACTCGTCCGACGCCCCTGACCGGCGAACTTCCCCGCCAGATCAGCAACCGCACCCTCCACCCCCGAAACCACCACAGAACGCGGACCATTGACCGCCGCGATCCCGACCTCGTCACTGAGCAGCGGAAGCACCTCAGCCTCCGTCGCCTCCACCGCCACCATCGACCCACCAGTGGGAAGCGCCTGCATCAACCGACCACGCGCCACGACGAGTTCAGCCGCGTCACCCAGCGACAGGGCACCCGAGACGTGCGCAGCCGCGATCTCACCCACCGAATGACCCACCAGGAAGTCCGGACGCACCCCCCACGACTCCACCAGCCGGAACAACGCCGTCTCGACGGCGAACAGACCGGCCTGGGCGAACATCGTCCCGTTCAACAGATCGACATCCTCACCCCACACCACCTCACGCAACGAACACCCCAACCGGGCATCGAGCTCGACCAGCACCGCGTCGAACGCCTCCGCGAACACCGGGAACGCCTCATACAGCTCCCGACCCATCCCCAACCGCTGCGCACCCTGACCCGTGAACAGGAAGGCCGTAGCACCGGCCGAACGCACCGACCCCCGCACCACCGAAGCCGACACCTCGCCCTCAACCAGAGCCGTCAGACCCCGCACCAACTCCTCACGATCCGACGCCGCCACCACCGCACGATGCTCAAGCACCGCACGCGACACCACCGACGAAAAACCCACATCCACCAGCGAAGAAGACGACTCCGCCACCCGAGCCAGCAACTTCGCGGCCTGACCCGACAGCCCCGCCTCACTCCGCGCCGACAACACCACCGGCACCACCGGCACCTCAACCACGGAAACCTCAGCCGGCTCCACCTCCACCGGAGCCTGCTCCACAATCACGTGCGCATTCGTCCCACTCAGCCCGAACGACGACACACCCACCCGACGCGGACGATCCCGCTCCGGCCACACCCGAGACTCCGTCAGCAACTCCACCGCCCCGGCATCCCAGTCCACGTGCGGCGAGCGCGTCTGTGAGTGGAGGGACTTCGGCAGCACGCCGTGCCGGATCGCCTGTACGGCCTTGATGACACCGCCCACACCGGCGGCTGCCTGGGTGTGGCCCAGGTTCGACTTCAACGAGCCCAGCCAGAGGGGATCGCCCGCCGGGCGCCCCTTCCCATATGTCGCGAGCAGCGCCTGTGCCTCGATCGGGTCTCCCAGGCGGGTGCCCGTGCCGTGCGCCTCCACCAGGTCCACGTCGTTGGTCGAGAGGCCGGCGTTCTCCAGTGCCGCGCGGATCACCCGTTGCTGCGAGGGGCCGTTGGGGGTGGTCATCCCGCTCGACGCGCCGTCCTGGTTGATGGCGCTTCCCCGGACCACCGCGAGTACGGGGTGTCCGTTGCGCTGGGCGTCCGAGAGGCGTTCGACCATGAGGACGCCGACGCCCTCCGAGCAGCCCGTGCCGTCCGCGTCGGCGGCGAAGGACTTGCAGCGCCCGTCCTTCGCCATGCCCCGCTGGTGGCTGAAGTAGAGAAACATGTCCGGCGTCGTCATCACCGTCACGCCACCGACCAGCGCCATCGAGCAGTCGCCACGGCGCAGTGCCTGTCCTGCCCAGTGGAGGGCGACGAGCGATGACGAACATGCGGTGTCGATGGTGACGGCGGGGCCTTCGAGACCGAGGGTGAAGGCTATGCGGCCGGTGACGAGGCTGCCGTCGCTCGTGCCGGGGCCGTAGTCGTGGTACATCAGGCCGGCGAAGACGCCGGTGCGGCTGCCCTTCAGGGAGAGGGGATCGATCCCCGCACTCTCCACCGCCTCCCAGGAC
>NZ_JBFAJY010000090.1:0-3253 GCF_040655445.1 Streptomyces sp. NPDC050423
ACGAGTTCGAATCTCGTATCCTCCGCCATTGCTCTCACCGGGCAATACGTCGAAGGCCCCCGCAGCTTGCTGCGGGGGCCTTCGACGTTGGTGGTCTCAGAAGCTGTTGTCTTTCCGAGTCTGACGACTGCGTTTTCGCTGGTCAGGGGTAGGGGCGGCGTCGGTGTGGGAGTGATGGATCGTCGTTTCGTCGCTCCCGTGGAGGTCGCGAATGTCGTCGGTTGTCGGACTGCTGGAACAGCACGAGCTCGCCGCTCGGCGTCGAGTCGACGGGCTGCGCGAGGAAGTCGACCGCATCCAGGCCGAGCTCGCGAGGGCTGAGCAGGAGTGGTTGGAGTGGACGATCGCCCGTGAGCGTGTGGGTGCGGCGCTGTCCGTGCCGGGCGGCGATTCAGCTGACGCGGTGGCCGCCGAGCGGCCGGGCGGTGCGGGGACAGAGGCCGAGGTGCGGGCGTCACCGCCCGTGGCGGCGAAGACGAAGTCGCAGGTTCCGGTCTGGCGCGAGGGGCTGGCCCGGAGGGCACTGTCGGCGGACTATCAACGCATCCTGGCCGCGCTCGCGGACCGGGTCCGTCTCGGTCAGGGCCCGCTGACCTGCCAGGAGATGGCCTCCGCGTTCGGTATGGACGTGGTGCCGGCCAAGGTAGAGGCGTTGCGGTCGAAGGCGAAACGCCTGGTCGCGCGGGGCTGGCTGGCCGAGCCGGCGCCGGGCCGGTTCACGCTCGCGCGGGGCGTGTGCGGGCCAGACGGCGGGTCATGATCATAGCCATCGACCAGTAGACCATCGCCTCGGCGCTGCTGGTACCGCGTTCGAAGTCGCGCGCCAGGCGGCGGCTTCGCATCAGGTGGGCGAAGAGCCGCTCGACGATCCACCGCTTGGGCAGCACCACGAATCCGCGCATGTCGCCGCTGCGCTTGACGATCGCCAGGACCAGGGCGAACGCAGCCAGGGAGTGCTCGACGAGGCTGCCGGTGTAACCGCCGTCGGCCCAGACGTGTTCCAGGTGGTGGTGGGCTTCGGACACCTGGGCGAGCAGCACCTTCGTGGCGGCGCGGTCACCGATGTCCGCGCTCGTGACCATCACGCCCAGCAGCAGGCCGAGGGTGTCGACCACCACATGCCGCTTGCGGCCGTTGATCAGCTTCCCACCGTCGAAGCCGCGGCTGTCGGCGCCGACGACGGCGTCCGCCTTGACCGACTGCGAGTCGATCACACCGGCCGTCGGCTCCGCATCCCGCCCCGCCTCCTCGCGAACCCGGCCGCGCAGCCGGTCATGGAACTCCCTGACCAGCAGGTGGTCGCGCCAGCGGCGGAAGAACGCGTAGACCCGGTCCCACGGCGGGAAGTCGGCCGGCATCGCCCGCCACTTGATGCCGTTGTCGACGAGGTATCGGACCGCGTCCAGTATCGCCCGGTGGCAGTAGGCTTCCGGCTGCCCGCCCCGGCCCCGCAGCCAGCCCGGCACCGGCAGCAGCGGCCGGACCACGACCCACTCCGCGTCCGTCATGTCCGAGGGATACCGCCGAACACGTTCCGGGTGATCGGCCGCATTACCGAACCGGTGAGCGATGCAATCACACGCCGGAGCAGCCGAGTCGAACTCCACCGGTGCGAACACGTACAACTGCGGCAACAGGGTCTCCTGGATCTCGGTCGGCTTCGCAACCCCGAGCTACCAAGAGGCCCTGCCTTCATGCCCACGGCCGGCCGCGATCACCCGAACGAGACTCCCGTTCGATACCCACCCCTCAAGGTCGGAACGACAACAGCTACTCAGTAGGCAAGTACGCCGACAGCATGCTGGTGTCGAAGTCAGCGGCTCTGCAAAGTCCCGGTGCACGCCGAACCGCTTCGACACGAGCCAGGCGGTAGGCGCTGATCTCCGTTGAGCGCTCTGCCGAGACGCCGGTGCGGTAGCGGCGGTCGAGACGTTCGGCAACGTTGACGAGCCGGCTTCCGCGCTGGCACTCGGCGTCTGCCACCGCGATCGCGATCTCCGCGGCGGCCGGGGTGGAGCCGGCCTCGTCGGCGCCGCGGGTTCGTGCAGCGGCCTGGCGCGCGGCTTCTGGTGTCGTGAACGCCTGATGGCGGCCTTTCATGCAGGTCCGCCACTCGTTCACCGCTGTGAGGTAGGCGGGATCGGAGGTGACACGGCGGTGAACTTCGACATTCAGGTTGCTGGCGATGAACTGGTTGCCCAGCCACGTCACCAGGTCCGGTCCGTAGAGCAGGCGCCGGGCCTGGGACGTGCAGCCGTCGCGGTTGGTGGTGATGCTCTCGCCGTCGGTCAGGTCGATGGTCAGGCGGGTGTCGTCGTGTCCGAAGAGCGCAACGGGGTAGTCCTGCCGCCGACTCTGTGACAGTGAGGCCAGATACGCCTGGTTCGGGTCGTCGGCCACGAATTGGCTGACCGCGTCGTTCACTCGCGAGGGTGAACTGTATCCGTGCCGACGCGCGGTGGTGACGCTCAGGCGGCCGTAGTTGGCGGCGCTGGCCCCCGCAAGTGCTTGCTCGGGAGGCTCGCGAACGACGTATGTGAACCCGGCGTCTGCCATGCACTGTGCTACCAAGCGGCCTTCGGCGCGATACAGATACCGTGCGGCCTCCTGGGTCAGGTCTCCCTGTGCGCCCTGCAAGGTCGCTGGGGGCGCAGGCAGTGGCGCCGAGGCGGTCCCATGCTGTTCGCTGCTTCCGCAGCCGGTGAGAAGCAGGCTGACCGCTAGCAGCAGGCAGGCGCCAGGGCCCCGAAGGCGCCGCCGAGGCGACGCGGCTACGGGCTCGGCCCCGGCCTCCGGCGTCGCCCGGCGCAGGCGCGGCGGCCCGGAAGCATTGGTATCTGCCATGACCTGTCGACCTCTTTCGTCATCCCACCGCCGCCCCTTCTACCGGGAAGCCGCGGCCGAGCCCGGTCTTCGTGAGGGTGTCGGCGGCCCGGAGGACTTCCGGGCCGCCGACAGCTGGGCTTCAGCAGCCCCAGTTGTTGGAGCTGCCCAGGTGGGCATGGGCGGCGTCCTGGGGGGACGAGGTGCCCGACGCCACGACCTTGACCGAGCCCGTGTAGTAGTAGCCCTGCCAGACGCAGGCGTTCAGCCCCGAGGTCCCGTGGTTGTACCAGGACGAGTCGTGGTTGTTGATGGTCCAGGCGCTCCAATCGGAGTTGGGTGCGGCTCGTTTCGAGGGAAGCCCTGACCTGTGGGGACGTGGGTTGGTGCGGAAATGGGCAGGTCTTCTCGTGACGAGAGGGGGCGGTGC
>NZ_JBFAJY010000091.1:0-3172 GCF_040655445.1 Streptomyces sp. NPDC050423
CGACGGCGCCCGCGTCATCTTCGGTCCGGCCGGTCACGCCCTTCCGCAGCTGCGGATCGGGGCCGGCGGGACCGTCAGGTGAGCGGCTTCTCGCCGTTGCGGATACGGACCAGCACCTCGACCCCGTCCAGGACCCGCTGGAGCCCGAAGGTGAAGTCGTCCTCGGGCTCGTCGAACGCCCCGGCCTCCAGCAGTTCGGCGAGGGCGGGGAACGACGCGGAGTCGGCGTACTTGGCCAGCGCGCGGCCGTAGTTGGCCATCAGGTCTTCCTCACTGATGCCCTCGGTGACGACGCCCAGCGACATCTGCACGATGTTGCGCACGTAGCCGATCATCAGCATCATCACGGAGAGCTTCTCGTCCGGCCGCAGGGCGGTGCCGCCCAGGGTCCGCAGGCCGCACTCCAGCCAGCTGAGCTGACCCGGCTCCAGGGGCGGTCCGCTGACCGAGATCTGGAGCATCCAGGGGTGGCTGTGGAAGACCTCCTGGAAGGCGCGGGCCCACTGCTCCAGACCTTCCCGCCAGTCCCCCTCCGCCGTTTCGATGCGGGGCGGGGTGCCGTAGGCCATGTCCAGCATGAGCTGTCGCAGCTCGTCCTTGCTCGACACGTGACGATAAAGCGACATGGTGCCGAAGTCGAGGCTCTTGGCGACCCGGGACATGGAGAGCCCGGCCAGGCCGTCGGCGTCCGCCGACTCGATCGCGGCCGACACGATGCGCTCGACGCTCAGGCCGGTGCGCGCGACGCGCTGTTCCCTGTTCCGCAGTTCCCAGAGCACCGCGATGCTGTTCGGCAGGCCGACGCCTTCCGTGCTCTTTCCTTCGCCAGTAGTCATCTCGTGCCTGCCTTCATCGGAAGCCTTCCCATGCGTATCACGCACGCATAGAGCATCGTATACGCCTCGGGTCCGCGGTACGCGGAGCCGGTATGACACCGAGGTGGGGAGACGGTACGACACCGCTCTCGGTGAAAGTGAAGGAAGGGCCGGGCTCGCGCGCCGCCCCCTGAATCGGTTGGTTTCGCCGTCAGACGGACGTCGCCGCGGGGGCCGGCGCCTTCACCGTGGCGGCCAGTTCCGTCGACGGCCGGCCGAGCAGGAGCCGGCACTGCCGCAGGCCGCGCGCGCTGTTCCAGCCGAGCCCACCGACGAGGATTCCGTCCCTGTGGTACGCGGCGACGAACTCCCGGTCCGCGGTGGACCCGCTGATGATCTCCGTCCGTGCGTCCGGGGGGCACCAGCCGATCGTCTGGATCTTCTCCCCGAACTGATGGGTCCAGCCGAACGGCACGGGGGCGTACGGCTGCCCGCCCGCGTCGCCGGCCAGCAGGTTGGAGACGACCGCCATGGCCTGCTGGGCGGCGTTGGTCCGCTGTTCGAGCCTGACCCGGGCCCCGGCCACCATCGGGTGGGGCCAGTTGGCGACGTCCCCCGCAGCCCACACCCCGGGGGCGGCCCGGCAGTGGGCATCGCACAGGACCCCGTCCCCCAGGGCCAGTCCGGAACCGGCGAGCCAGTCCACGGCGGGCACCGAGCCGATCGCGACGACGACGAGGTCGGCGTCGACGGTGGTGCCGTCCGCCAGCTGGACCCCGCGCACGCTGCCGCCGTCCTGGGCCATCCCCACGACGTCGGCGCCGAGAACGAGCCGCACCCCGTGCTCACGGTGCATACCGGCCACGAGCTCGCCGATCCCGGCACCGACCTGGCGCTCGAGAGGCTGGGCGTTCGTGTCGATCAGCGTCACGTCGAGCCCGGTCCCGCGCGCCGTCGCGGCGATCTCCGCACCGAGGAATCCCGCCCCGATAACCGCCACCCTCGGGCCCGCCGCGAGCGCCTCGCGCAGCCGGACGGCGTCGTCCAGTGAACGCAGGACGTGGACGCCCCGGAGGCCGTCCCCGTACGGCAGCCTGCGCGGCCGGAGCCCGGTCGCGATGATCGCCGCGTCGTAGGGCAGCCGCTCGCCGGTGGCGAGGGTGACGGTCCTGGCCGCCTGGTCCAGGCCGGTGGCCCGGCAGCCGAGGCGCAGGTCCGCGTCGACGGCGGCCAGCACGTCCTCCTTGCGCAGCCAGGTGCTCGGGGGTTCCCACCCCTCGCTCAGCAACTCCTTGGAGAGGGGCGGCCGGTCGTAGGGCGGATGGACCTCGTCGCCGACGAGCGTCACCCCACCCTCGTAGCCCTTGGCGCGCAGCGTCTCCACCGCGGTCAGTCCTGCCGCCGCCGCACCCACGACGACTATCCGGTTCAGCACACTCGCTCCTCGTCTCCGGTCGGTGCTCATATGAACCCCTTGTGCCGTCCCCCGCAAGGCCTGCCGGGAGGGGGACCTACGCTTCGTCGCCGAGAATGTCGCCGTCGAGTATGTCGAACAGCTCGTCCGCGGTGGCCGCGCTGAGGTCATCCGCTGGGGTGTCCTCGCCGAAGAGCGTCTGACGCAGGTGCGTGGCGAGCTCGGCGGCCGAGGGGTAGTCGAAGATCAGGGTCGGCGCCAGCCGGCAGCCGGTCACCTCGCCCAGGCGGTTCCTGAGTTCCAGAGCCGTCAGCGAGTCGAATCCGATGTCGAGGAATCCGCGGTCGGCCGGGACCGCTTCGGCGCCCGAGTGCCCCAGAACGGCGGCGGCGTGACCGCGTACCAGGTCCAGCAGGGCCCGTTCGCGGTCCTCGGTGCCCAGCCCGGTGAGACGGGCGATCAGTGCGGCGGGGCCGGCACCCTTCGTACGGGTGCGGACCACGGGGCCGCCGGCCTCGGCGGGGACCATGTCCCGCAGGAGGGCGTGCAGTGCTCCGGGGTGCGCCTTCAGGGTCGGTACGTCGATGGCGAGCGGTACCAGCGCCGGCCGGCCGGATCGCAGGCCGGCGTCGAACAGACGGAGCGCGTCGGCCGGGGCGAGAGCGGGCAGGCCGCGTGCCGCCATGAGACGGGCGTCGTCGTCGATGGCCTCGGTCAGGCCGGTGGCGACGTCCCAGAGCCCGTAGGCGAGTGAGGTGGCCGGCAGACCCTCCGCCCGGCGGTGCACCGCCAACGCGTCCAGGAACACATTCGCCGCCGCATAGTTCGCCTGACCCGCCGCCAGCACGGAACCACCCGCCGACGAGAACATCACGAAGAACGCCAGCTCACGATCCCGCGTCAACTCATGCAAATACCAAGCCCCATCAGCCTTCGCACCCAA
>NZ_JBFAJY010000092.1:0-3010 GCF_040655445.1 Streptomyces sp. NPDC050423
GGCACCGCCCCCTCTCGTCACGAGAAGACCTGCCCATTTCCGCACCAACCCACGTCCCCACAGGTCAGGGCTTCCCTCGAAACGAGCCGCACCCAAGGCCGATGCCGGCCCGTGAGACCAATCTGGCTACTTCCAGACGGTGAAGTAGTTCTTGACGGGCATAGTGATCTTGAAAACCATCCCGTACTCGCGTCGCAGATCCGCCACGCTGGTCGAGGCAGGCTCGTTGAGGCAACGTCGCACCGGCGGCTCGTGGGGGCTGCATGGGCGTGGCTCTTCAATCAGCTGACCTGTGTTCCCACTGCGCACCTGGTCCCAGCTGAGGGTGAGGGTGGTGCCGCCAAATAAGTGTGTTGGTTCCCCGGTTCCTGGTCCTTGCGGGTCGCCTGCTTTCCCGCGGTAGTAGTCGACGACTGCGCGCGCGTAGTGGAACTCATGGTTGAAAGGGATGGGAGGTCCCGTACGGTCTCCTGCGCTGAGCACTCCGTCGATGGTGTCGGCCATCCTGCGGGGATCTGCCCCAAAGTAGGCAGCAACGGACATCATGCATTTGATCTTGTACCTGTCGGAGCCTGTCGGGAGGAATAGTTCCTTCGCGCTCCCGCCAACACACACATCTTCCAGAACAACCAGCCCCAGCGTGAGCGGCGTTTCGGCTTCCCAGACGGCGATGATGTCCCGGCTGGCCAACTCCGCCTCCTGCCGCGCCTTCAGGGCTTCTGGGCTGCCAGCCAGTTTGCGCACGGTCTTCTCGCTGGTCGCGCGCCCGCACGCTGCGAGAACAAGCACCAAGACGATAGTGAAGGGTAAGCCGGTCACGCGGCGTATCCAGGATTTTTGCTGTCGGCTCAGAGTCGGCGAACCGAGCCAGGGCGCAGCGACCGTAGTCAGAAGAACAGCCAGGACGAGTATCACGATCCAGAAGGTGGTCGCCATGACGGCCATGATTCGCTAGCCGCACGAACCGCTGCTACCCGTACAGATACTCATAGAGCTCAACGTCGAGGGACCGGACACTCATCTCCTACCTGGAGCGACAGCAACGTCACCTCATTCTGTTAGGCGCTGTTAGGCCACGCCAAGGCCACCATTGGCCGGTCACCGAAACGGGCGGCACCGGGAGCCGATACGTGCCCGGCGACCGCACGCGGTGAACGACGAAGGACGCCCCCAACCCGGGCAGGGGTTCCCCATCGAACGTGCCCGGCCCGCGGCCGATGCCCATGTCTCTGCGATCCGGGTGCCGCGACGAGCCGGTCTGCGAACACCAGCCCATACGTCTGGTACTGACGGGCCCTCAGTAGCATCCCGTTCCATGAGAGCACTGACCTTCGCCGAGTACGGTCCCGCAAGTGTCCTTGAAGTCGTTGACGTACCAGAACCGCATGCCGGACCGGGGCAGATCCGAGTGGCTGTGCGGGCGTCCGGCGTCGGACGCTTCGACTGCGGCCTGCGCTCGGGTCAGTTCCGCGACATGATGCCGTTGCGCCTGCCTCACGTGCCCGGTGTGGACGCCGCGGGCGTGATCGACGAAGTCGGTGCCGACGTCACCGATGTACGTCCGGGCGATGCGGTCTTCGGCATCGTCGACCTCGCCGAGCTCGGGCAACTCGGTGGCGCCAGCGCCGAGTACGCCGTGCTTTCCGCTTGGGCGCTGAAACCGGACGCGCTGACCTGGGAGCAAGCGGGCGGCGCCGCAGCGAACGTTGAGACCGCCACCCGCGCGCTCGATCGGTTGAAGGTCGGCAGCGGCAAGACCCTGCTGGTCGAGGGAGCGGCCGGCGGGGTCGGCACGGTCGCCATCCAGCTCGCGGTGGCCCGTGGCGCGACCGTCATCGGCACCGCCAGTCCACACAACCATGAGTTCCTCACCCGGCTCGGGGCAGAACCGACGGCCTACGGTCCCGGATTGGGCGAGCGGGTCGGCGTCATGGCAGCCGACGGAGTGGACCTTGTCCTGGACTGCGTCGGGTCCGGCTCACTGCCTGATCTGATAGACCTTGCAGGAAGTCCAGACCGTGTGGTGACCATCGCCGACATGCACGCCGCTGAGCACGGAGTTCATCTGACCCGTTCAGCGGGACCGGGCGCAGACCCGCAAGCGCTCGCAGGACTGACCGCAGCTGCGGCCCTCGCCCAGCAGGGCCGCTTCACCGTGCCGATCGCGGCCACCTTCACCCTGGAGAACGCTGCCGAAGCGCACCAGCTGAGCGAGACCGGCCATGCGCGGGGGAAGATCGTGATCACCCACTGATACCCGAGCCTGATTTCGTGATCTCTCGTTGGCGCCGGCCGGGGTGGGTACGGCCACCGCGTGATCATCTGAGGATGTTCACACTTCTCCAGATCGCGCAGTCGCCTGTTGGTTCTGTTGTCGCCTGTTGAGCGGAACGACTGCCGGCAGTTGGCCGAGCAGGCCGGTTGCACCTGCCCCGGCCCGATACGGCTCGAGCTGGGCGGCGGAACGCCGAAATCGCACTCTGTTCGACGAATGCGTGTATGTGCGCCCCTGTTCCAGACGTGCCGGGGCTGTTGCGGATTTCCTCCACCACTGCAACCGGCACCCGTGCCACCGCGCTCAGAGGTCAGCCGCCCATCAGCCGTGTCAGCAACGCCGCAGGCCTGCACGGCTTGGCGGCTCACAGGACAAGGTGATCCGTTTCCTCCAACTCCCAGTACGGACCCTGCCCTTGCTGGCTTTCCGCGCACGGAGACGGGCCCTGATCTTGAGCTTTAACCTCAGATCCGGACGGGGATTCCGTCATGGCATCGTGTGAATATGCAGATCTCGACGGACGACCATCCGCTGCCGCTGTCCACGTGTTGGTTGTTCTGGATCGCGGTGCCGACCGGCGACCAGGCGGGCGTCATGGCAACCCTGGGTCTCACCCGGTCGAGGTCCGTGACGTTCGCGGAGCGGAAGATTTCAAGTCCAGTGAGACGGTCGTGACGCTATGAGTTTTGTGGTGCGGGGTCTCTCCGTTTGGCCGGGTCGTTGATCCAGGCCATC
>NZ_JBFAJY010000093.1:0-2696 GCF_040655445.1 Streptomyces sp. NPDC050423
AGGCGCTCCCGGCGACACCTACGTCAATCGCCCGACCGTGACAGCAAGGGGGAGCACCCACATCGATACAGCGTTCATGGGTCTCACCTCCTCGGACGGTGTCGCGGTCGACTGCAAGCTACCAGCCTCCCGCGCGATCGCGCCCACTCTCTTCCCCCAGCACGTGATCACGGCTCCGGACGGGCGCTAGCCGGTCTTCAGCTGGGTGAAGCGGAGGCGGTTGCCGAACGGGTCGCGGAAGCCGCAGTCGATTCCGTACTCACGGTCGGTGGGCTCCTCGGTGAACTCGACGCCCTGGGCGAGCAGCGTCTCGTACGTCTTGCGGCAGTCGTCCGTGGTGAGGATGAGCCAGCCGCCCATCGCACCCTTGGTCACCAGTTCGCGTACCTGCTCCGCCGTCTCCTCCGACATGGCGGGGGCGCCCGGCCGCTCCAGCAGGATCTGGCGCTCCGGGTGGCCGGGGACGCTGACGGCGAGCCAGCGCATGAAGCCCATGTCGACATCGGCGGCGACCTCCAGGCCGAGCTTGCCGACGTAGAAGTCGAGGGCCTGGTCCTGGTCGAGGACGTAGATCTGCGAGTGCGTGATCGCTGTGAACATGTGCTCAACGCTAGTGGGCGGGCCGCGGGAAAACTTATCCAGAACTGCTCAGTCGCTCCGTCGCTCCGTCGCAGCGCCGCTCAGTCGCTCGGCCGCGTCCACGCCATCGTGAAGCACGTGGGGACGCCCGTGGGTACGGATTCCTTGCGGTACGTCCTCGGTGAGCGGCCGACGATGTCGCTGAAGGTACGGCTGAAGGTGCCCGTGCTGCCGAAGCCGACCTCGAAGCAGATGTCCGTCACGCTGCGGTCGGTCTCCCGCAGCAGGAACATCGCGCGCTCCACCCGGCGGCGTTGCAGGTAGCGGTGGGGCGTTTCGCCGAACGTGGCACGGAAGGTGCGCGAGAAGTGCGCCGGGGAGACATGGGCGATCCGGGCCAGGTCGGCTACGTCCAGCGGTTGCGCGTAGGCGCGGTCCATCGCGTCCCGGGCCCGGAGCATCCGGCGGTTCGACTCCTCTGCGGCGCGGCTCACACCGCCATCACACCACGCCGCCCCGCCCGGCGGTTCAACTCAGCGCACGTCGACGAAGTCGACGGCGGAGGTGGCGGCGCCGGTGGTGGACCAGCCGCCGAAACTCCAGCGCCAGTATCCGTCGACGGATGCCTTGACGGTGGTCCTCAGCGCGCCCGTGGAGCTCGACTTCACCGTCTTGACCGTGGCGTAGGCGGAGCCGCCCTTCTTGCGGAACTGGAGCTTGACCGTCGCGGCGGCGACGCCGGTGTACCTGTGCTTCACCCAGTCCGCGCGCTTGAGGCTGCCCGTCACGGTGAGCGTCCCGCCCTTCTTCACCGGCTCCGGCGAGGCGTTGACCGTCGCCTTGGCCCACCGCCTGATCTGCACACCGCCGGGAGCGGTCGTGTACTGCTCCGTCCTGAGCTGCCCGTTGGGCTTCCAGAGCTTCGTCGCGACGCCGATCTTCCAGGTCGTCGCGTCGTTGTTCGAGTCCAGGCGGTAGCGCGGATCGATGTACAGCGCGCCTTCGCAGTCCGAGGTCCGGGCGGCCGTCTCGTAGCAGGTGTAGCCCGCCTGGAGGCTGCCGCTCTGCGCCCCCTTCGCGGCGGTGGTGCCGTGGTAGAGGTACGGATCCGCGTCCCACGCGCTGAAATCGGCCGTGCTGTACCCGGCGGGGAGGTGGACCCGGAAGGTGATCCGCGGTTCCTTCACGTCCGACGTTCCCACGACGACGGGCTTGCCGCCGTTCACGACGATCCCCGTCACCGTGATCCCGGTGCCGGCGGCCTGCGCCGTCGGAGCCGTGAACGCCGAGAGGACGAGGGCCCCCGCGAGTACGGTCACGGCCCCGGTTCTGCTGCCTGTCTTCATTCGTACCTCGTTGCGCGTTCTGCCTGAAGGGCTGAGGACCCGCTCGACCTGGCCGTCACCGACCGGCGGAGCGGCGGAGCGGCAGATTACCAGCGGGCCGGCCGGGCGTTCCGGGCAGGGTGATCATGGAAACCCTCCGGGGCCGGGAGCGGGCCCGGCCGTCCCCCACGTGACCGGCCTTGGGGTCCGGCGGAACGGCCGATATCGCCAGGCACTTGATCTTGCCGCGTTCGCCTACAGCTCGAACGTCAGCTGCCCGCCGGTTTCGAGTGCGGTACGACGGGCCTGGGCCCGGGTACGGGCGTGGTGGTCCTGGTCGTGCAGCCGGCATCCCTGGCACATGGCCCTGAGGTTGGCCGGTTGCCGGCACGGTGCGCAGTTCCCATGCCTTCAACTCCGGGCGGAGCGCGCTCTTGCCGGACTTCTTGTCCGCGAAGATCTTCCGGCACCCGGCGGCGGTGAGGGCATCGATCTGCCGGTCGAGCTTCTGCCCGCCGCTCGACACCCGCGCGTACCCGATCTTGATCTCGGTGCGCACCAGCGGCTCGGCGACGAGGAGTTCGACCCGCATCGTCTTCTTCGTTGGGTCGGAGTGCCGAAGTAAGGGCGGTCGGCGCGACGCCGGGCCCTCATCAGCACCCCGGGCGAGACTCTGGCGGCACGGTCGGCGTCAGCTCGGCGGGTACGCAAGGGCTCATCCCGGCGGGTACGCAAGGGCTCATCCCGGCTTCTGATCGACCACGGCGAGTCGCGCCTCCACCTGGTCCCCCA
>NZ_JBFAJY010000094.1:0-2368 GCF_040655445.1 Streptomyces sp. NPDC050423
TCCGCCGACCTCGAGCTGGGCCGTGCCCCCTCGCCGGCCGTCCCCGGCCGCCGGGGTTCCCGGACCCCGGACCGGACCCCCGGCCCCGAACCCCGGGGGCTCCGCCCCCCCCTACGCGTCGAGCACCGCCCGCCACTCCCGTACCGCCGCCGCATCCACCGGCCCCGCCCAGCCGCCGGGCCGCGCCGCGCCGCCGATGTGGACGGCGTCGATCCCCGCGTCCAGCAGTTCCGGCAGATGGTCGAGCCGCAGCCCGCCACCGACCAGGATCTGCGGCTCGTACCCCGGCTCCCCCTTGCGCGCCGCCTCGACGAGCAGCGTGGGGATGCCGTCGTCCACCCCGGCGGCCGACCCCGCGGTGAGATACGTGTCCAGGCCCGGCAGGTCCGCGAGGGCCTTGCGCAGCGCGTCCCGGTCGGCGGCGCGGTCGATCGCGCGGTGGAACGTCCAGTGGCAGCCGTCCAGCTCGGCGATGATCCGCTCGACCGCGACGAGATCCGGGTGGCCGTCCGCGTCCAGGAAGCCGAACACGAATTCGTCCGCGCCCGCCGCCCGCAGCTCGTGCGCCTTGCGTACGAGTACATCGATGTCACCGGCCGCGAAGCCGTCCGCCACTCTGAGCATCACCCGCAGGGGGATGTCCACCGCGGCACGGATCGCCGCGAAGGTCGCACAGGACGGGGTGAGGCCGTCCGCCGCCATGTCGGTGACCAGCTCAAGCCGGTCCGCACCACCCGCCTGGGCAGCGACCGCGTCCTCCGCGTCGAGAGCGATCACCTCCAGGACTGCACGGTTGCTCATGGGAACCCAATCCTCCAGGAAGCAGCTATAGGTCTAGTCCAATGGCCAGCCTACGGGCCGGGCGGCCGAGGGCGCAGCCCCACCGCGCACGTGAAGATACGCGAGGTCAGAGGCGCGCCAGGCAACCGGACGCCCGGAATCCGCGCGTCCGCCGCGGCCGGACCTTGCGGATTCATAGGGGTAGGGGGTATATATGAATCAGTACTACATACCCCCTAGGGGTATCAATCGCGAGTATTGATCATCCCACTACCGAGGAGGCCAAGTGTCCGCGCAGACCGCAGCCACCACCGGCACCACTGACACAGGTGGTCCCAGTGGCACCACCGGTACCGGCGCCGCAGAGGTCGAGCTCGCCATCGGCGGCATGACCTGCGCCTCGTGCGCGGCCCGTATCGAGAAGAAGCTCAACCGGATGGACGGGGTCGAGGCCACCGTCAACTACGCCACGGAGAAGGCCCGCGTCAGCTACCGGGGCGAGGACGTCTCCGTACAGGACCTGATCGCCACCGTCGAGAAGACCGGCTACAGCGCGCACGAGCCCGCTCCCCCGGTCCGTACCACTGACACGCCCGCCGACACGGCGAAGGCGGAGGCGGACGAGCTCCGCCCGCTGCGGCAGCGGCTGATCACCGCGGTCCTGCTGGCCGTGCCGGTGATCGCGATGGCGATGATCCCCGCGCTCCAGTTCGACAACTGGCAGTGGCTCTCGCTGACCCTCACGGCGCCCGTCGTCACGTATGCCGCCTGGCCCTTCCACCGCGCCGCGTGGACCAACGCCCGGCACGGCGCGGCCACCATGGACACGCTGATCTCGGTCGGCACCTCGGCCGCGTTCCTCTGGTCGGTGTGGGCGCTCTTCTTCGGCACCGCCGGAATGACCGGCATGACGCACCCCTTCGAGCTGACCATCGGCCGCAGCGACGGCGCCGGGAACATCTACCTCGAAGCCGCCGCCGGAGTCACCGCCTTCATCCTGGCCGGGCGCTACTTCGAGGCCCGCTCCAAGCGGAAGGCGGGCGCGGCGCTGAAGGCCCTGCTCGAACTGGGCGCCAAGGAGGTCACCGTCCTGCGTGACGGCCGCGAGGTGACCGTGGACACGGCGGACCTCCAGGTCGGGGACCGCTTCCTGGTCCGGCCCGGCGAGAAGATCGCCACCGACGGCACGGTCGTCGAGGGGAACTCGGCGGTGGACGCGTCCATGCTCACCGGTGAGTCGGTCCCCGTCGAGGTCGGCGTCGGCGACCCGGTGACCGGTGCCACGCTCAACGCGGGCGGCCGGCTCGTCGTCGAGGCGACCCGGATCGGCGCCGACACCCAGCTGGCCCGGATGGCCAAGCTGGTCGAGGACGCGCAGAACGGCAAGGCGGCGGCCCAGCGCCTCGCGGACCGGATCTCGGCGGTGTTCGTCCCCGTCGTGATCGCGCTCGCGCTCGGCACGCTCGGCTTCTGGCTCGGCAACGGCTCGGGGCTGACGGCCGCGTTCACCGCCGCCGTCGCCGTACTGATCATCGCCTGCCCCTGCGCCCTCGGCCTCGCCACACCCACCGCCCTCATGGTCGGCACC
>NZ_JBFAJY010000095.1:0-1667 GCF_040655445.1 Streptomyces sp. NPDC050423
CCTAGCCTCGCGCTTTCACGAGCGGGCTCGTCCATGCCTTGATCAAATAAGCGGAGAGTGCTCCTGACCTGCAACGATGGGACTTGTCTAGGGTCCAGTCAGCCGCAGGAAAGAAGCACTCTCCAGGTGAGTAAGCGTATCGGGTCCTACCCCCGTGTCCGTATCGAGGGCGGTGGTCGGGCGGTGGTCTCGCAGGCCGGGGGCGTGCTGCTGGTCGAGACGGTCCGCAAGGCCGGCTTGGACACCGCGATATCAGCGGCGGTGGCGCCGTGGCGGAAGGCTCGGGCGGTGCACGATCCGGGCAAGATCCTGCTGGATGTGGCTCTGGCGGTCGCGCTGGGCGGGGACTGCCTTGCGGATGTTGCCATGCTGCGGGCGGAGCCGGCCGTTTTCGGGCCGGTGGCCTCCGACCCGACGGTCTCCCGCCTCATCGACACCCTCGCCGCAGCAGGGCCGAAGGCCCTCACCGCGATCCGGGCCGCGCGGGCTGAAGCCCGCCAACATGTCTGGGGGTTGGCCGGCCGGGAAGCACCTGACGCGGGTGGGACGGTGACCGTGGACCTCGACGGGGTGCTGGTGATCGCGCACTCGGACAAGGAGGACGCCGCACCCACGTGGAAGCGGACCTACGGTCACCACCCGCTGATGGGGTTCGTCGACCACGGACCGGGCGGCACCGGTGAACCGGTCGCGGCCCTGCTCAGGCCGGGCAACGCGGGATCGAACACGGCGGCCGACCACATCACCGCCACCCAACTGGCCCTGGCCCAGCTGCCGAAGAAGTACCGGCGCGGGCGCCGGACCCTGATCCGCACCGACTCCGCGGGCGGCACCCACGACTTCGTCGCCTGGCTCGCCCGGCGGGGACGGTGGCTGTCCTACTCGGTCGGTATGACGGTCAGCGAGCAGGTCCACCAGCACGTGCTGAAGGTTCCGGCATCGGCCTGGACGCCGGCTGTCGAGACGGGCGGCGAGGTCCGCGACGGCGCCTGGGTCGCTGAACTCACCGGCGACGTCATGGACGGCTGGCCCAGGGGCATGCGGCTGATCGTGAGGAAGGAACGACCGCACCCCGGGGCTCAGTTGAGGCTCACCGATGCGGACGGCATGCGGCTGACGTGCTTCGCCACCAACACTGCGGGCCGGCCGATCGCCGAGCTCGAGCTCCGTCACCGGCTGCGGGCCCGGGCCGAGGACCGGATCCGAAACGCCCGCGCCACCGGCCTGCGCAACCTTCCCCTGCACCGCACCGCCCAGAACCGGATCTGGCTGGAGATCGTGCAGATCGCCCTCGACCTGCTGGCCTGGATGCCGATGCTCGCCCTGACCGGCAAGGCCCGCCTCTGGGAACCCCGCCGACTACGACTCCGTCTGTTCACCGCGGCCGGACAGCTCGTCACCACCGGCCGCCGGCGGATCCTCCGCCTCGCCCGGCACTGGCCCTGGACCGGCCACATCACCGCCGCACTCGACCAACTCGCACTCCTGCCGAACCCCGACTGACCAGCAACTTTCCCGCCCCTACGACAACAGCCCGACACCGGAGCAGTGGAACCCGGCGTCCACCCGAGACGACACTCGGGCCCTCAACCTGCACAACCTCAGCCCACGGCACGAAAACGGTCCACCGACTCCATCGGCGGACCGTCACGAAACTTCGAGGCTAG
>NZ_JBFAJY010000096.1:0-1658 GCF_040655445.1 Streptomyces sp. NPDC050423
ATCCGGGTTCGCAGACGGCTGGGGTCGCGGCCGTCAGCCTGGTCGAAGGCGTCTGCGACGACCTGGCGGGGCGGTCGGATCACGGAGGCGGTGCACCACTTGTTCGCCGCCTTCGGGCCGGGCCGGGGGGTGCGTTTGCCGGTGCGGCCGCCGGGCGGGTGGATGATGTCGTGTGGGCGGCGGGGCGCCGGGCGGGTGTCGAAGACGCAGGCGACGGTGGCCATGCGTTTCCGGTTAGGTTTTTCGCCCGGTGCAAGGCGTCCGCGTCGGCCCTGGGCTGCGCTTTCCTCTGCTTTGCGACGGGTGGCTTCGCGCAGAGCCTCGGGCCGCATGACGATTCCCTTGCCGTCGAACTGCAGGATCAGCAGGGTCTCGCGGCCGCAGGGAACAGGAGCGCGGTCGCGGTAGAAGGCGTCGATGTCGCAGGCGGCGGCGATGACGAGTTCGGCGAGGCGACGTTTGCCGAGGACCTTTCCGCAGCGGCGGCCGACCGCGTCGAGGGCCTGGTCGTATGAGCCGCGGACGGCCTCGACGGCAGCCAGTCGGCGCAGGCCCATCGAGTGCCGGCCGGCAGGCAGGGACAGCAGCACGTCCGCGGGATGCACGTTGCTCATGTTCGGGCCGCGGTAGGCAATCCGGCGGACGTTCACGTTTCCGAACAAGCAGGCCAGCCGTCGTTCGTGGCCTTTCTCCCGCCAGGGCCTCGTCCGGCCTTCCGGCCCCACAACCTGCACGCCCGAGGTCCCTGCCGTCTTCTGTTCCTCGCGTATCGCGCGCAGGTCGAGGTGGTCCTGCAGGAGCTGGCGGATCAGGTCCCGTCCCGCGGCCTCGAGATGTTCCTCCAGCTCAGCATGGGTCCACTCGCCGGCCGTCCGTCCCGACAGGATGGCCGTCAGCATCTCGAAGGCACTGACCGAGTGGGCAAACGGGTCAGGTCCCGGGCCGATGTCGTAATGTTCCATCGTGGCTCTTCCTTCTTGTGTTCGTTTTGGTTCGCACCTACGAATTTAGAAGGAAGAGCCCTTCTTTCAGGGCGATTTGGCCGAGTTGGCCGTCCATGCGTGTGACGGGGTGAAGAGTCCCGGGGTGCCCTCGTCCAGCCAGCCCCGCTCGACCAGCCGCTTCAGCTTCGAACGGACCCCCTCAATCTTCGAGGTCTCGGCCGGCAGCCCGATCCGCGGTGCTATCTGCTTCGCCCGCACCGGCCCCGGAGCGTCCCGCACCACGTCGAGAATGTCCTGGTAGGCGCGCGGCAGCACTCCCTGGTCCATGCCCTGCTGCCACTTCGGCACGGTCAAAATCCCCATCACCCGACGTTCCGCACCCGTGAACGGCGACGCCTTCACCGCCGTCGGCGACTCACCCTCGGGCTGGTCCGGAACGCTGACCGGGATCCTCGCCAGGAGCTCACCGGCCGTCTCACGGGTGATCACCAGCCGCGACAACCTCTCCCGCTCCACAACCAGCCGCTCAGCCAACTCCGCAACCCGAACCTCAAGTTCCTCTACCCGGGCCCGGACCCCGGCCTCCTCGGCATCGATCAACTCGAACAGCGAACCCACCGGCACCGCCCCCTCTCGTCACGAGAAGACCTGCCCATTTCCGCACCAACCCACGTCCCCACAGGTCAGGGCTTCCCTCGAAACGAGCCGCACCCA
>NZ_JBFAJY010000097.1:0-1653 GCF_040655445.1 Streptomyces sp. NPDC050423
GAGCGAACCACTGCTGATGCGTCGAAATGCTTGGACGACATCGAAACCGGGGCTTGAAGGCTCCCCGGGATGAGTCTGGCGGGTGTCCGCTTCCTGGCCAGGCGGTGTCCGGCGTGAAGGTGGCGCGAGCCCGATCTGCGGGATCTGTGCGGAACAGGAGAAGGCGTACGTCCCTGCCGGGCGTGCGCTGGCGGACCGGCTCGTAGTAGCGGTGAAGTCCCTGTAATGGGGGTGGAGCGAAGGGGCCGGGTCGTTCGTGGCTTGTTCATTCGATCAACCGGAAGTTCTCCGGGAGGAATTGGCGTGGATGAGTTGAAAGCACCGGACAAGCCGTTCGGTATTCCGAAGCCGCTGGTGATGGAGGCTTGGGAGAAGGTCAGGGCGAACAAGGGTGCGCCGGGCGTGGACGCGGTAGCCATCGAGGAGTTCGAGGAGGATCTGCGGGGAAACTTGTACAGGATCTGGAATCGGATGTCCTCGGGCTGTTACTTTCCGCCGCCGGTGCGCATGGTGGAGATTCCGAAGCCGCAGGGCGGTATCAGGGTTCTCGGAGTGCCGACCGTGGGCGACCGTGTCGCGCAGACGGTGGTGGCGATGGTGCTGGAGAAGAGGGTCGAGCCGATCTTCCATCCGGACTCCTACGGCTACCGCCCAAAGCGTGGCGCGATTGACGCAGTGGGCAGGTGCCGGGAGCGGTGCTGGAAGTACGACTGGGTGGTCGATCTCGACATCAAGGCGTTCTTCGACTCGGTGCCGTGGGATCTGATGCTCAAGGCGGTGGGCTCGGTCTGCGAGCTTCCCTGGGTCCTGCTGTATGTCAAGCGGTGGCTTGCCGCCCCGCTGCAACATGCAGACGGCACGCTGATCGAGCGTGCCATGGGAACTCCTCAGGGTTCGGCGGTATCTCCGGTCCTGGCGAACTTGTTCATGCACTACGCGTTCGATATGTGGTTGCACCGGGCCTTCCCGGATGTCCGCTTCGAACGATATGCCGACGACGCGGTCATTCACTGCCGCAGTCTCGCCAAGGCGAGAGCAGTACTGGCCGCGCTGGAGGTGCGCATGGACTCGGTCGGCCTTCAACTGCACCCTGACAAAACGCAGATCGTCTACTGCCGTGATGCGAACCGCAAGAGCTCTTTCGAGCACACGAGGTTCACGTTCCTGGGCTACGACTTTCGCGAGCGCACCGTAGACGGGCGGAACGGGCTGTTTCGGAGTTTCTCTCCGGCGGCTTCGGACAAGGCCCTGAAGCGGATGGGCGAGGTGGTGCGTTCCTGGCGCCTGCACCGGTGGGTGCAGGGCGAGGCCCGAGACCTCGCGGACTGGATCAATCCGGTCGTGCGGGGATGGATGCAGTACTACGGGGCCTTCAACAGATCGGCCCTCTATCCCCTCCTGGAACGGATCAATGCCTACATGGTCCGGTGGTTGCGCGGGAAGTACCGAAGGCTGCGGCGAAGCTGGTCGGCGACCTTCCGTGCGTGGTGGTCCGGGGTTGATCGACATCCCCGGCTCCTTGCGCACTGGGTCTGGGTGACCGAGCCCGCTCGGGTCTGGTGACCAGGACGACAAGAGCCGTATGACCGGAGACGGTCACGTACGGATCTGTGGGAGCCCGGGGGCGAAATCCCCCGGGCCACCCGACTTCGC
>NZ_JBFAJY010000098.1:0-1584 GCF_040655445.1 Streptomyces sp. NPDC050423
TACACGCTGTTCACCCCCGAGGCGGACGAACTGATCCGCCAGGCCGGCTGGACCGACCTAGTCTTCTGCGGGATCGCCACCGAGAGCTGCGTCCTGAAATCCGCCGCCGATGCCTTCGAGCGCGACTACACACCCTGGATCGTCACCGACGCCTGCGCCACCGACGCCGGCCCGGACGTCCACGACGCCGGCCTCGTCGTCGCCCGCCGCCTGATCGGATCCAGCCAACTCGTCACCACCGATCATGTGGTGGGGCAACTCACTGCGTATTCAGGGGCGCCGGTGCTGGAATAGCCCCATGGCCGACACCTCGCCCCGCACCGGTTCGCCCGCATCCCAGGACACCGACCTGATCATCGTCGGAGGCGGGCCGGCCGGGTGCGCCGCCGCCCGCATGGCCGCGGGCGTCGGTATGCGTTCGGTCCTGGTCGAGCCGGACACGCTGTGCCGCAATCTCTACCGCATCGGGGCCCTGAACAATGCCCTCGGCGGTCACACCAGCGGCCCCGCGCTTGCCGACGCCATTACCGCCGAGCTGAAGAGCACGGAGCTGTGCCGCCTGGAACTCGGCCGCCGCGTAGTCGAACTCCGTGCCGAGGACGACAATGTCACCGTCACCCTGAATACCGGTACCCGCCTGGCTGCCCCGTACGCAGTCGTCGCCACCGGCGTCGGCCCCCTCCAGCCCCATGATGTCCCCTGGATCACCGCTCCCAGCGGCCTCATCTTGCCCCCGCTCTGGCAGGCCGACGCGGACGACGCCCAGGGCCGCACTCTCCTCGTCCTTGGTGGTGACCGCCCGATCGGTACTTTCCTCCGTGCCCACCCGGACACCGACACCCGCCTGCTCGTCGCCTACCCGGAGGCGGACGTGTACAAGGTCGAGGAGATCCGCGACGACCCCCACGTCACGCTCTTGCCCGTCGCGCACCTGACTCTGCGCACTTCCGAAAAGAGCTCGGCAACAGCGGACTTGGTGGGCCAGGACGGCGCGCGGCGCGTGGTCACCGCAGACGCCACGTACGTGAGCATTGGGAACGCACCGGCGGCCCCGTCCGGTGATCTCGTCCGAAGCGCCGACGGCTACGCCCCGCCCGCCGGCCAGCACCCCCGCATCATCGTGGCCGGAGACCTGCGCTCTGCCCGCTTCCAGCGGATCATGACGGCCTTGGGCTCCGGCAGCGAGGCCGCGCTGCGTGCCTACTACGCTGCCCGAGACCTATCGCTGCCCTCGTGAACCTCGGGCAGCCGACGGGTGATCTCCCCCTCGCCCGTGTCCCGGCCCAGCGCAGTCGACGGGCCACGTGGATCACGGCTGTGGAGCGGGCAGCGGCTGCGTCCGTCCTGGGTTGCACTCCGTGAGAGGTGGGCCTGTGTTTCCCGTGCTCTCAAGTGACGCGCCGCTACGGACGCAACGCGGCGATGGCGTGCGGCAGCTGCCGCTCCCAGGCTGATTCGAGGCCGGTTCAGTGTCAGAGGGGCAACTGCAACCACCAACGTCGAAGGCCCCCGCAGCAAGCTGCGGGGGCCTTCGACGTATTGCCCGGTGAGAGCAATGGCGGAGGATACGAGATTCGAACTCGT
>NZ_JBFAJY010000099.1:0-1540 GCF_040655445.1 Streptomyces sp. NPDC050423
TCGCCAAGTTCGACGTGACGTTCTCGTTCGCGGAGCATCGTGGGGTGGATGGTCGGCCGGGTGGGTTGGACATCACGATCGAGTATGCGACGGATCTGTATGACGCGCGTTCGGTGGAGTTGGCGGGTGAGCGTCTGGTGCGGTTGTTGGGTGCTGTGGTGTCGGCTCCGGATGTGCCGGTGGGTGAGTTGGAGTTGTTGTCGGGGGATGAGCGTGGGGTGTTGTTGGGGGAGTGGGCCGGTGCGGTGACGGGTTCGCCGGATGTGGGGCTTGGGCAGCTTTTCGCGGCTCAGGTGGTGCGGACGCCGGATGCGGTGGCGGTGGTGGGGGAGGGGCGTGAGTTCTCCTACCGTGAGGTGGATGTGCTGGCCAATCGTGCGGCGCACCGGTTGATCGGTGAGGGTGTGCGGCCGGGTGGTCGGGTGGCGTTGTTCCTGGAGCGCTCGGTGAGTGCTGTGGTGACGACGTTGGCCGTGGTGAAGGCCGGGGCCGTCTACGTACCGCTGGACACCCGTTATCCGGCTGAGCGGGTGGAGTTGATTGTTGGTGGTTCGGGTGTGTCGCATGTGGTGACGGATCGGGATGCGGGTGCGTTGGTGGTGCCGGCGGGTGTGCGGGTGTTGGGTCCTGTGTGGGGTGGTGGGGGTGATGGGTCGGATCCGTTGGTTGCGGTGCATGCGGATCAGCCGGTGTACGCGATGTTCACGTCGGGTTCGACGGGGGTGCCGAAGGGTGTTGCGGTCACGCATCGCAATGTCGCGGATCTGGCGGCGCAGACGATGTACGCGAATGGTGGTCACGGTCGGGTGTTGTTCCACTCGGCGATGGCGTTCGATGCGTCGACGTATGAGATGTGGGTGCCGTGGCTGAACGGCGGCACACTCGTCGTTGCCCCTGCAGGGCATCTGGCTCCGGCGGACTACCAGCGCCTGCTGGCCGAGCACGGGATCACCGCGCTGTGGCTGACGGCCGGGTTGTTCCGGGTGATGGCGGAGGAGGTTCCGGAGGCGTTCGCCGGGGTGCGTGAGGTGTGGGCGGGCGGGGATGTGGTTCCGCCGGAGGCGGTAGGCCGGGTGATGGACCGTTGCCCGGATCTCACCGTCGTCAATGGTTACGGTCCGACGGAGACGACGACTTTCGCCACCACGCACCGCGTCCACCGGCCGTTGGACTATGCGGGTGCGATCCCCATCGGGGAGCCCTTGGACAATCACCGGGCGTATGTGCTGGACGAGGGGTTGCGGCTGGTCGCTCCGGGTGTTCCGGGGGAGTTGTATGTCGCGGGTGCCGGTCTGGCGCAGGGGTATCTCGATCGGCCGTCGTTGACAGCGGACCGTTTCGTGGCTGACCCGTATGGTCCCTCCGGGACGCGGATGTACCGCACCGGCGACCTCGTGCGCTGGAACCACGAAGGCTCCCTCGAATACCTCGGCCGCGCGGACCAGCAGGTCAAGCTCCGCGGCTTCCGTATCGAACTCGGTGAGATCGAGACGGCGTTGACCGCTCACGAGAGTGTGGGCCAGGCGACCGTCGTCGTCCG
>NZ_JBFAJY010000100.1:0-1527 GCF_040655445.1 Streptomyces sp. NPDC050423
CCCTCTCTGTCAGCCTTGGGTGAGACATCCCGATCTGTCGGGTTAGCCTGAGAGGGCGCGACAGGAGAATCACCCCTTATGACCAGCACCGAACCGGCCGGGTCCGACCCGGCGCCGAGGCCGAAGCGCCGCACTTTTACCTCGGAGTACAAGCTGCGGATCGTTGCCGAGTACGACGCGGCGCCCAGGAACGAGAAGGGCGCGGTCCTGCGCCGGGAACGGCTCTACCACTCACATGTCAAGGAGTGGCGGGCCGCCCGGGATGCCGGGGCCCTGGAGAACCTGGTCGACCGGCGGACGACCCCGGCCCGTGCGAAGAAGTCCGCCGCGGAGGTGGAGAACGAGAAGCTGCGGCAGCAGGTGGCGCGGCTGGAGAAGGACCTGGCCCGGAACAAGGCCGCTCTCGAGGTGATGGGAAAAGCTTCCGCGCTCTTGGAAATGATCTCCGAGAGCGCGGACTGAAGCCTGCCGCCGGCCCGGTCGCGGACGAGGCGTTCACCGATGTCCAGGACCAGCTGGGCGTCTCGGCCGCGTGCCGGCTGACCGGCCGCTCCCGAGCCACCCACTACCGCAGTCTCAAGCCCCCGACGGTCCGCGCACCCCGCTCCCGGGTGCAGGTGCAGCCCTCGGCCCTGACGGGCCAGGAGCGGGCCGCGGTACTGGAGTTGATGAACGGCGACGAGTACGCCGAGATGGCGCCCGCCCAGATCTGGGCCCGCGAGCTGGACGCCGGGCGCTATCACTGCTCGATCTCGACGATGTACCGGATCCTGCGCGAGCAAGGCCAATCCGGTGAACGCCGACGGCAGGCCACCCATCCCGCCAGAGCGGTGCCCGAGCTGGTCGCCACCGGACCCTCGCAGGTGTTCACCTGGGACATCACCAAGGCAGCCGGACCGGCCAAAGGCGTCTGGTATCACGCCTACGTGATCATCGACATCTTCAGCCGGTACATCGTCGGCCACACCGTCGAGCGAGCTGAATCAGCGGTGCGGGCAGAGGAACTGATCCGCGAGACCATCACCCGCAACGGCATCGTGCCCCAGACCGTGCACGCGGACCGCGGCACCTCGATGACATCGAAGAAAGTCTCCCAGCTACTGATCGATCTGGGCGTGACACGCTCCCACTCGAGGCCGAAAATCTCCAACGACAACCCGTACAGCGAGGCCCAGTTCAAGACCACGAAGTACATGTCGGACTATCCCGAACGGTTCGATTCGCTGGCCCACGCACGCGAGTGGTTCGACGCGTTCATCGCCTACTACAACCATGAGCACCGGCACTCGGGCATCGGCTGGCACACACCCGCCTCCGTCCACTTCGGGACCGCCGAGGAAGTCCGCGACCAGCGCGCCGTCACCCTCGCTCAGGCATACACCCGCCACCCCGAACGCTTCGGCCGCCGCCCCAGACCACCCGAGATACCTCAGATGGCCTGGATCAACGACCCGGCCAAACGGAGAGACCCCGCACCACAAAACTCATAGCGTCACGACCGTCTCACTGGACTTGAAATCTTCCGCT
>NZ_JBFAJY010000101.1:0-1256 GCF_040655445.1 Streptomyces sp. NPDC050423
TTCAGGTCGAGTTGGCCGGAGAGCAGGGTGTGTTGGGGGCTCATTGCGGCTACGGCTCGGCCGGAGAAGCAGCAGTCGAGTACGAGGACCCTGGCTTTGGCGCGGGACTGTGCCAGTTCCTGTTTGAGGAGTTGGAAGGGCAGAGCGGTGTAGCCGGCATGGTCGGGGTCGGGGTCGGTGTCCGTGACTGCCAGGTGGAGCAGGCCGCCGTCGTCGAGCAGGCCATGTCCGGCGTAGTAGACGAGCAGGAGGTCTTCGGCTTCGCGTCGGGCGGAGGCGAGTTCTCTGCCGATCGAGGCTTCGTCGACCGGGGTGCCGTTTGCGCCGAGGGTGCGGATGTGGTCCGGGGGGAGCAGGCCGCGTTCGCCGGAGAGGGCGTCCTTGAGCGCGTCGAGGTTGTTCCGCACGGCGGGAATCTGCTCCAGGCCGGGGGACTTGTAGTCCGATACGCCGATCAGCAGCGCACGGGAGGAGGCCCCGTCGGGCGTCCAGGGCTTCGACATGGCTTCAACTCTCCAACTGGTTCAGCGATGTGTACACCTTGTGGAACCTATGAACTCGACGCTGTGGGCTTGAGTCGCGGGTCGAGGACGTAGAGCTCCAGGTCGGTTTTGCACTGCAGGCCACTAAGACGTTCGATGGCCTCCCGAAGCCACATCGGGTCGGCTTCGACATTCGCAACTTCGCAGCCGATGTGACCGATTCGTTGAAGAGAATGAGAAATTTTACGGAATGGGCCCGCGTGGAGGGCGGTGCTTCCAGGGGGAGGCGTGGCGTACGGGCGTAGCCGGATGACCAGGAGAGCCTGCTCATTCCCCCTCCGGATTACTTTATGTTTGCCTTCGTAGGTGTAGTGGTGCAGTATGCCGACGTAGGAGACATGCTGCCAGGAGATCTCACTCGGGGCAGATTTATGATATCCGATCTTCAGGCCGGAATCATCGATGTCCAAATATGTGCGCTTACTGAAAGCGCTCCAGAATGACAGCAGCGCGATCGCAAGGAAGAATGCGACTAGGAGGAGAAACGGGAGGCCGCGCCGGTAGGCTCCGTAAGCACTTAATCCGCTGACGAAGAGAAATACGATGCCGCTAATTGCGGGTGCGATGCGGGCTCTCAGGTTCCCGTTTCGGCTGAATCGTACTTCTGGTGGGCCGGGTAGGTGCGGGGGTGGGGTTGTGTGGGTGGTGGGGGGTTTTGTTTTGGCTGGTCCGCGGGTGAGGACGAGGTTGCTGGCTGCGTTGACCGATCGGGCT
>NZ_JBFAJY010000102.1:0-1090 GCF_040655445.1 Streptomyces sp. NPDC050423
CGGCGGGTACGCAAGGGCTCATCCCGGCGGGTACGCAAGGGCTCATCCCGGCTTCTGATCGACCACGGCGAGTCGCGCCTCCACCTGGTCCCCCAATTCGATCAGAAGGTCCATCTGTGCGGGGGTCATGTGGTCGATCAGCACATTGCGTACGTCAGCCAGGTGGAGCGGGGCGGCTGCCTCGATGAGGGTGCGGCCCTGTTCGGTGATGACCACGACTGCCCCTCGCTGGTCGGTCGCGCATCGCTCGCGGCGGATGAGGTCGCGGTTCTGCATGCGCGTCAGATGCTGCGACAGGCGGCTCTTCTCCCATTGCAGCACATCCCCGAGTGCGAACGACCTCAGGCGCCCCTCGGGTGCCTCGGACAGGTGGGCCAGCACCTGGTAGTCGGCGGCGGACAGCCCGCTGTGGGTGCGCAGCTGCCGCTCGATGTGTTCGGACAGGCCGGCCTGCATCTTCATGAGGCTGCGCCAAGCTCGCTGTTCACGCTCGTCCAGCCATCGCGGTTCATCCATGAAGTCCACCCTACCGCTTTGGTTGACATGTTAACCAGGTCACCATAGGGTTTGGTTAACACATCAACCACATTGGCCGGCGGAGGTGGGCGCCGCCGACAGGAACGCGGCGACGAAGCCGCTCTGCCGTCTCCACAGCCCTCAGCAATCGACTGGAACTGGAAAAACACATGTCTACAGACACCCGCTACGCCATCGTGGGCACCGGAAACATCGGTTCGGCGCTGGCGCACCTTTTCGTCCGGGCCGGAGTCGAGGTAAGCATCGCCAACACCCGCGGACCGCGCTCGATCAGCGAACTCGCCGCTTCCTGGGGCTCTACAGTCCGGGCCGTGACGCTCACTGAGGCACTGGCGAGCGACGTCATCTTCATGGCCATCCCGTTCGGCGCGGTCGAGACGTTCGGCAACGCCCTGCCCGACTGGAACGGGAAGATCGTCGTCGACACCACCAACGCGCACTACGCGCCCAACGCGGGCGACATCCTCAAGGGCCGGCTCTCCTCGCGGTATGCGGCCGAGGTCCTGCCCGGCGCCCAGATCGTGAAGGCCTTCAACCACCTTCCCGCCCGGAC
>NZ_JBFAJY010000103.1:0-1062 GCF_040655445.1 Streptomyces sp. NPDC050423
TGTACTGACCCGTGAGGTTGGGGACGCGGCTGGCGGGTGGTTGGCCTTTGAGCGCGGTGTGTCCGCGGTGGTGATTGTAGGTGTGGAGCCATTGCGGGTAGGCGTCACGCCGTTCGGTCTCGGTCCGGTATGCCTTGGCGTAGGCCCACTCGTCCAGCAGGGTCCGGTTGAACCGCTCGACCTTCCCGTTCGTCTGGGGTCGGTAGGGGCGGGTTCGTTTGTGTGAAATGCCCTGTGCAGCAAGTGAGTTGCGCCAGAGGTGCGACTTGTAGCAGGAGCCGTTGTCGGTCAGGACGCGCTGGACGGTGATCCCGGCGTCGGTGAAGTAGGCGTGGGCGCGCTGCCAGAATCCGACGGCGGTTTCCTTCTTCTCGTCGGTGAGGATCTCGCTGTAGGCGAGGCGGGAGTGGTCGTCGACGGCGTTGTGCAGGAAGCTCATACCGGCCTTGGCGCGGTTCTTGCGGCCTGCCTGCCGGCCGAGGAACTTGTGGCCGCCGCCGTCGGGGATGTTGCCGAGTTTCTTGATGTCGACGTGGACGAGGTCGCCGGGGGCGGCGTGCTCGTAGCGGCGGATGACCCGGCCGGTGGCGCGGTCCAGGTGGGTCAGGCGAGCGAGTTTGTAGCGGGTCAGGACGCGGTGCACGGTCGCCGGGTTCAGTCCGAGGAGGTAGGCGATGCGGGCCGGTCCCCAGCGTCGCAGGACACGGACCTTGATGATCCGCCGCTCGGTACGGGCCGGTGTCCGGCGCGGGCTGTAGTGGGGCCGGGAGGAGCGGTCGGTCATTCCGGCCTCGCCCTGCTCTCGGTAGCGCTGAGCCCACCGCTGGGCCGTGGTGGGTGAGACCTGGAAGCGTTCGGCGGCCCGGCGCAGGGGCCAGCCGTCCTCGACGACGCAACGGGCCAGACGCAGGCGGCCGGTCTCGGTCAGAGGTGCATTACGGTGGGGCATGAGGGCCTTTCTGGTCGGTGCAGATGTCGCAATCCACACCGAACCCGGAAGGCCCTCACTCGTTCAAGATCCCCAAGCCGTGGGATCCGTCACCAACCTCCATGGACAGAACA
>NZ_JBFAJY010000104.1:0-1059 GCF_040655445.1 Streptomyces sp. NPDC050423
TTGCGGTGGCAACTGCGGGAAAAGAGAAGGCGATTAGCCGACCCGAGCCTGGTCATCCTGGACACGCAGAGTATCCATGCCGCCGTCGGCGTCCCGGCCACCACGACGGGCAAGGACGCGGCGAAGAAGGTGCCGGGGCGCAAGAGATGCCTGGCCGTGGACGTATTGGGCCTCGTCGTCGCGGTCGCCGTCCTGCCGGCCAGTGCACACGACAATGCCGCCGGTATCGAGCTGCTGGACGGCGTGGCCGCCCAGACCGACACGGTGAGCAAGGCCCTGGTCGACCAGGGCTTCAAGAAGAGCGTCATCGACCACGGCAAGCAGTACGGCATCGACGTCGAGATCGTCGAACGCAACCCCGCTGACAAGGGCTTTGTCCCGCAGGCCAAGCGGTGGGTGGTGGAGCAGACGAACGGGATCCTGATGTTCTACCGGCGGCTGGTCCGCGACTACGAGCACAGGCCCGCCACCTCCCGCTCACGCGTCTTCTGGGCGATGACCTCCGTCATGGCCCGCCGGCTCACCGGCGCCACCATCCCTGCCTGGAGGACGCGGTGAGCGACAACCCGCAGATCAGCGCCGTCCTGGCCTACGTCGAGGCCCGCGAGCGTGAACTGAGCGAACAGGCTGGACAGCTCCGCTCCCGCATCGAGGATTTCACTGCCCACCTCGGTGAACTCGACGCGGAGAGCGAGAACCTGCGCATCACCCGCAAGACCCTCCTTGCCATCCCCCGACCTGATCCCGTCGAGGAAACACCCCGCCCCGACGCGCCGGACCACCCGGCCTACCAGCAGATCCTCGCCGCCCTTACCGACGCCGGCCGTCCGCTGCGGGCCCGCGACCTGTGCGAGGCACTCGACCTGCCGATCCTCCCGAAGAACACCGAAGGCATCCGGTCCAAGCTGAAACGCCTGGTCACGCGAGGCATCCTCACCGAACCCGAACCCGGCCTGTTCACTCAGCCCCGCGCCTGACCAGCGACCCGATCCGCCGACCAGGGAACCTCACCCAACTCCAAGTCCGAAAAGGGCATTACCTCGCTTACCGCACTCTCAG